>NZ_JABZED010000064.1:0-156563 GCF_013416675.1 Salinispora sp. H7-4
GCCGAGCGGCGACAAGAGCCGGTACCGACCAGCGACGAGTTCCGAGGGTGCGTTCGACATCACCTAAAACGGTACCGGGCGCCGAAAACGGCCAGTCGGGCGGCATGTCACCGCGCAACGGAGATCCACGCCGCGGCGGCCCCGAAGCCGGTGGGGCGGGGCTACCGGCTTCCGGGCTGCGACTCCCCTCCCGCACCCGCTACCCTCACTCATGGAAACGGCGCGGTGACAGACAGGAGGGATGATGATCGAGGAGGGTGAGGGTCGTCCAGCGGCCCAGATTCCCAGCCTCAGCGGCGTTGTGGAGATACCCGAGGAGCACCAGGCGAAGCGCCAACAAGAGCGGCCGTACGAGTCGGAGGCGGCAGGCCCGAAGTCGGGTGTTCCCGTGCCCCTTTCACCCCCGCCGCCCGGCCCCGCCCCCGAGCCAACGCCGGCCCCGTCGAAGAACCAGACCACCCCCGCCCCCAGCAGCACCGACACAAGCGCGGGAGCGGGCTGCCCCTCCCCCACCGACGGCCCGCCACGCCGCCCCCGCGGCGGAGTGATCGGCGGTGGCGGCGCGGGCACCGCACCCACCGGCGCAGCCGGTTCGCGCCCGGGGGGCGGCAGGGGCATCCCCGGCGAGCCCACCATCCCGCCCCTCGGAGCCACACCGGGGCCCCCGGCACCGACGGACCGCCCGGCGGGCCCGACCCACCTCAACTCCACGGAGCCGCCGCGCACCTGGGATCCCGACCATCGGGGGGAGTCAGATCAGGAGTGAGTCCGGCGCGGTGCTCCCACTGGCCGGGAGCTCAGCCTCCCCAGTGCCGGGGACGGAGCGGGTAACGTCGGTGTCGTGTCTGGATCTCTACCGCTTCGCCTCGTCCTCGCCTCCGCGAGCCCGGCCCGCCGCAAGACCCTCCAGGCAGCGGGGATCGAGCCGGATGTGCTGGTCAGCGGCGTTGACGAGTCCCTCGTGGCCAGCGAACGCGCGGATGAGCTCTGCCTTGAGCTGGCCCGGCTGAAAGCGCAGGCGGTCCTGACCCGGCTGCACCCCGCCAAGGACCAGCGCACCCTGGTGATCGGGTGCGACTCGGTGCTGGAGTTCGACGGCCAGATCTTCGGCAAGCCCGCTGATGGGGCTGACGCCGTCCGCCGGTGGGAGCGGATGCGGGGGCGCAGCGGAATCCTGCACAGCGGGCACTGCCTCATTGACGTGACGGCGTCCCGGCGGGCGGAAGCCGTCGCCGCCACGACCGTGCACTTCGCCGCGGTCAGTGACGACGAGATCGCCACGTACGTCAACACGGGTGAGCCCCTGGCAGTGGCCGGCGCCTTCACGATCGACGGGTTGGGTGGGCCGTTCGTGGAGCGGATCGAGGGCGACCCCGGCACGGTGGTGGGCCTCTCCCTGCCGCTGCTGCGCCGCCTCCTGGCCGAGCTTGGTCTACAGATCACCGACCTGTGGCACCGGGGCACGCCGAACACCCCAACGTCCGGCGCCCCGGCCGCCCCGAAGCCGAACCCTGGATCCTGACCAGCGAGTCTCGCCGTCGAGAGCACGAAGGAGCAGCGTTGAGCACCAAATCCATCCCGTTGACGTCGGAGTTGCACGCGTACCTGGTCACCCACGGAAGCCCACCGGATCAGGTCATGCTCGACCTGATCGAGGAGACCCGGGCGCACCTGCCGGAGGACGCACAGATGCAGGTGGCGCCGGAGCAGGCCGCCTTCCTGACCTTTCTGACCCGGCTGCTGGGGGTGCGACGAGCGGTCGAGGTCGGCACCTTCACCGGGCTCTCCGCGCTGGCGATCGCCCGCGGGCTGGCCGAGGACGGGCAGCTGAACTGCTTCGACGTCTCGGAGGAGTTCACCGGGATCGCGCGGCGCTACTGGACCCGGGCCGGTGTGGACGACCGGGTGCGGCTACGGATCGGCCCCGCCGGAGAGACGCTGAGGGAACTACCGGCCGACCGCCACCTCGACTTCGCTTTCATCGACGCGGACAAGGTCGGCTACTCGGCGTACTGGGCGGAGTTGGTGCCCCGGATGCGGCCCGGCGGAGTGATCGCCGTCGACAACGTCCTCCGCGACGGCCGGGTGCTCGCCCCGCAGGACGCCGGCGACCGGGCCATCGCCGCGTTCAACGACGAGGTGCTGGCCGACGTCCGGGTTGACCCGGTGATGCTGCCGATCGCCGACGGGCTGACCCTGGCCCGGGTGCGCTGACCGGCCCGCCACAGGACCCGGCACCCGCCCTGGGCCATCCCGCCCGGGGCGGGGTCGGCGAACGGACAGTGCGGCATCCCACACTGAGCGCTCGTTAGGGAGCCTCGGCAGGGCCGATACACTCCCCGTCAACGAACACCCGGGAGGAGCCCCCAAGGTGCGCAAGGTACTCATCGCCAACCGCGGCGAGATTGCTGTCCGCGTCATCCGCGCGTGCCGCGATGCCGGCCTGGCCAGCGTCGCCGTCTACGCGGACTCCGACCGCGACGCCCTGCACGCCATCCTGGCCGACGAGGCGTACGCGCTCGGCGGTGACACCGCCGCCGACAGCTACCTGCGCATGGAGAAGTTGGTCGAGGTCGCGGCGCGGTCGGGCGCCGACGCGGTGCACCCGGGCTACGGCTTCCTCTCCGAGAACGCCGACTTCGCCCAGGCGGTGATCGACGCCGGGCTGACCTGGATCGGGCCGAGCCCACAGGCCATCCGCGACCTGGGCGACAAGGTGACCGCCCGACACATCGCGCAACGCGCGGGCGCACCGCTGGTCCCCGGCACCCCGGACCCGGTCGGCAGCGCCGACGAGGTGTTGACCTTCGCCGCTGACCACGGCCTGCCGGTCGCCATCAAGGCGGCCTTCGGCGGGGGCGGTCGCGGCCTCAAGGTGGCCCGAACCATGGAGGAGATCCCCCACCTGTTCGAATCGGCCACCCGGGAGGCGGTCGCCGCGTTCGGCCGGGGTGAGTGTTTCGTCGAGCGGTACCTGGACCAGCCTCGGCACGTGGAGGCCCAGGTCCTCGCCGACCAACACGGCAACGTCATCGTGGTGGGCACGCGGGACTGCTCCCTCCAGCGCCGGCACCAGAAGCTGGTCGAGGAGGCGCCGGCGCCGTTCCTCACCGACGCGCAGCGCCAGCAGATCCACGACTCGGCCAAGGCCATCTGCCGGGAAGCCGGCTACCACGGTGCCGGCACCGTGGAGTATCTGGTCGGCGCCGACGGCACCATCTCCTTCCTGGAGGTCAACACCCGGCTTCAGGTGGAGCATCCGGTGACCGAGGAGACGGCCGGGGTCGACCTAGTCCGGGAGCAGTTCCGCATCGCGGACGGGGAGCAGCTGCGGTTCACCGAGGACCCGACGCCGCGCGGGCACTCCATCGAGTTCCGGATCAACGGTGAGGACCCGGGCCGGAGCTTCCTGCCCGCCCCGGGCACGATCACGGCGCTGCGCCTGCCGACCGGTCCGGGAGTACGGGTCGACACCGGGGTCACCGCCGGCGATGTGATCGGCGGCAACTTCGACTCGCTCCTCGCCAAGGTGATCGTGACTGGCGAGACGCGTATCGAGGCCCTGGAGCGGGCCCGTCGCGTGCTGGACGAGATGGTGGTCGAGGGCATGGCCACCGCGCTGCCGTTCCACCGGCTGGTGGTCCGGGACGAGGCCTTCACCGCCGAGCCGTTCACGGTGCACACCCGGTGGATCGAGACCGAGTTCGACAACACCGTGCCGCCCTTCACCGCCATCGCCGGCCCCACCGAGGGCCCGGCGGAGCGCGACACCGTGGTGGTGGAGGTGGGCGGCAAGCGGCTGGAGGTCAGCCTCCCGGCCGGCTTCGGCGCCGGTACGGCCGCCGCCGCGCCCACCGCGAAGAAGCCGGCCCGTCGGCGCGGCGGGGCGAAGGCCGGGGCCGCGGTCAGCGGCGACACGCTCACCTCCCCCATGCAGGGCACGATCGTGAAGATCGCGGTCGCCGACGGAGACATCGTGGCCGAGGGCGACCTGGTCGTGGTCCTGGAGGCGATGAAGATGGAGCAGCCGCTGCACGCGCACCAGGCGGGCACGGTCAGCAGCCTCGCCGCCGAGATCGGCGCGGTCATCACCGCCGGTGGCGCGATCTGCACCATCGCCTGAGGGGCGCTGGCTGCCGCGGTTCGGAAGGTAGACGCCGCCCGCGCTGCGGCGTAGCGGCGCCGCCCGGTCGGCCAGCCGGCGGGATGTTGTCCGACCCGGGGAACGCGAGCCGGGACAGCCAGTCATGATGACCAGGTGCGGTTCCTACACGGCGCGGTCCCCGCGCACGACCTGACCTACAACGACGTCTTCATGACCCCGGCCCGCTCCGAGGTGGCGTCCCGGCTCGACGTCGACCTGTCGACCGGTGACGGCACCGGCACCACCATCCCGTTGGTGGTGTCGAACATGACCGCGGTGGCGGGCCGCCGGATGGCCGAGACCGTGGCCCGGCGGGGTGGCATCGCGGTCATCCCGCAGGACATCCCGATCGAGGTGGTCGCGAACGTCGTCGCCTGGGTCAAGCAGCGGCACCTGGTGTACGACACCCCGATCACCCTGGGGCCGACCAATACGGTCGGCGACGCCATCCATCTGCTGCCGAAGCGGTCGCACGGCGCGGTGGTCGTGGTGGACGAGTCCGGCCGGCCGGTCGGGGTGGTCACCGAGGCGGACACGGTGGGCGTGGACCGGTTCGCGCAGCTACGGCACGTGATGTCGGTGGAGCTGCACACGGTTCCGGCGGACGCCGATCCGCGTACCGGCTTCGACCGGCTCTCAGCCGGCCGGCGTCGGCTGGCACCGGTGGTGGACGAGCAGCAACGGTTGGTCGGCGTGCTGACCCGGTCGGGTGCGCTGCGCGCCACGCTGTACCGACCGGCGCTCGACGACCGGGGCCGGCTGCGCATCGCCGCGGCGGTGGGCATCAACGGCGACGTCACCGGCAAGGCGCGCGCCCTGCTGGAGGCCGGGGTGGACACCCTGGTCGTGGACACGGCGCACGGCCACCAGGAACGGATGATCTCCGCACTCCGGGCGGTACGCGTGCTCGACCCGGCCGTTCCGGTCGCGGCCGGCAACGTGGTCACCGCCGACGGCGTACGCGATCTCGTCGCGGCGGGTGCGGACATCGTGAAGGTCGGCGTGGGGCCGGGGGCGATGTGCACCACGCGGATGATGACCGGGGTGGGCCGTCCCCAGTTCTCGGCGGTCCTGGACTGTGCCGCGGCGGCGCGGGCGGTGGGCCGGCACGTGTGGGCGGACGGCGGGGTCCGGTACCCCCGCGATGTGGCGTTGGCGCTGGCCGCGGGGGCCTCGAACGTCATGATCGGCTCTTGGTTCGCCGGCACCTACGAGTCCCCGGGCGACCTCTACTCCGACGCCGACGGCCGCCGCTACAAGGAGAGCTTCGGCATGGCCTCGGCCCGGGCGGTCAGCGCTCGGACGGCGGAGGACTCCGCGTACGACCGCGCCCGGAAGGCGATCTTCGAGGAGGGCATCTCGTCGGCGCGGATGTACCTGGACCCGGACCGGCCAGGCGTGGAGGACCTCGTTGACGAGATCATTTCCGGGGTACGCAGCGCCTTCACCTACGCCGGGGCGCACAACCTCACCGAGTTCCACGAGCGGGCGCTGGTCGGGGTGCAGAGCGCGGCCGGCTACACCGAGGGGATGCCGCTCCCGACGAGTTGGTGACTCGCAACGTCGCGGTCCACGCTGGAGACGCAACTGGGTGACGTCGGGGAGGGTTACGGCGGGGCTGGGATTAATTGCGTGAAGAACGTGCAGAACACCTAAGGAAAGGCCACCTGCACCACTACCGGTGGCGGATATAAAATCAAGGACGTTCGTTTCGACTGCAACACCGGGGAATGGGACAAGGTTTTGAGTGCACCTTTGGGCTCACCCGGATCCTGGTGACAACCTAGTAGTAGTACGATGTGGAGCCACGTCCAGTGGCCACGCTCAGGTGTGGCTCCACATCACCAGCGGAGACGATCACGTGGCGAGTTTGGTGGCGAGCAACCTGTGTCAGGGCTACGGCCGGAAGCAGGTGGTGCACGACTTCACTCACGACTTCCGTCCGGGGGTAGTGGGGCTTCTCGGTCCGAACGGTGCGGGTAAGACGACGTTGCTCAACACCCTGGCGCTGTTGAATCCGCCCACCTCGGGGTCGATCAGTTTGAATGGGGAACGGGCGTCCGGCCTCAGGTCGGTGCGTCGGTTGCGACGCAGGATCGGGTTCCAGCCACAGAACTTCCCGTACCCTGGTGGGCTGACGGTCATGGAGTTTCTCCGCTATGCCGCCTGGCTTCGTGAGTTCCCGCGAGACCAGACCGGTGCTGCTGTCGCGCGGGCGATCGAGCGACTCGGCCTGCAGGAATATGCGAAGGCCAAACTGCGTACCCTTTCCGGTGGCACGTTGCAGCGCGTGGGGGTGGCCCAGGCGATTGTGCACGACCCAGAGGTCGTCATCCTTGATGAGCCGACTGTCGGGCTTGATCCGGCGCAGCGTGTCGGTCTGCGTAATCAACTCCGGGAGTCGGCGCGGTCACGGCTCGTTTTGGTCAGCACGCATATCGTGGACGATGTGCTGCACACCTGTGACTCGGTGCTGGTTTTTCTGCAGGGTCGGGTGGTCTTCGACGGGTCGCCGGCAGAGCTGGCCAATGCTGGCGATGCGAGTACTGGGACTGAAGGTATGAGTGCGATCGAGTCGGGCTACCTGCAGCTTGCCACGAAGGCTGGGGTGTCGGCGTGAGTAGGTTGGGTTATCCCCGTTGGGTCGGTCCGGCGCTGATGGCGGGGGTGTTTGTTCTCGGTGCGCTGCTACTGTTTCCGTCTCGTCGGGTCTGGTTCGGGTCTCCGTTGCTGACCACGGGGGCCATTCAGCAGATCACGCCTGTTCTGGCCGCTGTTTGCGCGGGTGTCGCCGCGGCTGCGTTTCCCTCCCGCAACCGGCGCCGTACCGCGGCCCTTGATCCGCTCTCGAGTAGACCCGCGTGGCACTTGGTCCTGTTCCGGGCAGCCGCTATTGGGCTGTGGGTGCTGGCTGGATACCTGTTTCTGGTGGTGGGCGCGGTCGCGGTATCAGCGGCAGTGGAACCCGGAAGCCGGCTCGGCGTGGGCAATGTTGTGCTCGGTGCGGCGGGCATCGTCCTGGCATTGGTGGCTGGCACCGTCGTCGGCTCGCTCTGGCCGAAGCCGATCACTCCGTTGCTTGTGCTAATCGGCGGCCTGGTCCTGATGGTGACGGGTTTTGATGCGCCGGACAATGTTCGCCACCTCTTTCTCTACCACGGTGCTGGTCCGCTGTGGGGTGAGCCGAGGGTGGACGTGTTGGTCCTGAAGCTGGTCTGGGTTGCCGCGCTGATCGCCCTGTTCACGCTGGTCGCCGCCGGTTTCGGGTGGGGCGTGACGAGTCCGATGCGCTGGCGTCGGGTCGGCATGGCGGCTGTCGGCGTCGCAGTGGTGGGGGCCGCCGGGATCCCGATCGGGCAGGCGCTGTCCGACGTCGGGTGGGAGCCGATGGCCCGGTTTTCGGGGGCGCAACATCAGGTGTGCGGTGGGCAGCAGCCACGGGTTTGCCTCTGGGATGACCACCGGCGGCATCTGGACGATGTCGTCC
The DNA here is from genome assembly GCF_013416675.1 of Salinispora sp. H7-4. Classification (NCBI taxonomy): domain Bacteria; kingdom Bacillati; phylum Actinomycetota; class Actinomycetes; order Micromonosporales; family Micromonosporaceae; genus Salinispora; species Salinispora sp. H7-4. Next base: position 7,632 of record NZ_JABZED010000064.1, read on the forward strand.
GGATGGTCGAGACAGCTAAGCAGGTCAGCGGAGTCGTGCCCGGGGATGTGCGGCAGTACGAGGAGTGGGGCATGAGCGCGCCGGCCGGCAACCCGGACTTTTTCCGAGGCGGCGATGGAGTAATTCACATTGATACCGGGTTCATGAAGGACGAGACGTTGGTCGAACAACTCGCCGACCAGTGGCACAGCGCGCACAAAGAACGCTGCGGCACACCACAGGAGGAACGGTTCACCGCTTACCCGGAGCTGGATGACCTGTACCAAGAATTGTTTACGGCCGCGCTCGCCGGCCCGGTTGACGACCTCGCTGCCTGGCGTGGCCGCCACGCCGCCGCCTCGGCGTGCTGACCGCGCCATGACGACCTCACGTATCCGCGAAGGCGCACCGCTGCCCCTACTGTGGCTCCGCGTGCACGGACTCGCCGGTTACCTGGCGGCCGGTGCCGTGGTGGCTGCCTGTTACCTGTGGCAGCGGCTCGAATCGGCCGACTGGCCCTTCCCCCTGAACAACGACGTCACGTTTCTTCCAGCCGTCCTGGCCGTCGGTGCGCTGCTCGGCCTCGGCAGTGGAGTGGAATTCCTCGAACGACGCCATCCCGGTCTGGTCGGCGTCCGCACGTTCACTGTGGCGACGTACGGCATTCTGGGCGTGATGATCCTGCTCCTGCGGCCCTCCTCTGTGGCCGAGGACCTACCCGGACCGATGCCGACTATCCGCTCATTCATGATCGCCCTCGGCATAGGGTTGATCGTCCAGGTCTGGACCAGCACCGTCATAGCTTGTGGGCTGGTGATCGTTCGGGCACTGGTGGCCGGGCAGTTCACCCAGAACGGGAACGGCGCGAGTCTGTTTCTGTGGGATCTCGCGCCACTCGACGCCGTGCCATACACAGTGGCCGCCGTGGTCCTGCTCGGAGTGGGTACTGCCTTCCACGCGACCAACGGGCCACACCGAAGCCCGTAGTTGGCGAGGTGTCGATCATGTCGAGGGTGATCGTGCTTGAGTGGATGAGCTACGGCCGGCTCTTCGGTTGAGGCACTTGCTACCGCTTTGGACCCTCCGCCTCAGGACGGCCTTGCGGTGGCCGTCGTAGGTGGGCCAGCCAGCCGTCGGCTCAGTCGAGATGCGGACAACCTGTGTTCACGCACCGGGGGCAGGTCCGCCCTCCCCAGTGGCTACGAATGATCATTTCGATGCCGCGAAACACCAGGTCTGGGTCCGGGTCTCCCGGCTCGGAGGCGCTGGTCGTGGGGTGTTCGGGTTCCACCCGCCAGCACCAGTTGACAAACCTCTCCCTGAGGTCCGGCCTGGTGCCGTTGAGTCGGGATAGCTGATCAGATGCCTCGGCCAGGAGCTTGCCCTGGTGGGCCAGCAGGGCTGACCTCCTGCCGCGATACTCCGCCAGCAACGCGAGCCGCGCGGGCTGGCAGGGCCAGTCGGCGCCGCAGGCCCGGCACCGCCAGAGCGGGCGCATCGGGTCGTGTGCCCTTCTCACCACGGCCGGCTCCCGCCCGCGTGGTGGTCACGTAGGCAGCGCTTGAGGTCACCACACCGGGCGCACCAACTGCCCGAACGGCTCTTGGTCACCAGGCCCAGGACCGCCCCGACGGCGAGCCCAACGACCACGGCAATAGCAACGACAACTACCGATGCCATCTCAGTCTCGCCTCTCGGCAGTGCGGGCGGGCCGGTGCACGGTCACCAGCGGCCTCCGTTGGCTCGCCACTGCTGAGCCGGGGTAAGCCAACCGACGCGGCCTACCTGAGGGCTGGCGACGGTGGGCTGGGTCATCCACGCCGGCAGATTGACCGACCTACCGCGCTGCACCATCACGGGGTACGGGACGTCGTTCCGCTGCTGCGGTGCGTTCACGGGGGGCGGCGAGCTCTTCCGCTGGCGGCGGAATCGCCAGCGAACCACAGTCCACTTCCCTCTTGGACCGGACATAACTCCGGGAATGCGATGTGTCGCATTTGCTCCTGAGACGCCATCTCGGTTGCGCCGCGAGCGGTACACGGTCAGAGCTAAGAACAGCAGCACGATGTCCCCTTGGGCGAAGGTTCAACCAGTCGGTACTCGTCGATGCATCTCATTACACTTTGAGCGCGCCCAAAAAACAACCACTCAAGCAGGCCAGTGTCGGAAGAGCGTCACTTAACTAAAGATCACTCATCTAGGCGTGTCCGAATTGGCATCGCTAGGCTTCAGCAAGACAAGGCAAGCATGTTCTAATTGAGCGAGACACGCGTCCAACTAATTGAGTGGGAGGTGGTCACGGGTGGCAGACATGGTCGGCTCAGCCCTGGTGCGCCGGTCCATCGGTCGCCGGCTGGGGATCCTGCGCCGGGCGGCGAACCTGACCCAGGAACAAGCGGCCGAACACCTCCAGAAGGGGCGCGCAACCATCGCCCGGATGGAGGACGGCACCGAGGGCGTCAGGTTCCGGGACATCGACGTGAAGGCGATGTGTGAGCTGTACGGTGCCGAACAGGCCGATCTGGATCTTCTCCTGGCGTTGACGGCTGAAACGCGCAACGGCCGGAAGAAGAGCTGGTGGCACGACTACACGGAGACGGAGCTACCTCAGTTCTTCGGGTTGTACGTGTCCCTGGAGGACAGCGCGGAAACGATCCGACAGTACGAGGTCGAGTTGATCCCTGGCCTGCTGCAAACGCGGGCCTACGCAGAGCAGGTACACCAGGTGCCGAAGGGCTACGTCGATCAAGCGGAGCGGGATCGCCGGGTGACCGTCAGACTGGCGCGGCAGTCTCTGCTGTCCCGACCGCGTGCGCCGCACCTGAGCGTGATTCTCAACGAGGCAGTGTTGCATCGGCTGGTTGGTGGAGCTGATGTGATGGCCGAGCAGTTCAAGTACCTGCTCGACGTCACCCAGCGCGGCAACATATCCGTGCGGGTCCTGCCCTTCGCCGCCGGTGTCCACGGCGGCATGGCGGCGAGCACGCCGTTCTCACTGCTGGACTTCCCGGCCGATCCGGTAGGCGAGGTGCTGGAGCCTCCGCTGGCCTATGTCGACACGTTGACCGGCGCCTTGTACCTCAACAAGCCCGATGAGTCCAGCGCATACCGGCTGGTCTGGGAAGACCTCGATGACCGAGCAGTCGACGAGGCGGCATCCAAGAAGATGATCACAACTGCATTGGAGGAACTGAGCGGTGACTAACCTGACCGGCGCCCGGTGGCGCAAGAGCACGCGGAGCGGCAACGGCAACAACTGCGTGGAGGTCGCCGACAACCTTCCCGGCGTCGTCGGCGTCCGTGACAGCAAGGACCCCACCGGACCAGCCCTGGTGTTCGGTCCGGAGGCGTGGCAGGCGTTCGTACAGCACGCCCGGCGCTGACAAGCAAGAACCTAAGCCCCCGGTGTTGGCACCGGGGGCCACCCGGTGCCGGCGGCCCGCCGCGGTCTAGCCAGCCGGACTGCCGGCCGGCTGCGGCGTCGGTGCCGGCTCCGCCGCCCCGGGGCGATCCCGGGGCAGTCGGGCACAGGCGATCAGCCCGATGAGCAGGAAGCCGGCGGCGGTGAAGGCGGCGTACCGGGTGGCGTCGGCGAAGGCGGCCTTCGCCTCCTCGGCGATCGGCGCGGTGCGGGGGTCGGCGGCGAGCCCGGCGATCGCCGCTCCGCCACTCTCCCGGACCTCGGTCACCACCTGTTCCCGCTGGGCGGAATCGAGCTCGGGGCGATCAGCGAGCCGCGCGCCGAGCAGCCCGCTGAGCCCGGCGAAGAGGACCGTGCCGAGCACGGCGATGCCGAGGGCGGATCCGACCTGCCGCGCGGTGCTCTGCACCCCGGATCCCTGGCCACTGCGCCGGACCGGCACCTCGCGCAACGACACCCCGGTGAGTTGGGCGGTGGCCAGGCCGACGCCGACGCCGTAGACGAAGAGCAGGCCGAGCGGAGCCCACCAGCGGGTGTCGGGGGCAACCACGAGGCCGAGTCCGGCGATGCCAGCGATCTCCGCGGCTACGCCGAGCTGCACCACCCGGGTGGCACCCCATCGTTTGACGAGAAGCGCGCCGAGCGCACTGGAGAGGAAGCTACCGACGGCGAGGGGCAGCAGCGCCAGGCCGGTGTGGAAGGCGCTGTAGCCGAGCACGTTCTGATACCAGAGCGGGAGCGCGAAGAGGAGACCGAACTCGCCCAGGCTGACGATCCCGGCGGCGGTGACGCCGGTCCGGAAGGAGCCGATCCGAAACAGCGACAGATCGACCAGCGCCGGCCGACCGATCCGGTTGCGGCGCACCTGGTGGGTGACCAGCAGGGCGAGGGCGGCCAGGCCGGTCAGCCCGACGACCGGCACCGGGGAGATCGCGGCGGGCCAGTCCAGGCCGAAGAGGGTGATCGGCTTCGCCAACCCCCACCAGCCATACGTGCGCCCCTCGATGAGGGCGAAGACGACGCCGGTCATGCCGAGCACCGACAGCAGCGCTCCGATCAGGTCGATGCCGCGCTCGACCCGGTCGTCGCGGGATTCGGGGACCAGCGCGAGCGTGGCGACGACGACCAGCGCGCCGATCGGGAGATTGATGCCGAAGGCCCACCGCCAGGAGAGCTCGGTGGTGAGCCAGCCGCCGAGCAGCGGGCCGAGCGCGGCGGCCCCGCCGATGGTGGAGCCCCAGACCGCGAAGGCGATCGCCCGCTCCCGTCCGACGAAGTTCGCGTTCAGCAGGGACAGCGAGGTGGGCAGCATCATCGCGCCGCCGAGCCCCTGGAGTACCCGCGCCCCGATCAGCTCGGCACCGGAGCCGGCGGACGCGGCGAGCAGGCTGGCCACGACGAAGACCAGCACGCCGACGACGAACATCCGCCGCCGGCCGGCCCGGTCGGCGAAGCGGCCGGCGACCAGGAGCAGGGCGGCGAAGACGAGGGTGTACGCCTCCTGGACCCACTGCGCCCCGGCGGAGCTGACCCCGAGGTCGGCGATGATCGCCGGGACGGCGACGTTGACGATCGTCACGTCGACGATGATCGTGGCGACTCCGAGACTGATGGCGAGCAGCCCCCACCAGCGGCCGCGTCCCTGCTCCGGCATACCCGCTCCGATCGCTAGTTTATCTAGCTACCTGAGCTGCTAGCTTCGTCCTGTGGACAGCGCCGCGTCAACCACCCCCGGCTCGCGTCGCGGGCCGTACAGCGAAGCGCCCTCAACCAGCGGCACCGCCCGGGCGCTGCGCGAGGTGATCCGGGCTGCCAGCGGCACCCCCGGGGCGCTGGCCCGCCGGCTCGGGATCGGGGTCACCGACGCCGCCGCCATCGACCACCTCGCCGCCAGCCCGGACCCGCTCGGGCCGGTGGAGTTGGGCAACCGGCTCGGCATCCGGTCCGCCTCGGCCACCGTGCTGGTGGATCGGCTGGTCCGAGCCGGCCACCTGGCGCGCACGCCGCATCCGCGGGATCGCCGCCGGGTGGCGCTGCAGGTCACCGACCAGGGGTACGACGAGGTGTCGGCGGCACTGCGGCCGATGCTGGCCGGCATCGAACAGGCGGTCGACCGGCTCACGCCGGAGCAGGCGGTCGCCACGGCCACCTTCCTGCAGGAGGTGGCCGAGGTTATGCGGGAGTACGTGGTGACCGCGCCGCAGGAGCCGCCCGACCTCGCGCGTCAACGCGGGATCCGAACAGCCGACGAATGACGACCCGTGCGGCCTCGCGCGGATCATCCCCCGCCTCGTCCGGCAGGGCGCCCGCATTCCACAGGGTGGCGAAGCCATGCACGATGGACCAGGCGGCGAGCGCGTCCCCGGCGACACCGCCCGCCGCGCCCGGCCCCGGCGGCAGGTCAGCCACTGCCGAGCGCAGGACTGCACGCGACCGCCCTCGGGCCGCCACCACCTCCGGCGCGTCGGCGCGGTAGAGGTCGGAGCGGTACATCACCTCAAAGTGCGCCCGACGCCGGACGGCGAAGTCCACGTAGGCCACCCCCATCTCGAGCAGACCGTCACCGGCCTTCAGGGCCGCGGCGAGCAGGTCGAAGCCCTCGACCGCGAGCGCGGTGAGCAACCCCGGCTTGTCGCCGAAGTGATGGGCGGGCGCCGCGTGCGACACGCCGGCTCGGCGGGCGAGGTCGCGCAGGCTCAGGGCGGCGGGCCCGGACTCCTCGATCGCCACCGCGGCGGCGGCGAGCAGGACCCGCCGAAGATCGCCGTGATGGTAGCCACGTGCATCGGTCATCTCCGAAGCATATCTTGCCGTTGACAAGATGCTCGGACGGAGGCAGTCTTGGCACCGACAAGATCGGCGTGGAGGTTCCGATGGTTCCACTGATCACACTGGTGGCCGGCACCGGGTTGGCCCGGCTGGCCGGTCTGGCCGGCGTGGGTGCGCTCGACGGCTGGCACCCCGCCCTGCGGGTGGGGCTCGCCCTGATGCTCACGGTCACCGGCCTGGCGCACTTCGGTCCGCGACGCCGGGCCGACCTCGTCGCGCTGGTACCACCACGGCTCCCCCACCCCAGGTTCCTGGTAACCCTCACCGGGGTGCTGGAGCTACTCGGCGCGGCAGCACTCCTCGCTCCCGCCACCGCTCGGTGGGCCGCCGCCGGGCTGGCCGTCCTAATGTTGGCGATGTTCCCGGCAAACGTGTCCGGAGCACGGCGCAAGCTCACCCTGGCCGGCCGCCCAGTCACCCCGCTGCCCGCCCGTACCGCGATGCAGGCGACGCTTGTCGCCGCAGCGGTCGCTATTTCGCTTGGATCCTGAACATCCGAGAGCTAGCCTGCCCGGGTGTACGTGCTCCACCGCCAGCACGCGCCGCTCGGGCGCTGATCGCCCGGCTAGCCAGGGCGAACCTCCCGGAGAACCCACTTGCTGATCCAACTGCTCCGCACCTACCTACGCCCCTACCACCGCCCCCTGGCGGCCGTGGTCGCCCTCCAGTTCGTCGGCACCATCGCCTCGCTCTACCTGCCGAGCCTCAACGCCGACATCATCGACCTCGGGGTGGCCCGCGGCGACACCGGCTTCATCCTCCGCGCCGGGGGCTGGATGCTCGTCGTCAGCCTGGTACAGATCGTCTGCTCGATCGCCGCCGTCTACCTCGGCGCCCGCACCGCGATGGCGTACGGCCGGGATGTCCGAGCGGCGCTCTTCGCCCACGTCAACACCTTCTCCGCGCGCGAGGTCGCCCACTTCGGCGCACCATCGCTGATCACTCGCAACACCAACGACGTGCAGCAGGTGCAGATGCTGGTGCTGATGAGCTGCACGATGCTGGTCGCCGCGCCGATCATGAGCGTCGGCGGGGTGGTGATGGCGCTCCGCGAGGACCTCGGGCTCTCCTGGCTGCTGCTGGTCTGCGTCCCCGTCCTGGCGCTCGGCCTGGGCCAGGTGATCCGCAAGATGGTGCCCGGATTCCGACTCATGCAGACCCGCATCGACACCGTCAACCGGGTCCTCCGCGAGCAGATCACCGGCATCCGGGTGGTCCGGGCATTCGTCCGGGAACCGGACGAGACCCGGCGCTTCGCCACCGCCAACACCGACCTGACCGCGACCGCCCTGCAGACCGGCCGACTGGCGGCACTGATCTTCCCGATCGTGATGCTGGTCCTCAACGTCTCCAGCGTCGCGGTGCTCTGGTTCGGCGCCGGACGGGTCGACGCCGGCGCCATCGAGGTCGGCTCCCTCACCGCCTTCCTCCAGTACCTGATGCAGATCCTGATGGCGGTCATGATGGCCACCTTCATGCTGATGATGGTGCCGAGAGCGGCGGTCTGCGCCGAGCGGGTCAGCGAGGTGCTGGCGACCGAAACCTCGGTCACGCCCCCACCGGAGCCGGTCACCGCACCGCCGGGCCGGGCCGAGGTGGAGCTGCGCAGGGTGCGGTTCCAGTACCCCGGCGCGGCCGAGCCGGTGCTGCGGGACGTGTCGTTCGGGGTGACCCCGGGCACGACCACCGCGATCATCGGCAGCACCGGCGCCGGCAAGAGCACCCTGCTCGCCCTGATCCCACGGTTGATCGACGCCACCTCCGGCGCGGTGCTGGTGGACGGGGTCAACGTCCGGGATCTCGCGCCGGAGGCGCTGTGGCAGCGGATCGGCCTGGTACCCCAACGCCCGTACCTGTTCACCGGCACGATCGCCACCAACCTGCGGCACGGCAACCCGGACGCGACCGAGGCCGAGCTGTGGGCGGCGCTGGAGGTGGCGCAGGCCCGCGACTTCGTCGCCGCGCTGCCGGACGGGCTGGACGCGCCGGTAGCCCAGGGGGGCACCAACCTCTCCGGTGGGCAGCGGCAGCGGCTGGCCATCGCCCGGGCGCTGGTGCGCCGACCAGAGATCTACCTCTTCGACGACTCCTTCTCCGCCCTTGACCTCGGCACCGACGCGCGGCTACGGGCGGCGCTGCGCCCGGTCACCGCCGACGCGGCGGTGGTGGTCGTGGCGCAGCGGGTCGCCACCGTGGCAGACGCCGACCGGATCGTGGTGCTGGAGGACGGGGGCGTCGTGGGGATCGGCCGGCACGCCGAATTACTGACGACCTGCCCCACGTACGCGGAGATCGTCGCATCCCAGCAGAGCACGGGGGTGACGGCGTGAGTGCTCCGGTCGTACCGAAGAAGAACCCACCCGGCGAGGAGCCCACGCCCCAGCGGCTACCAGCCGGCGGCCAACGCGGCGGCGGACCCTCCTGGCCGGGGCCCGGCATGCCCGCCGAACGGTCGATGTCCTTCGGGCCGTCGGCCCGGCGCCTCCTCGGACGGCTCCGCCCGTACCGCCTCCCCCTGATCGGGGTGATCGCCCTGACGGTGCTCGGTGTCGGCCTGAACGTGGTCGGCCCGAGAGTGCTCGGCCACGCCACCAACCTGATCTTCGCCGGGGTGCTGGGGAGACAACTCGAACCCGGCACGACGACGGAGGCCGCCGCCGCGGCGGCGCGCGCGGCGGGCAACGACAGCTTCGCCGACATCATCACCCGGATGGGCGTGGTTCCGGGCGCCGGGATCGACTCGTCCGCGTTGGCCCGGGTGCTGCTGCTGGCGCTCGCCCTCTACGTCGCGGCGTCCCTGCTCATCTGGGGGCAGGGTTGGCTGCTCACCGGAATCGTGCAGCGGACGGTGCACCGGCTGCGCGAGGACGTGGCGGCCAAGCTGAACCGACTGCCCCTGCCCTACTTCGACCGACAGCCCCGGGGTGAGCTGCTCAGCCGGGTCACCAACGACATCGACAACATCTCGGTCAGCCTGCAGCAGACCCTGAGCCAACTGCTCACCGCTCTACTCACCGTGGTCGGTGTGCTCGCCATGATGTTCTGGATCTCGCCGCTGTTGGCCCTGATCGCACTGGTGGCGGTGCCCCTGTCGGTCCTCGTCACCCAGCAGATCGCGAAGCGGTCCCAGCCGCGGTTCGTCGCCCAGTGGACGCACACCGCCGAGCTCAACGGCCAGATCGAGGAGGCCTTCACCGGCCACGAGTTGGTCAAGGTCTTCGGCCGGCAGCGGGCTGTGCAGACCTCCTTCGCGGCCAAGAACGAGGAGTTGTTCCAGGCCAGCTTCGGGGCGCAGTTCATCTCCGGAATCATCATGCCGGCGATGATGTTCATCGGGAACCTGAGCTACGTGGCGATCGCCGTGGTCGGCGGGCTCCGGGTGGCATCGGGCACGATGACCCTCGGCGACGTGCAGGCCTTCATCCAGTACTCCCGCCAGTTCACCCAGCCGCTCACCCAGCTCGCCGCGATGACGAACCTGCTCCAGTCCGGGGTCGCCTCCGCCGAGCGGGTCTTCGCGGTACTCGACGCCGAGGAGCAGGCTCCGGAACCAACCTCCCCGGCCCACCTGACCGCACCCCGCGGACGGGTCGCGTTCGAGCACGTCTCCTTCCGGTACAACCCCGACGAGCCGTTGATCGAGGACCTGTCGCTGGTCGCCGAACCCGGCCAAACGGTGGCGATCGTCGGGCCGACCGGGGCCGGCAAGACCACCCTGGTCAACCTGGTGCTGCGCTTCTACGAGCTGAACGCCGGTCGGATCACCCTCGACGGGGTGGACATCACCGGGCTGCGCCGGGACGACCTGCGCGGCCGGATCGGCATGGTGCTCCAGGACACCTGGCTGTTCACCGGCACGATCCGGGAGAACATCGCCTACGGCCGACCCGACGCCACCGAGGAGGAGATCCTGACGGCGGCCCGGGCGACCTTCGTGGACCGCTTCGTGCGCAGCCTGCCCGACGGCTACGACACCGTGATCGACGAGGAGGGGAGCAACATCAGCGCTGGCGAGCGGCAGCTCATCACCATCGCCCGCGCCTTCCTCGCCGAACCGTCGCTGCTGATCCTCGACGAGGCCACCAGCTCCGTGGACACCCGGACCGAGGTGCTGCTCCAACGGGCGATGGCGGCCCTGCGCTCCGACCGCACCAGCTTCGTGATCGCACACCGGCTCTCCACCATCCGCGACGCCGACCTGATCCTGATGATGGTGGACGGGCGCATCGTCGAACAGGGCACCCACGACGAGCTGATCGCGGCCGACGGCCCGTACGCCGGCCTGCACCGGTCCCAGTTCACCCAGGGCCAACCGACCGAGTCCGAGCCGATCTCGGCTCCGTAGCCGGCGGTCCTCGGCGTGCCGCTCAGCCCGGTGGGAGGAGCTCCGGCGAGCGGGTCGCGACGACCCGGGCAACCAGGGCGAGGGCCTCGGCGACGGGCAGCGGGGCCAGGTGCTGACCGTCCCGCAGCCGCAGCGACACCCGTCCGGCCGCGGCCTCCCGCGGGCCGACGACCGCGGCGTACGGGATCCGGGCCTGCGCCGCGTCGCGGATCCGCCCGCCCAGCGAGCCGCTCCGGTCCACCTCGGCCCGCAGTCCGGCCGCCCGCGCCGCGGTGACGAACTCGTCGGCCGCGCCGTCCTGCGCGCTCGCGACCGGCAGGACCACCAGCTGAACCGGCGCGTACCAGACGGGGAACGCCCCCTCGTGCACCTCGATCAGGTAGCTGAACAGCCGCTCCATGCTCCCGACGAGACTGCGGTGCACCAGCACCGGCCGGCGCCGGGCACCACCGGAGTCGACGTACGACAGATCGAACCGCTCCGGCTTGTCGAAGTCGAGTTGGACGGTGGAGAGCGTCCACTCCCGACCGGCGGCGTCCGCCACCTGGATATCGATCTTCGGTCCGTAGAAGGCCGCCGCACCGACATCCTCGGTGTACGCCACCCCGTCGAGCGCGGCGCGGAGCAACTCCTCGGCCCACGCCCAGTCGTCCTCCGCGCCGACGTAGCGCTGGCCCGGGCCCCGCAGCGACAGCCGGAACCCCGCCGGCCGTACGCCGAGGGCGGCGTGCGCCGCGCGGATCAGCCGAAGGATCTCCGCCACCTCCGCCCCGACCTGCTCCAGGGTGCAGAAGTTGTGGGCGTCGTTGAGCGAGATCGCCCGTACCCGGGCCAGCCCGCCCAGCACACCGGAGCGCTCGGCCCGGTACATGCCGCCCAGCTCGGCGATCCGCAGCGGCAGGTCCCGCCAGGATCGTCCCCGGCACCGGTAGACCAACGCGTGGTGCGGGCAGAGCGCCGGGCGGAGCAGGAGCTCGTCGTCGGCCGACAGCCGCATCGGTGGAAACATCTCCTCGGCGAAGTGGCCGAGATGCCCGGAGCGTTCGAAGAGTTCCCGCCGACCGAGGGGCGGGGTGAGGACGTGCTGGTAGCCGGCCTGGCGTTCCAGGTCCCGGAGGTACTCCTCGACGGCGTGCCGGGCCGCCGCCCCGGCCGGCAGCCAGAGCGGCAGCCCCGCGCCGGCGAGCGGGTCGGAGGTGAACAGGCCCAGCTCGCGGCCGAGCCTACGGTGGTCGATCATGTCGCGCTCCTGGTTCGGGTACGGCGCTCGGAGCGATCGGTACCCGGAACGCAACCGAGGCCCCGGGGCGGTTCGCCCCGGGGCCTCGTTGACGGAGAAAGTCAGTGCGGCAGGCCGGGGTTCCCCGGCGTCGTGTTCCCTACCGCAGCCTGCATGGGGCGAGGCTACGGCGAGCAAGGCCGAGCCCGCACGCGAATTTGGCCCACCTCCGGTCGCGATGGCCCACTGCCGACCTCACCGTCGAGCCCGCGAACGAGCGGAAGGCACCCAACAGCCCTGGCCAACCGAGGTGAGGTAGTCGTAGGCGGTACTGGTCGGCCTACATGGCCACCCACAGCAGCAGACCGGGCACTGGTCGACGCGTGGCCAGTGCTCGACGATTTGCCTTAGACGTTCCGGACTGGCATCATCCCGGCCATGATCGAGAGAATCGAGTCCTCTGTCCGCCGGTGAGCGTGACGACCGAGCCTGGATCGCTCGGACCCCAGACCGCACTGTTCGAACACGCCCTGCGCCTGCATCAGCAAGATTCGGACTCACCCCTGCCACGTGATGGTGAGCCGTATCCGGACGGCGATCTCCACCGCTTCCGGCGGCAGCGAACGCAGACCCGGAAAGATCAGCGCCGCCACGGCGTCGACGTTGCCGCCATCCTCGACAAGCACTTCGGCAAGGCTGACGCGGCACCGAGCGAACTGGTCGACGCGTTCTGCAAGGCTAACGTCCCGATTCATCCCAACGTGCACATCGCTGCAGCGGCGCGGCGCGCGCACCGGCAGCGGATACGGCAGACCGGCCGGTGGCTCGTACGGCACAGCCCCGATCGATGCTCAGCCACTGTTGGCCTGGCACTGCTCGCCACGGACTCGGCGGAGGAAGACATCCCGCTGATCCAGACCATCGGCCTGCTGTCGCGTTGGTTCGGGCCGTTGGCCGCCGAGGCGCTGCGACGTCGCCGCGGAGGTGAACACGCGTTGTTGTGGCTGGCCCAGCGTGTTGCCGGCTGGGGACGCGTCTACGTCATCGAGACGCTCTGCCAGCAGGGGGCATACGCCTCGCGTCGATGGCTGCTGCGTCGCGCCTGCGACGGCGACTTTCTCAACGGCTACTTCGCCGGCCGCGTTGCCACTACAGCTCACCTACACGAAGCAATCACCGGGACTGAGACCGACGATGACCTGGTCGACCACACCGGTCGACTATTGAAGATAATGACGGAATCCAGTGGCATGGGCATGACCCTCGAGCACTATCCGCCGGCGCCTCATGTCCTCGCCGCGCACGTGGCTCGCCTCGGCCGGCAGACACCGACCCCGACAAGGTACGTGGACGCCGCGAGCATCGCCGACCATCTGGCGGACAAGACTCCGCAGAGATCCGGATGCACCAATGAACAGCGAGACCACCTCGTCCGGCAGTACCTGGCCGTGCTTGATCGGCAGGACTGGTGTGACGCGGTTCGCGCCGGCATTGACGCGGACAACGACTTCTTCGCCTGGTTCGCCAGCAACCCTGCGGCACGGCTGCATCTGCGAGCATTCACTGAGATGACGGGTGATGATCGATGAACGAGACTGCCGATCAGCGCCTGATCGATGCCGTGCAGGCTGGGGACGAGGTAGCCGTCGGACAAGCGCTGGGCCACGGCGCGGACCCGAACGTCCCGGTTGGCCGATTCCGAGGATCGGTGCTGGCCGAGGCAGCGCGCAGCGGCCGGCGGGGGATCGTGGGCATGCTGGTGAACGCCGGCGCGCGCATCGGCCCCGCCGATCCCTACACCGCCTCGCCGTTGGGTACCGCCGTAGGCGAGGCGCACACGGAGGTGGTGCTGTTTCTCATCGCCCACGGGGCGCTCACCGCGGAACCCGCCACCGGGCCGAGCCTGCTGACCCAGGCCGTGTCACACACCGCATTCCGCCCGACACCATCAGCTCTTGCGACGCTACGGGTGCTGGTGGAAGCGGGAGCGACCTCCGCCCCGAACGAGGAAGCACCACTCATCACCGCAGTGACGCAACCCGTCGCACCGGCGGTGTTACGACTCCTCCTCGCCTACGGAGCCGACGCTAACCAACAGCGTTCCGACGCCACACCAGCGATCGTGGTGGCGGCGCGTCGAGGCGATCACGCCGCAACCGACGTGCTCCTTGAGGCCGGTGCCGACGTGAACGCCCGCGACCGGCAAGGACGAACCGCCTTGATGCACGCAGTCGAACGCGACGAACGACGGGTCATCGCTACCCTCCTGCTGGGCGGCGCCGCCATCGACACCGTCAGTGCCGATGGCATGACGGCCCTGCAACTTGCGCGTGGCTGGCAACGTCAGAACATCCAGTTCATGCTGGGCGAGAGCCACGCCGGCCTGGACGACGTGCCAATTGTTCGTACCGCTCTCCGGGTTGCCGCGTCCGACGTCCGGCTCGCCGGAGACGAGCAGATGCTCCACCTGCTGGCGGACGTCATCGATACTGCCCTAGGGGATCTCGGAGACGACGAGTGGCAGACTCGGACAGGCACCGACGCCGAGGCGGCTCGGGCCTTTGCCGTCCGCCTGCGCGACGATGTCGTCCCAGCAGTCCACGCATCCTGGCATCAGCTCAACGCCACTGCAGCCGAGCTTGCGGCCGCGCGCTCGGCGTTGGTGGAACTCGCCTACGGCACCACGCGGATCATGCCAGCCGCCGTCAGCCGACTCGAGATAACCGACATGCTCGAGGAGCTGAAGCGACAGCTTGGTCGCTAACGGCCTAACTGGAGTAGTCGACCGAAGATCAACAGCAACGCTGGTCAGAGCCCGTACCGCAGGGCGACGGGTGTCGCTCGTGCTGCGACCGCTGGACCAGCGTTGCCGTTGGTTCCGGGCTGAAAGCTACGACTCGGCCTGGGATGGAGGGTAGTCCGCAACGGGCGGGAAGACACGCCAAAGCCCCGACCCGTGCGAGTCGGGGCTTTGACGGTGGGATGCGGCTCAGAGGTACTACGGATAGAGCACGATGTGGACCTGGTCACTCCGGCTCGTGCAGCATCAACTGCCGGGCGGCCTCGGTGACGGAGCCGGAGAGCGAGGGATAGATGGTGATGGTCTGCGCCAGCTCGTTGACCGTCAGATGGTTCTCCACCGCCATCGTGATCGGCAGGATCAGCTCGCTGGCCTTCGGGGCGACCACCACGCCACCGATCACCTGGCCGCTGGCGGGCCGGCAGAAGAGTTTGACGAAGCCGTCGGGGACCTCGTCCATCTTCGCCCGGGCGTTGCCGGCGAGCGGCAGCATGACCTGCCGGGCCGGCACCTTCCCCGCGTCCACCTCGTCCTGGGAGACGCCGACCGTGGCCAACTCCGGGTCGGTGAAGACGTTCGCCGCGACCGTACGCAGCCGCAGCGGCCGAACCGCCTCGCCGAGCGCGTGCCACATCGCGATCCGGCCCTGCATCGCGGCCACGCTGGCCAACGGCAGCATCCCGGTGCAGTCCCCGGCGGCGTAGATGCCGGGCACGTTGGTCCGGGACACCCGGTCGACCGCGACGTACCCGCCCCCGGCCAGCCCGACGCCGTACTCGGCCAGCCCAAGGTCGGTGGTGTTGGGAATGGAGCCCACCGCGATCAGCGCGTGTGAACCGTGCACCCGGCGCCCGTCGGAGAGCTCGACCTCGACGCCGTCGGCGGTCCGGCGGACGGCGTTGGCCCGGGAGTTGTTCAGGATGCTCATCCCCCGGCTGCGAAACACCCGTTCGATCGCCATCGCCGCGTCGGCGTCCTCGTGCGGCATCACCCGGTCCCGGCTGGAGACGAGGGTGACCTCGATCCCCATCGCCAGGTAGGCGCTGGCGAACTCGGCGCCGGTGACGCCGGAGCCGACCACGACCAGGTGCCGGGGCAACTCGGGCAGGTCGTACACCTGCCGCCAGGTGAGGATGCGCTCACCGTCCGGGAGCGCGGTGGGGAGTTGGCGCGGGGTCGCGCCGGTGGCGATCAGGACGGTGGTGGCATCGATCCGGTACTCCGGCCCGCCGTCCGCCGGTGTGACGATCACCCGGTGACTGTGACCGAGCGTGTCCTCGCCGAGCCGGGCGCTGCCGGCCACGAACGTCACCCCGGCCTTGACCAACTTGGCGTGAATGTCGGCGGACTGCGCGAGCGCGAGCCGCTTGACCCGTGCGTGCACCGCCGGGGCGTCAACGGTGACCGCCGCCGGCCCGGCCGGGTGGACCCCGAACTCCTCCGTGTCCCGATACCCGGTCACCAGCTGCGAGCTGGCGATGAAGGTCTTCGACGGCACACAGTCGGACAGCACGCAGGCACCGCCGGCGCCGTCTGCCTCGACCACGGTGACATCGGCGTCCAGTTGGGCGGCGACCAACGCCGCCTCGTAACCGGCCGGCCCCCCGCCGATGATCACGATCCGGCTCACAGCGCTCACTCCCTGTCCATACTCACAGTGTTTTTCTTCCCCCGAACGCATCCGACACGCACCGTCGTATTCTCCCCCACCCGCCGGCCGGGCTATCGTCATCGTTGTGCGTCATTACGCCGCCTACGGCTCAAACCTCGACCCTGCCCGGATGCGCGCCTACTGTCCGCATTCGCCGATGGTGGGCACCGGCTGGCTCGAAGGCTGGCGGCTCACCTTCGCCGGCGAAGGCGTGATCGGCTGGGAGGGCGCGGTCAGCACCGTGGTCGAGTCCCCCGGGGATCGCGTCTTCGTGGCGCTCTACGACATCCACGCGTACGACGCGGCGCAGCTCGACGAGATCGAGGGCATAACCTCCGACACCTACCGGAAACTCCACCTGCGGGTGTCGGCCCTGACCGGCGATGTGACGGCGTGGATCTACGTCTTCGACGGTTACGAGGGGGGCCTGCCGACCTCGTGGTACCTCTCCGAAATCGCCAACGCCGCCGAGAAGGCGGGCGCACCGGACGACTACGTCACTGGACTGCGCTCCCGCCCCACCGGCACCGCTTCGGCCTGACGGCCGGCAGTCTTTCGGGGGATGTCGCACGACCCCCAGTCTGCTATCGCCCACGTTGGGACAACGAGCCGGCCCCGCCGTGCGTCGTCAATCACACATTCGGGTGTCGACCGGCACCGCGTGGGTCGGCCTCCTCCTCGGCGAACGCCTCGGCCGCGGCCTCCACCTCGCCGGTCCGGCGCCGCGCGACGGTGACCGCCCGTTCGGCTGCCCGCCGCGCCGACCTCGCCCGGCTCAGCTCCGCTTCGGCAGCGGCCCGTTGCCGCTCCAGCTCGGCGATGTCCGTCTCGATCGCGGCGAGGCCGTCCGCACCGCCCCGCTCGGCCTCCGCCGCACCGGCCAGCTCCGCCTCGGCCCGCTCCTGATCAGTACGGGCCTTCGCCAACTCCGTCGCCAACGCCCGACGTCGCCGTTCCCGCTCGGCGCGGGCGGCCCGCTCCGCCTGCCGGTCACGGGGGGCTGACCGGTCGCCACCCGGTGCCCGGGACGGCGGCGCCGGCTCCTCGGTGACCAGCCGCAGCTGCGGTCGCGGCACCTCGCCGAAGCCGGCGTAGCTGGCGGCCCGGAGCAGCCGGCCGGAGCGCACCTGCTCGGCGACCTCGGCGTCGGAGAGCGCGGCGTTGAGGGTCGACTCCACCGCACCGAGTGGAAGCTTGCCGGGCGGTGGGGCACCGGGCACCGCGGTCGCCAGACTGCGGACCTCCGCGAGCAGCGCGCCGACCACCGCCCGCCGTTGGGTGGAGAGCTCCCGCAGTTGCCCGCCGCGCAGCTCGCGCTGGGCCGACCGGAGTGACTCCGCGAGCTGCCCCAGGTCGGCGACGAGCTCCGGTCGCTCCAACGCGAGCAGGTTCACCAGCCACGCCGCGACCGTGGGGCGACGAAGCCGGGCGATCTCCCGCGCGGCAGGTACGTCGCCCGCTCGCCGCGCCTCGGCCACCGCCTCGTCCCGGGCGGCCACAAACCGGTCGGGCGGCGTGCGATAGAGCTGCCGCAGCAGCTCCCGGGACGGACCAGACATGCGGTTCAGGCATCCACCAGGGTGCCCGGTACCAGCCGCTGGTAGTCCACGTCGGAGAGACGGACGAAGTTGTTGTTCAGCACGTCCAGGCCGCGGTCGTTGAGCAACCCGTCGTGCAGCGCGTACGCCCGGCGGGGCGCGACGGCGCGGAGGAAGTCCAGCGACTCGGCGAACTTCGCCCAGGGCGCGTGGATCGGCAGGAACAGCGTGTCGACCGGCACGTCCTGCGGCACGACGAAGGAATCACCGGGGTGGTAGACCACGTCGTCGATCAGGTAGGCCAGGTTCTCCACCACCGGAAGGTCGGAGTGGATCACGGCATGTCGGCCGCCGTAGGCGCGGACCGGAACGCCGGCGGCGGTGAATTCCGCGCCCGCCTCGACCGGGACGAACGCGGCGGCCAGGCCATCCAGCACGGCCGCCAGCGACGGTGGCCCGTACACGACGAACGGCCCCCGGTCGTGTTGCTCGGTCAGGGCCGCCACGTCCACGTGGTCCGGGTGCTCGTGGGTGATCAGCACAGCGTCCACGCCATCCAGCGCGACGCGCTCGCTGTAGACGCCGGGATCAACGACCAACACCCCGCCTTCGTCCTCCACCCGGATGCAGGAGTGCGTGTACTTGGTCAGCCGCATTCGTGACTCCTCGAGAATCGAAACGTGACCTCCTCAGCGCAGTCTGCCGGAAGGGACACCGCATCACGTCCCGACTGACCGATCGTCCCTGCCGTCCGGGTCACAGACCCCAGGCGGGAGCAGATGAATGTAACGGATCGGAGCGGACATGTATCGATGTGAAACGCGCCGCCGCGGGGCGGCGCTGATAGCGGTACTGATGGGGGTCCTGCTCGTCAGTGGCTGCGGTGCGGGCACGGACGAGCGCGTCGGTCCGGGCACCGGCGACGACACGGCGGCGACCGCGGCGGGCGCCGGCCAGCCGGACGGGCCGGCCGGGGGCGACGACGCTTCGGCGGACCTCCGGGTCGACCAGCGGGCCATCGTCTACACCGGTTCGATGCGCGTACAGGTGCCCGACGTCGAGCAGGCTGCCCGCGAAGCGATCGCCCGGACGACCGCGGCCGGCGGTTTCGTCGGCAGTGACCAGCGACGTAGTGCGGCCGGGAACGCCACCGTCGAACTGACGCTCCGGGTGCCGGCCGCGAAGTTCGCCACGGTGGTGGAGCAGGTCGCCGAACTGGGCAAACGGCAACGACAGGAGATCTCCACCGAGGACGTCACCGAGGAGACGATCGACCTCGACGCCCGGATCACCACGCAACGGGCCCGGGTGGACAACGCCCGGCGGCTGCTCGGCGAGGCACAGTCGATCAGCGATCTGGTGTCGCTGGAGAACGAGTTGGCGCGCCGCGAGGCCGACCTTGCCTCGCTGGAGGCGAAGCAGCGCCGGCTGGCGGACCTGACCGCGCTCTCCTCGATCGTGGTGTCGCTGGTCGGCCCGGACGCCGCCACCGAGGACGAGGCTCCCGTATTCGGCTTCGCGGCTGGTCTCAAGGGCGGGTGGAAGGTCTTCCGGATCTCGTGGACGGTCCTGCTGACCGTGCTCGGAGCGGTACTGCCGTGGCTGCTCCTGCTCGGCGTGCCGGTGGGCACGACAGTGTGGTTGCTCCGCCGCCACGCGAGGCCGGCCCTGGTCGCTCCCCCCGCGGACGGCACCGGGAGGGGGCCGGCCGATCCCGCCGGGAGGGGGCCGGCCGATCCCGCCGGGAGGGGGCCGGCCGATCCCGCCGGCGACGGGGGTGCTCCGCCCGTGGTCAGCCCGCCGCCGCAAGCGCCTGGAGCGCGGTCTGCACCATGAGCCGAACACCGACCGGGATGGCCCGCTCGTCCGGGTCGAACGACGCGCGGTGGAGGTCAACGTTCGGGCCCGGGCGGCCGACGCCGAGTCGGGCCAGGGCGCCGGGGACATACTCCAGATACCAGGAGAAGTCCTCACCCCCCATGCTCTGCGGGGTCTCCGCGATGCCGGCCGGACCGAGCGCGGCGGTGGTAGCGGCGGCGAGGACCTGGATGGCCTGGGCATCGTTGCTGACCGGTGGTCGGCCACGCTGATAGTCCAGGTCCACGGTGGCGCCGGTGGGGGCGATCACGTCCTGGACCACCTGGGCGACGACCTTGGGGGCCATCGCCCAGGTGTCCCGATCCATCACACGCAGCGTCCCGGAGGCGCAGGCCTCCGACGGGATGACGTTGTAGCGGGTGCCGGCCGAGGCGTGGCCGAACACCAGCAGTAGTCCGCTGTTGGCCGGTACCCGCCGGGCGACCAGGGCCGGCACCTCGGTGATCAGCCGGCCGAGGGCGTCAACCAGATCGACGGTGAGGTGCGGGCGGGCGGTGTGCCCGCCGGGACCGGTCAGCCGCACGCTGACGTTGTCGGCGGCAGCGGTGATCGGACCGACCCGGAGGCCGACCTCGCCGACCGGGAGGTTCGGGTCGCAGTGCAGCGCGAATATCTGCACCACCTCGTCGAGACCGCCGGCCTCGATCACCTCGAGCGACCCACAGGGCAGGATCTCCTCGGCCGGCTGGAAGATCAGGCGCACCCGACCCGGCAGCTCACCCGCTTCGGCGAGGCGGGCGAGGAGCATTCCCAGGCCGAGCAGGACCGTGGTGTGCACGTCGTGGCCGCAGGCGTGACAGACCCCGTCAACCGTAGAGCGGAAGGGCACGTCCTTGCTGTCGGTCAACGGCAGCGCGTCGATGTCGGCCCGGAACGCGATCACCGGGCCGTCTGGGCGACCGTCGATGTCGCAGATGACTCCATTGCCCTTGGGGAGTAGCCGGGGTCGCAACCCGGCCTGGGTCAGCTCCCGGGCGATCAGAGCGGCCGTCTCGAACTCCTCGCCGGAGAGCTCCGGATGCGAGTGGATTCGCCGACGGGTGGCGATCAGGCCCGACACCCGGAGCGCGAGGAACTGGTCCAGGTCGAGGGGTAGGGGCTGGGAGCCGGCGGGCGCCTCCGTCCAGGACGACGCCAGCTGGCCATTACTCGGCAGCGTCAACGCACTCGTCACGTCGAATTCTCGATCACTAGAAATGGATGAATCTTCCGGAACCGCCGACAGCCTAGACCTCCGACGGTGACGCTGCGCAACCTCGTTCTGGTAGCGATCGGGCCGCTCTGCGTCACGTACGCCCTGCTCGGGGCGCTCGTTCATCGGCGGGACAGCAGGTAGATCGCGGTTGAACGCTGCCATCTGCCCCACACCTCCTACAACGCGTAACCGATTCACGAGTGCAGAATTTTTACCCACCACTCGAGACCGTCATCCGAATTGTGGCATTAGTCCGTTCTACTAACGGGCACTCCGACAACTAGCAACCACACTCACGACCGGGCCCGCAGACGGTCACACATTCACCTGGTTACCGACCACACACAGTGTGCGTCTACTTCACTCGAACGGGTTACCCACGGTTGCTGCCCGCTACGCGCCCAGACCGCCACCCAACCCGCGAACGGGCAGCGGGCGGAGGCAGCGGGCAGGGGGCGGCAACCACTGGCGGCACCGGCAACGGCAGCACCGCGGGGACGCCTCGACACGGGGAGGCCGGGACGCCAGGACGCCGGGAGGCCGCAATGCCGGGAAGCCGGGTCAGAAACGGTCAGCGGGCCGGTATATCCCCCAGACCTCACGCAGCGTGCCGCAAACCTCGCCAACCGTGGCGCGAGCCCGCAACGCCTCCTTCATCGGATAGAGCACGTTGCCGCTCCCCTCGGCAGCGGCCCGCAGCTGCGCCCGGGCCCGCTCCACCGCACCGGAGTCCCGCTCCGCCCGCAACTTCGCCAGCCGCTCGGCCTGCGCGGCCTCGATCGCCGGGTCAACCCGCAGCGGCTCGTACGGCTCCTCCTCGTCCACCGCGAACCGGTTGAGGCCCACCACGACCCGCTCGCCGGAGTCGATCTGCTGCGCGATCTGGTACGCCGACTGCTCGATCTCCCGCTTCTGGAACCCGACCTCGATCGCCCCAACCGCCGAACCGTGCTCGAAGACCCGCTGCATCAGCCCCTCCGCCGCGGCCTCGATCTCGGCCGTCATCGCCTCCACCACATACGAGCCGGCGAACGGGTCAACGGTGTCGGTCAGGTCCGTCTCGTAGGCGAGCACCTGCTGCGTCCGCAGCGCGAGCCGGGCGGCCTTCTCCGTCGGCAACGCGATCGCCTCGTCGAAGCTGTTGGTGTGCAACGACTGCGTTCCGCCGAGTACGGCGCCGAGCCCCTGCACCGCCACCCGGACCAGGTTCACCTCCGGCTGCTGGGCGGTCAGCTGCACGCCGGCCGTCTGGGTGTGGAAACGGAGCATCATCGACTTCGGATTCTTCGCCCCGAACTCGTCCCGCATCAGCCGCGCCCAGATCCGCCGGGCGGCACGGAACTTCGCCACCTCCTCCAACAGCGTCGTCCGGGCGACGAAGAAGAACGACAGCCGCGGGGCGAAGTCATCCACGGCGAGCCCGGCGGCGATCGCCGCGCGCACGTACTCGGCCCCGTTGGCCAGGGTGAAGGCGATCTCCTGAACGGGAGACGCACCCGCCTCGGCCATGTGGTAGCCGGAGATGGAGATGGTGTTCCACTTCGGCACCTCGGCGCGACAGTAGGCGAAGGTGTCCGCGACCAGGCGCAGCGAGGGCTTCGGCGGGAAGATGTACGTCCCGCGGGCGATGTACTCCTTGAGGATGTCGTTCTGGATCGTGCCGCTAAGTGCCGCCCCCGGCACGCCGTTCTCCTCGGCGACCAACTGATAGAGCAGCAACAGCACCGAGCCCGGCGCGTTGATGGTCATCGACGTGGAGACCTTGTCCAGCGGGATGCCGTCGAAGAGCAGGCGCATGTCCTCGATGGAGTCAATGGCGACACCGACCTTGCCGACCTCACCGTGGGCGATCGACTCGTCCGAGTCGTACCCCATCTGGGTGGGCAGGTCGAAGGCGACGGAGAGTCCCATTGTGCCCGCCCGCAGCAGCTGGTGGTAACGCGCGTTGGACTCCGCGGCGGTGCCGAAGCCCGCATACTGGCGCATCGTCCAGGGGCGCGCCGTGTACATGGTGGGATAGACCCCGCGGGTGTACGGGTACTCCCCCGGGTTGCCCAGCCGGGAGTCCAGGTCCCCCGGGAGGTCGGCCGTCGTGTAGACGCCCTGAATCGGGAAACCGGACTCGCTTGACCGCCGTTCGCTCATTACCGGATGGTAAGACGACCAGCTCCGGCACCGGATGAGGGATTGGGCACACACCCCACCCGGCCACCTCAGCGTGCCTGTCCGGACACGCATCGTCGACTTTGCCAAATGTCCGCCGCGTCGGCTTTCGCAACCGGCATCCGACCCAGCAAGATAGGGGGGTTGTGTCCCAGCCCCCCTCGAAATCCCCGGTGGCTCTTCAGTGACTCAGATCCCGACGTGGAGCGGCGGACCTGTCAGTCCTCCCAGCGACCGCGCAACACCCAACACCATCATTGGCGGGCGCTACTCACTGCGCTCAGCGGTGGGCAATGGCGGCATGGGCACGGTCTGGCGTGCCGCAGACACACTCCTGCGCCGAGACGTGGCCGTCAAGGAGGTCGTCCTACCCCAGGGGCTGGCCCCCTCCGACCGCGACGCCATGTACGAACGCACTCTGCGCGAGGCCCGCGCCGCGGCGGCGATCCAACACCCCGCCGTCGTCCAGGTTTACGACGTGGTCACCGAGGGTGGCCGGCCGTGGATCGTGATGGAGCTGCTCGACTCCCGCAGCCTCGCGGACATGGTGATCGAAGACGGCCCGTTGGCCCAGCGGGTGGTAGCCAAGATCGG
This sequence comes from Salinispora sp. H7-4, assembly GCF_013416675.1. Taxonomy (NCBI): domain Bacteria; kingdom Bacillati; phylum Actinomycetota; class Actinomycetes; order Micromonosporales; family Micromonosporaceae; genus Salinispora; species Salinispora sp. H7-4. Next base: position 31,244 of record NZ_JABZED010000064.1, read on the forward strand.
CGTCTCGCTGCTCGGCGCGCTGGAGGTGGCGCACGCGATCGGCGTACTGCATCGTGATGTCAAGCCCGCCAACGTGCTGATCTGTTCGGACGGCCGCTGCGTGCTGACCGACTTCGGGGTGGCCCGGATGCCCACCGACGTGCAGCTCACCACGCCCGGCATGGTGCTCGGCTCCCCACACTTCATCTCCCCCGAACGGGCGATGGGCCAGGATTTCGGGCCGCCCAGCGACCTGTTCTCCCTCGGGGTGACCCTCTACACGGCCGCCGAGGGGCGCCCGCCCTTCGACAAGGGCGATCCGATCGAGACGATGCACTCAGTCGTCGAGGACCCGCCCGCCCCGCCCCAGCGCAGTGGCCCGCTGGTGCCCGTACTGATGGGACTGCTGGAGAAGGACCCGGACCGCCGGCTGCCGGTGCACACGGCCCGGGCCATGCTCCGCGAGCTACTCGCCGGCCCGCTGACCAACAACGCGGCTGCGGTGCACTCGGTGACCGACCCGTACTCGGTGGTGCCGGTCCAGCAACAGCCAGCCGCGGTCCCGCAGCCGACCCAACCCGCCCAGCCGGCCCAACCCGCTCAACCGACTCCGGCGCAACCGGCGCAACCGCAACCGAGTGGCACGATCGGCGGGCGCGCGATGCTCGCGGCCGGCGAGTCGCTCACCGACCGACTCGCCGCGCTGCGCCGGGGCGAGCGTCCCGCAGTGGAGTCCCGGGCCACCCCCGCCGCCCTGGAGGAAACCAGCGCCAACGCGCTCGCCGGTCCGTTGCACACACCGACCGGGGCGATGCCGGCGCCGAGCCGCACCTACGGCGGGGATGTCACCCAGCGCGTCGGCGGCTACCCGGGCCCGGCCGCTCCACCCGCCGGGGCCCAGTGGTCAGTTCCGGGCACCGGTCAGGCGTGGACCAACGCATCGCCGCCACCGGCACCGGCACCGGGCGGCGGCCTCGCCGGTCAGGCCCGGGCCAGCGGCAACCAACTCGTTCACCGGGTGAAGAGCTGGCCGGGCAAGGTCCAGCTCGCCGTCGCGGGCGGGCTGGCCGTGGTGCTCCTGATCGGCATCCTCACCTTCACCGGCGGAGACGATCCGGAGCCACCGGTCGCACCACCGGCTGCCCCGCCGACATCGGCCGCTCCCACCGCCGAGCTTCCCGAACTGATGGAGTACTCGGCGCGGGGGGTGCGGGTCCTGGTGCCGCAGGGTTGGGAGGAGAAGGTCGGCGGGCTGTACACCGACTACGTTGACCCGGAGGACCAGGGCCGCCGGGTCCGCGTCATCACCGAGACCTGGAACAACACGTCAGCACGCTGGGCAGAGATCGCCGAGGACGGGCTGCAGGCCAACTCCTCCTGCGCGGAGCCGTACCGTCAGATCGCCCTGGACGTCGGGGTCGAGCTGGCCGGCAAGCCGGCGGCCCAGCTTGAATACACCTGTGGTGCGGGCGCGGAGATGCGGCACGGCATCTGGCGTGGCGTCGCCCACGAGGGCCAGTCGTACTCGTTCTACCTGACCGCCAACGACGCCCGGTTCGAGGAGAGTCGACCGATCTTCGACGAGATGGTCACATCTTTCCAGCTGACCGCGGCCAGCTGAGCCTGGGCGAGCCGACGCGGTGATCCGCCGACGTGCTATCAAGAGGCATGTCGGCGGATCACCACCACCTCAATGACCTTCGTGAGCAGGCCCAACGTTGGCTCGACGACGATCCGGACCCGGCCGGCCGCGCCGAGCTACAGGCGGTGCTCGACCGGTTTCCGGCCAGCGCCCCGGAGCTGGCCGACCGCTTCGCCGGCCCGCTGACCTTCGGCACCGCGGGCCTGCGCGGCCCGTTGCGTGCCGGCCCGAACGGAATGAATCTCGCGGTGGTCACCCAGGCCGCCGCCGGGCTGGTCGCCTGGCTGACCGCCCAGGGTGGCGCCGGTCCCCTGGTGATCGGGTACGACGCCCGAACCGGCTCCCGCGCCTTCGCGGAACGAACCGCGCAGGTCGCCACCGGCGCGGGCCGCCCGGCGCTGCTGCTTCCCCGCCCGCTGCCGACGCCCGTGCTGGCCCATGCGGTGCGCCAGCACGGGGCAGTCGCCGGAGTGATGGTGACCGCCAGTCACAATCCGCCCCAGGACAACGGCTACAAGGTCTACCTGGGCGCCCAGCTCGGTGGTGAACTGGGGGCGGGCGCGCAGATCGTGCCGCCGGCGGACGCCGAGATCGAGTCCGCCATCCGCGCGGTCGGCCCGCTGGCTGCCGTACCGCTGGGCCCACCCGGGCAGCTCCTCGACGACACCCTGGTGGCGTCGTACGTGCAGCAGGCCGTCGCGGTGATCACACCGGACGGGCCACGTGACCTGCAGGTGGCCTACACGCCGCTACACGGAGTTGGCGCCGCGGTGCTCACCGCGGCGTTCACCCACGCCGGTTTCCCCACCCCACAGCTCGTACCGGACCAGGCTGAACCGGATCCGAAGTTCCCCACGGTCGCCTTCCCCAACCCGGAGGAGCCCGGCGCCGTTGACCGGCTCACCGCCCTGGCCGACGCGACCGGCGCGGACCTCGCGATCGCCAACGACCCGGACGCGGACCGCTGCGCGGTGGTGATCCGGGAGCCGGCCGAATCCGCGGCGGACCGGGGCACTCCGGGGTGGCGGATGCTTCGCGGTGACGAGGTGGGGGCGCTCCTCGCCGACCACCTGATGCGGCGCGGCCGCACCGGCCTCTACGCGACCACCATCGTGTCGTCGGCGCTGCTGCGCGCGATGTGCACCGCCCGGGACCTGCCGTATGACGAGACCCTGACCGGGTTCAAGTGGATTGTCCGGGCCGGCGGGGGGTCCACCCCGCTGGTCTTCGGCTACGAGGAGGCGCTGGGCTACTGCGTCGCCCCCGACCATGTCCGGGACAAGGACGGCATCACGGCGGCGCTGACCATCGCCGAGCTCGCCGCCGGGCTCAAGGCGGAGGGGCGTGGCCTCGCCGACCGGCTGGACGAGTTGGCGGCCGAGTTCGGCGTGCACCACACCGACCAGCTCTCGGTCCGGGTGGACGACCTACAGGTGATCACAGATGCGATGGCCCGGATCCGCGCCGCGACCCCGAGCACGCTGCTCGGAGAAGCCCTCATCGAGTCCCAGGACCTGCTCCCGGCAGCCGATGTGGTGATCCTGCGCAGCGCCACCGCCCGAGTGGTGATCCGACCGTCCGGCACCGAACCAAAGCTCAAGGCGTACCTGGAGGTGGTGCAGCCGGTCGGGGCGGGTGACATCGCCACCGCCCGGCGCCGCGCCGCCGCGGCCGTCGCCGAGTTGCGCACCGAGATCGCCGCCAGCCTGGGGGTGTAGCGGGTCCGATCCGGGGCAGCGGGCTGCCCCGGATCGGCCGCGCTGTGGACCAGTCGCGGTCAGAAGCGGGGCATACCGCCGAACTGCCGGTCACCGGCGTCGCCCAGGCCGGGAACGATGAACCGACGGTCGTTGAGGCCCTCATCGATTGCGGCCGTCACCAGACGCAGGGGCAGGCCGGAGCGGTTCAACCGGTCGATTCCGACCGGCGCGGCGAGCACGCAGAGCACAGTGATCTCGGTACACCCCCGATCGGCGAGCAGCCGGCAACAGTGCTCCAACGACCCACCGGTGGCGAGCATCGGGTCGAGCACCAGCACCGGCAGTCCGGTGAGGTCGGGCGGGAGCGACTCCATGTACGCGCGGGGCTCGAAGGTCTCCTCGTCCCGGGCCAGACCGACGAAGCCCATCGAAGACTCCGGCAACAGGCCCAGCGCGGCGTCGGCCATGCCGAGCCCGGCCCGCAGCACCGGCACCAGCAGCGGTGGATTGGCGAGTCGGGTGCCCTGGGTGCCGGTCACCGGGGTTTGCACCGCGTAACGCTCGACGGGGAAGGAGCGGGCCGCCTCGTACACCAGCATGGTGGTGAGTTCGTGCAGCGCGGCGCGGAACGAGGCCGAGTCGGTCCGGGCGTCGCGCATCGCGGTCAGCCGCGCCTGGGCGAGCGGGTGGTCAATGACGTGTACTTCCACGGTCGCTCAACCTACCCGCCCACAGCCCTGGGCACCCTCGGTGTGGCCGGACCGACGGCGCTGGCGGGCACCACCACCATGACCAAGATCACAGTCTGGCGCTCCGGCGTACACTCCGGGTCATGACGGCGACAGCGATGTCGGCCCGGTCGGACCTAACCGAGCTGGGACGATCCGAGACCGCGCTCCGGGCGTTCCTCCACGGCCTGCCCGGCGTGGACCAGGTCGGTGCCGAGCAGCGGGCGGCGCAGCTCGGTACCCGTTCGATCAAGGCCACGGCGAAGGCCCGGGCGATCGACCTGGCAATCCGGATGGTCGACCTCACCACCCTGGAGGGGGCCGACACCCCCGGCAAGGTTCGGGCGCTCGCCGCCAAGGCCCTGCGCCCCGACCCCGCCGACCCGTCCTGCCCGCACGTCGGCGCCGTCTGCGTCTACCCGTCGATGGTCCCGTACGTGGCCGAGGTGCTGCGTGGGCCCGCCGGCGGGGCCGGACCGGTCGGCGCCGAAGCAGCACCAGCCGGAGCCGGCGTGGTACACCTGGCCAGCGTGGCGACCGCCTTCCCCGCCGGCCAGGCGCCGCTGGAGGTCAAGCTCGCCGACACCCGGGCAGCGGTCGCCGCCGGCGCCGACGAGATCGACATGGTGATCAACCGGAGCGCCTTCCTGACCGGCCGCTACCAGGAGGTCTACGACGAGATCGTGGCCACCCGGGAGGCCTGCGGCCCGGCCCACCTCAAGGTGATCCTGGAAACCGGGGAGCTCGCCACCTACGACAACGTCCGCCGCGCCTCCTGGCTCGCCATGCTGGCCGGGGCGGACTTCATCAAGACCTCCACCGGCAAGCTCCCGGCGGCGGCCACCCCGCCGGTGACGCTGGTGATGCTGGAAGCAGTCCGGGACTTCCGCGCCGCGACCGGACGGCAGGTCGGCGTGAAGCCGGCCGGCGGCATCAAGACCACCAAAGACGCCATCAAGTACCTCGTGCTGGTCAACGAGACGGTCGGCACGGACTGGCTGGACCCGGACTGGTTCCGGTTCGGCGCCTCCAGCCTCCTCAACGACCTGCTGATGCAGCGCACCAAGCTGACGACCGGCGACTACGCCGGTCCCGACTACTTCACCCGGGACTGAGCGCGATGTTCGAATACGCCCCCGCCCCCGAGTCGCGCTCGGTGGTACGGCTCCAGCCCGCCTACGGGCTCTTCATCGGCGGCGAGTTCGTTGATCCGACCGACGGCGACAGCTTCCCGTCGATCAACCCCGCCTCCGAGGAGGTCCTCGCCGAAGTCGCCGCGGGCGGCGTCGGCGATGTCGACCGCGCGGTTCGCGCCGCGCGAACCGCGTACGACCGGGTTTGGGGTCCGATGCCGGGCCGAGACCGGGCCAAGTACCTGTTCCGGATCGCCCGCCTCATCCAGGAGCGGTCCCGCGAGTTGGCGGTGCTGGAGTCACTGGACAACGGCAAACCGATCAGGGAGTCCCGGGACGTTGACCTTCCGCTGGTCGCCGCCCACTTCTTCTACTACGCCGGCTGGGCGGACAAGCTCGACCACGCGGGGTTCGGGCCCGGCCCACGGCCGCTCGGGGTGGCCGCGCAGATCATCCCGTGGAACTTCCCCCTGCTCATGCTGGCGTGGAAGATCGCCCCGGCGCTGGCCACCGGAAACACCGTGGTACTCAAACCCGCGGAGACGACCTCGCTAACCGCGCTGCTCTTCGCCGAGATCTGCCAACAGGCCGACCTCCCCGCCGGGGTGGTGAACATCGTCACCGGCGCGGGTGAGACCGGTCGGGCCCTGGTCGAGCACCACGACGTGGACAAGGTCGCCTTCACCGGCTCCACCGAGGTGGGCAAGGCCATCGCCCGCGCCGTTGCCGGCACCGACACGAGGCTCACCCTGGAGCTGGGCGGGAAGGCCGCCAACATCGTCTTCGACGACGCCCCGGTGGACCAGGCGGTGGAGGGCATCGTCAACGGCATCTTCTTCAACCAGGGGCACGTCTGCTGCGCCGGCTCCCGCCTGCTGCTGCAGGAGTCGGTCGCCGACCAGGTGCTGGCGGCACTCAAACGGCGGATGGCCCAGCTGCGCGTCGGTGACCCGCTGGACAAGAACACCGACATCGGGGCGATCAACTCGGCGGCGCAGCTGGCCCGGATCAGCGAGCTCGCCGCCGCCGGCACGGCCGAGGGTGCCCAGCGCTGGTCGCCCCCGTGCGAGCTTCCCGACCGTGGCTTCTGGTTCGCGCCCACCATCTTCACCGGTGTCACGCAGGCCCACCGGATCGCCCGCGAGGAGATCTTCGGCCCGGTGCTGTCCGTGCTGACCTTCCGCACTCCGGCGGAGGCCGTCGAAAAGGCCAACAACACTCCGTACGGGCTCTCGGCCGGCGTGTGGACGGAGAAGGGCTCCCGAATGCTGTGGCTGGCCGACCGGCTCCGCGCCGGCGTGGTCTGGGCCAACACCTTCAACAGATTCGACCCCACCTCGCCGTTCGGCGGTTACCAGGAGTCGGGCTACGGTCGCGAGGGCGGCCGGCACGGGCTGGAGGCGTACCTGAATGTCTGAGCGGGTCGCGGTACGAAAGACGTACAAGCTCTACATCGGCGGGAAGTTCCCGCGCAGCGAGTCGGGACGGTCGTATCTCGTGCAGTCGGGTGAGAACAGCACGGCCAACGTGGCGCTCGCCTCGCGCAAGGACGCCCGGGACGCGGTCGTGGCGGCCCGGGCCGCCGGCTCGGGTTGGGCCGGCGCTACCGCGTACAACCGGGGTCAGATCCTCTACCGCGCCGCCGAGATGCTGGAGGGCCGGCGCGAGCAGTTCGTGGCCCTGGGCATCCCCGGCGACGAGGTGGACGCCGCGACCGACCGGTGGGTCTGGTACGCCGGCTGGTCGGACAAGCTGCCCCAGGTGCGGGGCGGCGTGAACCCGGTCGCCGGCCCGTACCTCAACCTGTCGACGCCGGAACCAACCGGGGTGGTGGCGGCGGTGGCCCCCGCGGCGCCGGCGCTACTCGGCCTGGTCAGTGTGATCGCCCCGGCGATCGTGAGCGGAAACACCGTGGTCGTGGCGGCCTCGCCCACCGGCCCCCTCGCCGCGGTGACCCTGGCCGAGGTGCTGGCCACCGCCGACCTGCCCGCCGGGGTGGTCAACATCCTGACCGGCCCCATCGAGGAGACGGTCCCGTCCCTGGCGGGCCACCGGGATGTCAACGCCCTCGACCTGACGGGCGTGGCCGACGCCGAGCTGGCGACGAGGCTGGAGGTCAGGGCGGCGGAGAACCTCAAGCGGGTGCTGCGCCCGGTCCCGGCCCACCACGACTGGTACGCCGATCCCGGACTGGCCCGGATGACGGCACTGCTGGAGACGAAGACGGTCTGGCACCCCAAGGGCGGGTAGCGGGCACTACTACGCGAGGTAGGATTACCGGGTGACCCGGCTCGGCGAGCTCGAACGCGCAGTGATGGATGTGCTGTGGGACCTATCCCCCGGCAGCACAGACGGGCTGATGGTGCGGGAGGTCGCCGACGCCCTCGCCGGGCGCGAGCTGGCCTACACCACCGTGCTGACCGTGCTGGACCGGCTCGCCGGCAAGGGCATGGTGCGGCGGGAACGCGAGGGGCGGGCCTGGCGGTACCAGGCCGCCGCCAGCCGCGAGGCGCACATCGCCCAACTGATGCTCGACGCGCTGGACCTCGGCGGTAGCCGAGACGCCGCCCTGGTGCGCTTCGCCCGGTCGGTGACCGGCACCGAGGCGGAGGTGCTGCGCGCCGCCCTGATCGCGTCCGGCGAGCCCAACCCCCCGGCGGGCCCCGCCACCCCGGCGGCCGAGACGCCGAAGCACTAGGGCGGCGAGCATGACGTACGCGCTGCACTTCGGGCTCACGGTGCTGGCCTGCTGGCTCACCGCGCAGGTGTTGGCCCGGTCGACCTGGACCTGGCGCAGCCCGCGGGTGGCCATTCTCTGCTGGCAGGCGGTCGGCCTGGCGGCGGGCCTGGCGGCGATGGGTCTCCCGATGGCCCTCGGCCTGGCCGGGTACAACCTGCCGACCGGCAGCGCCCTCTGGGCCCTCGCCGGGGACCTGCGTCGCGGCGCGTGGCCGGCCGGGGTGACCGCGCTCCAACTCGGGCTCGTCGGTCTCGGCTGCGGAATCGGCGTGGTGCTGCTCACCACCACCCTCCGCAGCCTGCACGGCGCCGTCCGGGCCCAACGCCGCCACCGGGATCTGCTCACGCTGGTCGCCCGGCAGGATCCGACGGTGCCCGGCGCGCTGGTACTCGACCATCCGAGTGCGGCCGCGTACTGCCTACCCGGCGTACGACCCCGGGTCGTGATCAGTGCCGGCACCCTCGACCTGCTGGATCAGGCCGAGTTGGCGGCTGTGCTCACCCATGAGCAGGCCCACGCCCAGGAACGACATGACCTCGTCCTGTTGCCGTTCACCGCGCTCCGTCGGGCGCTGCCCTGGCTCCGCTGGGTACGGGACGCGCACGAGCGAGTCACCCTGCTTGTCGAGATGCGCGCCGATGACAAGGCCCGCGAGCGGCACGCCGAGGCGCCCCTGGCCGGCGCGCTGCGCCGGTTCGCCGCCGCTGGTGACCGACTGACCCCGGCGGGCGCCCTGGGCCTCGGCGACCACGATCTCGAACTGCGGGTCCACCGGCTGCTGGAGTCGAGACGACCACCCCGACTGGTCGGCGCCGCGGCGCTGGCGGTGACGACCACGCTGGTCGCCCTACCGGTCTCGCTGTTCCTCAGCTGATGGCCACGCCACCACCGGATTCCGGCCCGACTAGGCTCTACGAAATGCGCTGGTGGGAGTTCCGGGGACGGACCGAGGGTAGGGCACCGGGACAGCGGTGAACCGTCGTCCCTTCGATCCACGTCTGCTGCGACGGGTCCCCGCGGCCCGGCGCGATCTCGCCGTACTCGCGCTCCTCGGCGTACTCGCCGCGGGCCTGGTGCTGGCGCAGGCGACCGCGCTCGCCGCACTGCTCGCCACCGCCTTCGACGGGCAGCTCAACCGGCCCGCGCTGGCCGGCTTCGTCGCCGCGATCAGCGCCCGGTCGCTGCTGGTGTGGGCGCAGGGAACGGTGTCGGCCCGGGTCGCCGCGACGGTCAAGGCAGCACTGCGGGCCGAGTTGCTCGCCGCGGTCGGTCGACACGGCCCGACCTGGGTCGCCGGGCAGCGGGCCGGACAGCTGGCAACGCTGGCCGGGCGCGGGCTGGACGCGCTGGACGCCTACTTCACCGGGTACCTGCCGCAGCTTGTACTCAGCGTCACCGTGCCGATCGCCGTACTCGCCCGGATCTTCGTCGCCGACTGGAGCTCCGCCCTCATCATCGCGGTCACCCTCCCCCTCATTCCGATCTTCGGCGCGCTGCTCGGCTGGCAGGCGCAGGCGGCGACGGAACGTCAGTGGCGGCGGCTGGCGCTGCTCGGCGGGCACTTCCTGGACATGATCGCCGGACTCCCGACGCTGCGGACGTTCGGCCGGGCCCGGGCCCAGACCGAGGTGGTCCGCCGGATGGCCGACGGGCACCGGGTGGCGACCATACGGACGCTGCGCATCGCGTTCCTCTCCGCGCTGGTGCTGGAGCTGGTCGCCACCCTCTCCGTCGCGCTGGTCGCGGTGCCGGTCGGGGTCCGGCTGCTCGGCGGCGGGCTGACCCTGCAGACCGCGCTGCTGGTGCTGCTCCTCACCCCCGAGGCGTACCTGCCGCTGCGGACCGCCGGCAGCCGCTTCCACGCCAGTATGGAGGGGCTCACCGCGCTGGACGAGGCGCTCACCCTCTCCGCCGGGGCACCCGAGGCCGGCACCGGGGCGGGTCGGGCCGAGCCGAACGGCCGGGGCGTGATCCGGTTCGAGGGAGTCACCGTCGCCTACGCCCGCACCACCGCGCTGCGCGATGTCACGCTGACCATCCGGCCCGGCGAACGGATCGCGGTGGTCGGGCCGAGCGGCGCCGGCAAGAGCACCCTGCTGAACCTGCTGCTCGGATTTGTTCGGCCCACCTCCGGCCGGGTCACCGTGGACGGCGTTGACCTGGCTCAGGCCGACCTGGACGCCTGGCGCCGCAACCTCGCCTGGGTTCCGCAGCGGGCCCACCTCTTCGCCGCCTCACTGGCGGACAACATCCGTCTCGGCTCCCCCGACACGCCCGACGCCGCGCTGGCCGACGCCGTGCACGACGCAGCGCTGACCGAGGTCGTCGCCGCGCTCCCGGACGGGCTGGCCACCCACCTCGGTGAACGGGGGCACGGCCTCTCCAGCGGTCAACGACAACGGGTCGCGCTGGCCCGTGCCTTCCTCCGGGACGCCCCGGTGGTGCTCCTCGACGAGCCGACCGCCCGCCTGGACTCGGGCAGCGAGTCCGCCGTCCTCAGGGCCACCCGCGCGCTGGTGGCCGGCCGCACCGCGCTGCTGGTGGCCCACCGTCCCGCACTGCTGACCGACGCGGACCGCGTGCTGCGGGTCGCCGACGGGCGGGTTACCGAGCTCACCCCGACCCCCGCCGGGAGGACCACCTGATGCGTGTCTCCGACCCGACCGGCCGCCCAGGTACTCCCCCGGCCGACGGCACCGGCGCGGCGGCGCCGCTGTCCACCGGCCGTGCCGACGCGCCGGAGCGGGTGGTGCTGCGGCTGGCCCGCCCCTACCTGAACCGGCTACTCGGGGCGGGCCTGCTCGCCGCCGCCACCGAGTTCGCCGCGCTGGCGCTGATGTCCACCGCGACGTGGCTGCTGATGAGCGCCGCCGGCCGGCCGCCGCTGGACCGGCTGACGGTGGCGATCGTCGCCGTCCGTGCGCTCGCCATCGGGCGCGGCGTGCTCCGCTACACCGAACGCCTGGCCGGGCACGACGCGGTGCTGCGGCTGGTCACCGATGTCCGTACCCGGGTCTTCGCCGCCCTGGCGTCCCGGCGGGACAGCGCCGGGCAGCGCTCCGGCGACGCCCTGAGCCGGCTGGTGTCCGACGTCGAAGCCGTCCAGGACCTGCTGCTACGGGTCCTCGTTCCGGCTACGGCAGCGGCGCTGGTGGGCGTGGTGGCCGTCGCCACGACCACCTTCGTCTCACCGGCGGCCGCCGGAGCGCTCGCGGTTGGACTGCTGCTTGCGGGGGTCGCGCTGCCGGCGCTGGCCACCGCGCTGACCCGACGCGCCGCCGCCGAGCTGGCGCCGTTACGCGGCGCCCTGGCCACCGACGCCGTTGACCTCACCCACGGCGCTGCCGACCTCGCCGCCTTCGGGGCCACCGATCGGGCTCGGGGCGCGGCAACCGGCCGGATCCGGCGGCTGGCCCGAATCGAACGGCGGCTGGCGGCGGCCGGTTTCGCGGTGGATGCCCTGGGAGTTCTGGTGGCCGGGCTGACCGCCGGTGCGGTGCTGCTGGTGGCCCTGGCCGACGGCGTAACCGGGGTGCTGGTCGGCGTCCTCGCCGTCGGCACACTGGTCGCCGTCGAGGTCGCGCTCGCCCTCGTCGGCGCCGCCCGACAATGGACCGGCCTCCGCGCCGGCCTCACCCGGATCGCCGCGCTGCTTCGGGAGGCGCCGGCAGTGCCCGCGGCCACTCCCGCGGTGCGCCCGGCCCCCACCGCCGTGGAGATCCGGTTCAGCGATGTCACCGTCCGGTACCGCAGCGAGGGGCCGCCCGCCCTCGACCGGTTCCGCCTGGACCTACCCCCCGGGCGGCGGGTCGCCGTGGTGGGGCCGAGCGGCGCCGGCAAGAGCACGCTCGCCGCCGTCCTGACCGGCAGCGTACGGCCGACCACCGGACAGGTCATCCTGGCCGGACAGGAGCTCTCCGCCTACCCGGCGGAGCTCCTCCCCCGGCTTGTCGGGGGCCTACTCGCCGAGGCGTACGTCTTCCACGCCACGGTCCGGGAGAACCTGTTGCTCGGTCGCCCCGGGGCGACCGAGGAGGACCTCGCCGCGGCGGCCGCCACCGCCGGGTTGGCAGGTTGGGTACGGGAGCAGCCCGACGGCTGGGAGACGGTGGTGGGGGAGGAGGGCGGTCAGCTCTCCGGCGGCCAGCGGCAGCGTCTCGCGCTGGCCCGCGCGCTCCTCGCCGAGCCGGCGGTACTGGTGCTCGACGAGCCGACCGAAGGGCTCGACCCGGTGGCCGCGGACGACGTACTGGCCGCCGTGCTGGCCGCCACCCCGGCCCAACGCTCCGTGCTACTGATCAGCCATCGACTGCGCGGCCTCGAGGCGGTTGACGAGATCCTGGTGCTCGAGGCTGGTCGGGTGGTCCAGCGCGGCCAGCACGCCGACCTGGTCGCCACCCCCGGCTGGTACCGGGATCAGTGGCAGCTCCAGGAGGCGGCCGAGCGCGGCTATCTGGCTCTTGGCCCACTGCCCTGACCGGGCTGGGCCAAGGGCCGGGGTTACCCGCTCCGCCGGCCACCGCTCCGCCGGCCACCGCTCCGCCGGCCACCGCCCCGCCACCTGCCTTCACCCGCTCGCACGTCCGCAATTCCCAGTCGCCGCCGGGGTACCGACACCACAGTCCGGCGCCGCCCACTAGGGTATGTGCGCGTAGTCACCCGCCGGGTCGACCTGGTGGGTGGGCAATCCGAAGCACACGGAGGTCAGCGTGGCCCGCCAGTCGCCTCAACGACCCGATTCCGACGAGCCCGAACTCGACGACTCGGCTGCCTCCGGCACCGCTGCCGCGTCGACTGAGGCCGCCCGCGCGCTCTGGGCGGAGCTGCGGATCGACCCGGTGGAGATCGCGCTACCCTCCGGCACCGGCTACACGCTGCGCGCCTACCGTCCGGCTCGGGAGCTGACCCCGACCGACGTCGAGGAGCGCGACCAGGACGACCCCTTCCTCGCCCGGCGACAGGTGGTGGCCGAAGAGGACGACGAGGAGGTCGTCATCCTCGACGAGGAGGTCGCCCAGGAGTTCGCGGAGAGCGACAAGGAGGAGCGCGACGCCCACGAGGGCTCCGGGGACGAGGCGGAGGCCTCCTCAACCGAGTCCACCGACGACGCGGGCGATGAGGAGGTGCCGGTCTTCCTCAGTCACAAGGGTCGGCTGCTGCTCTTCAAGACGGCCGAGTCCCTGGTCAGCTTCGTGCGCTCCGGCGCACCCAACGATCTGTCCCAGCTGGACAGCTGGGGCGAGCTGGCCGAGCGGGTGGAGCCGAGCGATGTCACGCCGCTCGACGAGGACACCTACGAGCTCGACCTGGTCGTGGAGAACCTGCGCGGCGGGCACGACGCGTGGGACTCGACGCTACTCATCGAGGCCGGCGAGGCCGCCCGGGACCTCTCGTACGCGCTGCGGGTGCCCGCTGTGCTGGACATGCTCTCCGCTGGCTCCAGCCTTGACGACCTGGACGAGGCGTTGCGGGCGGCAGCCAACGGGGGAATTGGCGGGTTTCGCGGCCGACGGCGGCTCAAGAAGATCGGGGCCCAAACCGCAAGCCTGGGTTGGCGCACCATTGTCGGCAAGATCTCTGCCGTTGTGGACTGGCGCGACTGACCCGCACCAGGGAGCATCATTCTCTGGCAGAGAAGACCTGTGTCCCGGGAGGAGGACGACGCCGTGGCGCTCGTGCGCGTGTACTGCGGTCTGGCCTCGGTGGATCCGGCTGAGCGGCCGGCCTCGGTCGGTTCGACGCTGACATCCGCTGTAGTTGACGACGCTGGTCGTCTGCTGCACGTCTGCGAGATCAGCGACGACCCCGCCGGCTACGCCCAGTTGGTCACACTGCTCGTGGAGCGATCGGGCGGACCCAGCGGCGCGGCGATCGCCGCCGACAACGACGACCACACTGTCACCTCCCTCGTCACGGCCGCTGGTCGTCCGCTGGCAGTCGCCGACGACGACTCGGTGGACGACTTCGCCGAGCGGTTCGCCGACGACGACTCCCTGGAGGAGGTGCAGGCGCCGCCGGTGCAGCGACGGGCCATCGGCCTCGCCCGCGCCCTACAAGCCGGTGCGCTCTCCGCCGTCGCGCTACCCGCTCCGCGGGACCTGGCCGTTTACCAGCCGGTCCTCGCCGCGCACGCCGCGCTCGCCAGCGGCCGGCATTCGGCCGCGGTCGCGCTGCGAGAGGTGCTACGGGAGCTCTTCCCGGCGGCCCTACAGGCCTACCCTGACCCCGCCGAGCCGGTTGCGCTGGCAGTGCTCGACGCCCTCCCCGAGCCCGGGATGCTGGCCGGCGCAGAGACCGACGAGCCGGCCGACCGGGTCCTCGCGGACCTCGCTGCCGCGGGTGTCGCCGCACCTGAAGTGATCGAGGCGGCGATCACCTCCCTCCGGATAGCGGTCGCCGAGACCCCGCGCCGCGCCGCGGTCAGCCGAACCCTCACCTCGGCGGTCTCCACCACCGTCCGGCATGCCGTCGCCGCGGTCCGGGCCGGCGATGTCGGCTGCGAGGCGCTGGTCGGTGTGCTCCGTGACCGGGCGGGCGCTCCCGCGCCGGGCCGCCGGTCTACCGCCCGACGCGGTGCGCCGAGCCACGAGCCAACGTCCGCTGGCGCCACCCTGCCCACCCGGCTGGAGAGCGCCCGCCGGCCCCAGCCAGAGCCGGCGCCGGGCCAGACCGCCCCGCCGTCCCCGCGACCGCTGGGGCCCCCACCGGTCGCGCCGATGCCGGTCGCACCCCCACCAGTGGCCCCGGAGCCGATTACCCCCGTAGCCGTGGCCGGTTCGCCGGCCTCGGTGGAACCGACCCAACCGGAGGCGACGCCGAGCCGCGTTGACGGCCCGACGAACCGCCCCATCTCGTCGGCCGCCAACGCCCCGGCCCCGCCGTCGCAGCGCGGCTCGAGCTCACCGGCGGAGGCAGGTGAGCCGTTCCGGGCGACGTTGACCACCGCGGCGATCCAGAATGCCCGCGCTGAGCGGCAGCGCACCATCATCCCGCCACGGCCCAACCCGGAACCCGAACCGGTGACACCGAGCAGCGGGTTCAGCGTGACCGATCCCAGCGTGCCGGTGCCGAACCCACGTCCCGGCCGGGAACCCGCTCCCCCGGGTTCGCGGGCGAACTGGCCGCTGGTCAACAACCCGGACCCGGCGGAAGGTGCTACGCGTAACCCTACGGCCGACTCGTACGGCGGGCATGGGGTGGACGCCCCGACCGATCCAGGTGCGGAGAATCGAGTGCCACCGCCGTGGTTGGCCGACGACATGCCGCAGGAGCCGCCGGTGCTGCGCCTGGTCGAGCCGCCACCGCTGGCCGACCGCGCGCTCCTCGACGGGGTTGGCCAACAGCTCGACACGCCACCGCTCCGCCTCGTTGATCGGGACGGGCCCCGCAGCCACCAGCCCACCGAGCGCCCCAGCGGGCCGCAGTTGCCGCCGGTGGAGCACGGTCCCCCACCGGTCGCCGACGACGGGGACGGAGACCTGCTCATCTTCGCCCAGGCAAAATCGGCCTGGTTCGTCGGTCACAGCGAAGACGACGAGGTGAACTGGTCGTCGCTGAACGACACCGGGTGGCAGGCGGCCGAGCAGGCGGCGGAGCAGGCGGCGAAGCAGGCCGCGGAGCAGTCGGCGAAACCGACGGCCGGCTCCAAGACGGCAGCGGGCCTTCCGGTCCGGGTGCCACAGGCCAACCTGGTCCCTGGTTCACCGAAGCGGGACGATCGGCCGCTGCGGATTGTGCGGGACGCGGCCAGCCTCGCAGAGAACACCACCGGTTACTTCCGCGGCTGGCGTCGCGGTCAAGAGATCGGGGGGTTCGCGGTTGGTGGCCGTCCAGGGCGGGAAGCCGCCGGCGGCTGGGACTTCACCCGGGACACCAGTGACCGCGACGAAGAGGAGTACGAGTACCGCTCGGTTGGATACCGGTCCTGACTCCCGGGACCCGGCCTCAATCAGCGCCAGCTGGTTCGCGAACAGCCCTCGGCAGTTGGCCGGGGGCTGTTCGATTTCCTTGGCCCGAGAGGGCATAGGTATCCGGCGACGGCCTTGCCGTCGCCGGATACCGGCACGTCATTCAGGCCCGGGCGACAGCCCGGGACCGACGCATGGTGAGCACGTACTCGACAAGCGAGATCAGCACGTGTTTCGTGGACTCTCGGTTGCGAGCGTCACACGCCACCACCGGCACGTGGCTGGAGATTGCCAGCGCGTCCCGGACCTCCTGCGGGTTGTGGTACTGCAGCCCATCGAAGCAGTTGATGGCCACCAGGTAGGGCAGCTGCCGGTGCTCGAAGAAGTCAATCGCCGCGAAACAGTCAGCGAGCCGACGGGTGTCGACCAAGACAACCGCACCGATGGCGCCACGGACCAGTTCGTCCCACATGAACCAGAACCGAGTCTGACCCGGCGTACCGAACAGGTACAGAATCAGGTCTCGGTCGATCGTGATCCGACCAAAATCCATGGCGACCGTGGTCGTCGACTTCCCCGGCACCTGCCGATTGTCGTCAACGCCCACGCTCGCGGAGGTCATGATCGCCTCCGTTGTCAGCGGCGTGATCTCCGAGACCGAGCCGACCAACGTCGTCTTGCCGACGCCGAATCCACCGGCAATGACAATCTTTGCCGATGTCACGCGGCCGCTCGCGGTCGGCGGACGCGCCACGTCAGAGCCTGCGAAGTCCACTCAGCACCCTTTCCAGCAGTTCAGTGCCTACCACGTCGTCCGAGTCGTCCAGGATGGTCGGCTCATGGACCGCGACCAGGCCGTCTGTCGCCATGTCGGCGATGAGCACCCGGGCCACTCCGAGCGGAAGCTGCATCCGCGCCGCGATCTCGGCTAACGACTGCACACGTCCATCACAGAGTGCGGCGATGTACTGGTGCTCACGGCCGTGCCCGCCGTTGCCCGTGGCAACGGCCCGCCCGCGCACCGTTGTCTCGATAAGCGCTTCCATCGCGATATCGAGTCGGGGGCGGGTGCGACCCCGGGTCACGGCGTACGGACGGACCAACGCGCCGGTCGGTTCGTCACGATCAGTCATGTCACCGCTCACCTCCTTCGCACCCGGGGCCGGCGCGGGCCGACCCCTCTTTGTTGTCCTTGCCCGCCGGCCAGCATCTGGTCAGCGAAACATCAGCCCGGCATACCCGCGGCCGCACGCGGCTGCGGGGTCAACACATCCCCCACCCGGTCAACCAGGAGGGCCATCTCGTAACCGACCTGCCCGACGTCAGAGTTGCGGGCAGCGAGCACGGCGAACGACGAGCCATCCGAGATCGACATCAGGAAGAGGAAACCGTTGTCCATCTCCACCACGGTCTGGAGCACGGCGCCGCCCTCGAAACAGCGGGCTGCACCCTGAGTAAGGCTTACCAGTCCGGATGCGATGGCAGCCAGCTGGTCGGCTCGGTCCCGCGGAAGGTCCCGTGAGGCCGCGAGGAGCAGGCCGTCCGCCGACACGGCGACCGCATGCGCGACTCCCGGCACCCGGTCGGCGAAGTTGGCGAGCAGCCAGCCGAGGTCCTGCGTAGTAGTCATCCTTCTTGCTCCTTCTGCCCGCTCCCAGCCATTGGGCCTGAGCCAGATTGCGAGGACTGCCCACCCGGATTCCCCTCCGGGCTGGTCGGGTTGCTGTCCGAGGGATTATTACGCCCTCGCTGGACCCCACGGTGATACGCGGAGAGCAGCCCTCGGACCGACTCAGGCGTTCGCCGCTGAACCGCAGCCGACGGTTTTTCCACCGCGCCCGGTACCAGCTGCGCCATCGGCGTACGCTTCGGCAAACCAGTCGAGGTGGTCGCCGCCACCGGTACGTCGCTGGCGGCGGTAGCGGCCCGCCAACCGTCGTCGGCGGCGGTGCTCCAACCCTCACCGGCTCTTCCCGGCGGCGAGGTGAACCCGCCCGTGGGGAAGATGTTCCCGTTCGCGGTCGGGCCGTTCTGACGCGACGTACCGCCGTTCGTCGGGCTTTCTGCCATTGGTGTGTTACCTGTCGTTGCGGGTGGTGCCTGCTGCGGCCGGTCCGCAGCTATTCTGGCGAACTGCTGGGTCGCGGCACCACCCTGCCCCGTGGCGCCGCCGGCCCCGACAGGGTCGGCATTCTTGGCTGTCTCCTCGGAGCCGGGTCGGCGGGTGCGGAACCAGGCCGACTCCAGCTCCCGGAAGATCGGCAATTCCATCGTCGCGTCGGCAGGCGGCTGCTGGCTCTGCGGCGCGGCTGACGGCTGCTGGCGCTGCGGGGCGGCTGGCTGCGGCGCCGCGGCCGGCGGCACGGCTGGCTGTGGCGCGGCCGGCGCCACCGGCGGGGAGCCCGGCACCGGAGCGGCTGGGCCGCCGCCCGACGCGGGCGCAGCGGGGTATGCGGCGGGCGGGGAGCCGGCCGAACCTGCTATCCGAGGCAGCTCGGTAGTCAGGTCAGGGGCCGTGGGGACCTGTTCGGAGACCGAGGAAGCGGCGCTGGGCACCGGTGGCCACGCCGGTGGGGCGGCGCTACTCGGGGCCGTGGCGGCCGGCGACTGCGGCAACGGCGCCGCGTACGGCTGGCCCGAGCTCGGCGCCGCGGAGGTCGGCGCCCGGTACGGCAGGCCCGAGCTCGGCGCCGCGGAGGTCGGCGCCCCGTACGGCTGGCCCGAGCTCGGCGCCGCGGAGGTCGGCGCCCCGTACGGCTGGCCCGAGCTCGGTTGGCCGGAGGCCGGGGTAGCCGACACCGGTGACGCGGAGGTCGGCATGCCGGCGGCGGGTTGGCCGGAAGCCGGCCACCCGGAGTAGGGAGTCGACGGTGTGCCGTACGGCTGGGCTTCCGGGCTCCTCGGCAGTTGTCGCGGAATCCCCGGCTGCTGCCCGGTGGAGTCCGCCTCACTCGAGGAACGCCGTTGCGGCAGCATGCCGTTCGGCTGCCCGTGCATGGGGTACGGGTCGTGCGACTCACCGCCGGTGACGGCGCTGGTCGCACCGGTGAGGTCGGACCACGCTGGCATCGCCTGCGGCGAACCCGAGGGCGTGCCCGCCCCGTTGCTGTGGGCCGGATCGAAGGGCCGGCCACCGAGCGTTACCTGGTTACCCGACTCGCCCGGGCGGGGGCCAGAGATTGAGCCACCCGACGCGGGGAGGGCGTCGAGTGACGCCCTCCCCGCGATGGGGTTCGGCGCTGGCGGCAGGCCGGGGGGCAGCTGCTGCCCGGCGCCGAGCGCCCGGGGCACCAGCACACCAGCCGGAAGGCTCACCTCCGCGACGGCTCCCCGATCGGTGCCGGCGCGCAGTTCCACCTTGACCCCGTGCCGGGACGCCAGCCGGGCAACCACGACCAAGCCCATCATCCGGGAGACCGCCACGTCCACCTGTGGCGGGGTGGCGAGCTTCTCGTTCAGCTCCCGCAGCTGCTCCGGGCTGATGCCGATGCCGCGGTCCTCCACGTAGAGGGAGGCACGGTCGCCGGCCCGACGGGCCTCCACCACGACCTGCGACTCGGGCGGCGAGAACGCGGTCGCGTTGTCGAACAGCTCGGCGATGAGGTGCACCAGGTCGTTGACGGCGGCGGCGGCGACCTCGATATCGCGGTCAATGACCCCGAACTCGATCCGCGTGTAGTGCTCCACCTCGGACTGGGCGGCCCGGAGCACGTCGATCAGGGCGGCCGGCTCCCGCTGTACGCGGGTGGAGTCCGCCGCGGCGAGGACCAGCAGGTTCTCGTCGTTGCGGCGCATCCGGGTGGCGAGGTGGTCGAGCTGGAACAACTCGGCCAGCCGATCGGGATCCTCCTCGCCCCGTTCAAGCCGGTCGAGTTGACCGATGAGTCGGTCGACCAGGATCTGCGACCGGCGGGCCAGGTTGACGAACATGGTCGCCACGGAAGCCCGCAGGGCGGCCTGCTCCGCCGCGGTACGCACCGCCTCCAGGTGGACCGCGTTGAACGCCTCGGTCACCTGACCGAACTCATCCTTGCTGCGCACCGGCAGCGGCTCGGCGATCTGGTTGGCGAGTTGCACCGGAGTCTGCTGGCCGCCGGTGGCCTGCGTCTCCCGCAGTCGGGCGACGGCCTGCGGCAGCCCGTGCCCGGCGATCATAAGAGCGCCCTGCCGCAGGTCACGCAGCGACCGCGCCATCGAGCGGGCGACCAGGTACGCGAAGAGGACGGCGAGCAGCAGCATGCTGAGTAGCAGCCCGGTCTCCAGGAACACCTGCATCCGCACGGCCGACCGGAGCTCGTCGGCGAGCCCGACGGCATCCCGGTCAAGCTTCGCCTCCACCTCCCGAACCAGGGCGGCGTACGCGGCCATCGCGTTATCCCACTGGTCGGGCGTGAAGCCGGCGCTCCCCAGGTTCCTGGCGTCGGAGAGGCCGCGCAGGTTGCTGTTGTAGGAGTCCGCCTCGCGGGCGTCGGGACCGGCGACAGTTTGGTCGAACAGCTCCTGGTCGGCACGGTCGGCGACGGCGGCGAAGGTCTCCAGCCACTGTTGCTGGCCGGTCCAGGTGGAGATGTAGGTGTTCCGTAGTTCGGAGGTGAGCTCGCGGTTAAGGGCTACGTGAACCACGTCCCGCTGCTGGGACAGGTATTCCTTGTTCCGGGTGAGGGCGGTCGCGGCCCGCATCAGGTCGCTCAGCTCGGAGTCACCGGCCAACTGGGTGGCCGAGTCCCGCAGGTTGATCAGGTCGGCGAGCAGGCTGTCGTACTGCTGCTGCGCCTGGGTGGTGCTGAGTCGACCGTTGAAAACCTGACTTCGTGTTCCGGGCAGGTCGGTGAGGGTCTGGTCAATGAAGCGGAGCTGGTTCTCCAGCGTGTTGGGCAGGCCCGTAACCTCGCCCCGCCGCTCGGCGTACGGCTCCTTCGCCTTGTCAACCCGGGCGGAAGCCGCATCGTACGCCTTACGGCGCTCCTCCCGCTCGGCCGGCCGATCTTCGCCCAGCAGCCGAATCGCTTCCGTCCGCTCGGCCTGCAGCTCGCCAACCAGGTCGCCCGAGTAGGCGACCAGGCTGGCGAGGTCGCCGGATCGGTTGGCGTTGTTGAGCGTCTGCAGGTGGTCGACGATGCCACTGGTACCCACGACGACCGTTGCCACAGTCGGCACGATCAAGATGAGACCGAGCTTGGACCAGATCGGCAGGTCGCGGAGCCGACCTGCAGGCCGGCGCAGACGCGACAGGAGAGAACCTGCCGTCTTCGGTCGTTTGCTCACGTCACCGCCTCGCGATTGCAGCCTTCTCGTTGCCCGCGGGCAACACTGGGTGACCCACCCACTGGGTCAGACCATCCGAGATTCCACCACGCCGCCCGGGAAAGAGAAAGCCCGGCCCGGGCCGAACCCCTGACGCGGTGAGATGTTTTAGCAATTTGGTTGCTTTGAGTGCGACCAGGGTTACCCAATGCAATGGGCGACCCTCCACGTCGTCCCGTTAGGCAACCCTCCGGCCGACGAAAGTCGCATATAGCTCGATGAAACGGACTTCCCGGCTTGACGTGAACGACGGATGCGCATTACTCCGCGCACCCGCTGCAGCTACCACCGAAGACCACGTTGACGGGGTGGCGCCGGCCCTGCGCGCGCTGACACGGCAGGGGGACGGCACTTCAGTCCAACACCCGTCGAATCGGTCCGGCATTATACGCAATCGGTTGCGACTTTTGTACAGTCATTCGGTTAAAAAAGGTAGCTAGCCTGCTAATTTTTTACCCCGAACGGGTGTTGTTGACGGAGGCTACGCGCGACGCCAAGGGTGGAGTCCCCTACTCGCGAGTAGGGGACTCCACCCTACTGCGGCTCCGCACCGGCCAACAGTCGCCCGTACGCCGGCTTGATCACCTCGTCGATTATCTGCAGTCGTTGGTCGAACGGGATAAAGGCGCTCTTCATGGCGTTGATCGTGAACCACTGCAGTTCCCGCCAGCCGTACCCGAACGCGTCCACCAGCAAGGCCATCTCCCGGGACATCGAGGTGCCGCTCATCAACCGGTTGTCGGTGTTGACGGTGACCCGGAACCGCAGATCCCGCAGCAGCCCGATCGGGTGGTCGGCGATCGACGTGGCCGCCCCGGTCTGCACGTTCGACGAGGGGCACAGCTCCAACGGAATCCGCTTGTCGCGCACGTACGCGGCCAGCCGGCCGAGTGCCGGCTCCGCACCGGGCGTGATGTCATCCACGATCCGCACACCGTGGCCGAGCCGGTCCGCTCCGCACCACTGGATGGCCTGCCAGATCGACGGCAGCCCAAACGCCTCGCCGGCGTGGATCGTGAAGTGGGAGTTCTCCCGCTGCAGGTACTCGAAGGCATCCAGGTGCCGGGTGGGCGGGAAACCGGCCTCGGCCCCGGCGATGTCGAAGCCCACGACGCCGACGTCCCGGTGCCGCACGGCCAGTTCGGCGATCTCCTGCGACCGGGCGGCGTGCCGCATGGCGGTCAGCAGCGTGCCGACCCGAATCGGCGTGCCCTGCGCCGCGGCGAGGTCGCTGCCCTCGGCGAAGCCGGCGATCACCGCCGCGACCACCTCGTCCAGGTTGAGGCCCCGCTCCAGGTGCAGCTCCGGCGCGAACCGGACCTCCGCGTAGACGACACCGTCAGCCGCCAGGTCCAGCGCGCACTCCCGGGCGACCCGCCGCAGCGCCGAAGCAGTCTGCATGACCTGAACGGTGTGCGTGAAGGTCTCCAGATACCGCTCCAACGAGCCGGAGCTGGCCGCGTCAACAAACCAGTGTCCCAACGTCTCCGGGTCGGTCGTCGGTAACTCGTGCCCCACCTCGGCGGCCAGCTCGACGACCGTCGCTGGTCGCAGGCCACCGTCGAGGTGGTCGTGCAGCAGCGCCTTGGGGACCTTGACGATGTCCTCGTACCGGATAGTCTCAACCATGTTCAGACCCTAGTCGGCACCGACGTCTGCACAGCGTCAGCCCTGTTGGCGCGTTGTCCGGGTCACCCGCCAGCCAGGCGTGGCAGTGCGCGACGCGGCAACCGGGTCGTCCTCGGCAACGGGCCCGCCCGGGGTCGATAGGATGCCGGTCCACCGGGTGACCGCCCGGCTCACCGACTTGCGGGGGCCGACGCCCGACGCCCGACCACCGACCGGCCCCGGAGCCCGACATGGATCCCCGCATCCGCCAGCGGCTGCGCTGCCCGATCTGCGCCCTTCCGCTGACCGAGGCGACCGCTGGCACCACCCGGACGCTGACCTGTCCGCGCCGGCACAGCTTCGACGTGGCCCGACAGGGCTATGTGAACCTCCTGGCCGGCCGGGCACCACACGTCGGGGACACCGGCGACATGGTTGCCGCCCGCACCGACTTCCTCGCCGCCGGTCACTACGACCTGATCTCCCAGGCGCTGGCCGAAGCGGCCGCGGTCGCCGCGGCCCGCTACCGCGCCGCGCACCCCCAGCCCGGGACGACCGCCGCGGCGTACCCCCTGGTGGTGGAGCCCGGCGCCGGCACCGGCCGGCATCTCGGCGCGGTGCTGGCGGCGCTGCCGGACGCCGTCGGCCTGGCCCTGGACGTGTCGAAGCCGGCGCTACGCCGCGCGGCCCGCGCCCACGAACGAGCCGGGGCTGCGCTCGCCGACACCTGGCAGCAGTTGCCCCTGCCCGACGCCTCGGTCGCCGTGTTGTTGAACGTCTTCGCCCCGCGCAACGGAGCGGAGTTTCACCGGATACTCGATCCGGCCGGTGCGCTGCTGGTCGTCACGCCGGCCGCCGACCACCTCACCGAGTTGGTTGGCGCGCTCGGCCTGCTCCAGGTTGATCCGGCGAAGTCCGACCGGGTGGCCGGGCACCTCGGCACACGTTTCGCCACCGAGTCGGAGACCGAACACCGAACCCGGCTGACGTTGACCCGCCCGGAGATCGCCACTCTGGTGGGGATGGGACCCAGCGCCTGGCACACCGATCCGGCGCGGCTCACCGAACGGATTGCCACCCTGCCCGACCCGGTCGAGGTAACCGTGGCCGTCCGACTCGGCGTCCACCGTCGCCGCTAGGTAGAGAGATCCACCTCTTCCCAGCCGGGGGGCTCGTCGTGGTAGGGGCCCCGGAGGACCACTGCCCACTCCAGCGCCCACCGACGCTGCCCGATCGCATTGGCGTCCACCAGGCCGGGCAGGGTTCGGTGTGCGTGCTCCACCTCGAGATAAGCCCAGTCCAGGCAGTAGTGCAGGTCAAGCAGGGCCGCCGCGTCCGCCGGATCCCGGGGGGCGGAGAGGGTCCGCGACCGCCAGCGCCGGACCGTCTCGCCCGCCAGGAGGTTCGGCATCCGCTCCACCAGCCGCTCGTCCACCGGCAGTGTCGGGTCCAGCTGCCGAGTCAGGCCAAGCACCCAGGCCAGGGCGTAGAGCGCATCGTAGTGCAGCACGAACGAGCGGTGGTCACCCTTGCCGCCGGTAACGAACTGCCACTCCGGCGGGGTGACTGTCTCCACCAGATGCGAGGCGAGCAGCCAACTCATCGCCGCCTGCGGCGGCATGCCGAAACAGCGGGCCAGGATGAGGTGCAGCACCGCGACCCGCGTCTCGATCTCACCGGTCGGGCGCAGCTCGATCTCGTCACCGGGCTCCCACACCAGGGGAAAGTGCGCCGGCGGCAGTGGCAGACCCAGCCGTGACAACTCTTCCAGGCTGGCCGCACGCACCATTCGGGGGTTTGGGGCAGGTACCACCACGACAGTTATCCTCGTCTGTGTGGACTGGCTGGCCGAATCGTCCTCCTGGCCAGGCAGGATAGCCCTCCGCTGAGGGGAACGGAACGGACGGTCAGCTGATTCGCTCGAGCACCAACGGCTGCTGTTCCGGGGCAGCCGCCGCGATCCGCACCGCCCGCACCGCCTCCGTCCGGGCCGCCGGAATCCGATCGGCCTCCTCGGCCCGCAGCTCGAAGAGGGGCTCGCCAGCCCGGACCGGATCACCGGGACGCTTGTGCAGCAGCACCCCCGCCGGCGCGGACACCGCGTCCTCCTTGCGGGCCCGGCCGGCACCGAGCCGCCACGCGGCCAACCCCATCCGGTACGCGTCGACCTGGGCCACCACACCGCTCTCGTCAGCGCGGACCACCTCGACCTCCGGCGCGGTGGGCAGTGGGGCGTCCGGGTCCCCACCCTGGGCCCGAAGCATCGCCCGCCAGGCGTCCATCGCCCGGCCGTCGCGCAACGCCGCCGCCGGATCGGCGTCCGGTAGCCCGGCCGCGTCCAGCATCTCGCGGGCCAGGGCCAGGGTCAGCTCCACCACGTCGGCCGGGCCGCCGCCCGCCAGCACCTCCACGGATTCGGTCACCTCGACCGCATTGCCGATGGCCAGCCCCAGGGGGGTGGACATGTCGGTCAGCAGGGCGACCGTGCGGACACCCTGCGCGCCGCCCAGCTCGACCATGGTGCGGGCCAGTTGCCGGGCCTGGTCGACCGACTTCATGAACGCGCCGGAACCGACCTTGACGTCGAGCACCAGCGCGCCGGTCCCCTCGGCGATCTTCTTGCTCATGATCGAACTGGCGATCAGCGGGATGGCCTCCACCGTGCCGGTCACGTCCCGCAACGCGTACAGCTTGCGGTCGGCCGGTGCGAGACCGGCACTCGCCGCGCAGATCACCGCGCCGACCTCGCGGAGCTGGGCGAGGAACTCCTCGTTGCCCAGCGATGCCCGCCAGCCCGGAATGGACTCCAGCTTGTCCAGCGTGCCGCCGGTGTGCCCGAGGCCCCGGCCGCTCAGCTGCGGCACCGCCGCACCACAGGCCGCCACCAACGGAGTCAGCGGCAGGGTGATCTTGTCTCCGACACCGCCGGTCGAGTGCTTGTCCACCGTCGGCCGGTCGACCGTCGAGAGATCCAGCCGCTCGCCGCTGGCGATCATCGCCGCGGTCCACCGGGCGATCTCCGGCGTGGTCATCCCGTTCAGCAGGATCGCCATCGCGAGCGCGGCCATCTGCTCGTCCGCCACCCGGCCCCGGGTGTAGGCGTCCACCACCCAGTCGACCTGGGCATCGGAGAGGACCGCGCCGTCCCGCTTGGCCCGAATGACATCAACCGCCGCAAAATCCGCCATGAGCTAACTCTCTCTTCCCACGTCCCTCAGCCCGGGCTGGCTACCCGCACGCTCCGATGTGTCCCGCTGTCGGTCGGCCCTCGGCCCGTACGCTCAGCCCGGCCACCGGATCGGGATCTCCAACGGCGGCTCGCCCTCACCCGCCCAGAAGATCGTGCCCGCCGCGTCCACCACCACGACCCGGGGTACCCGGGCCAGCCCCCAGGTGATCGCCTCCGCTGGATCATCCCAGCTCGGCCCCTCCTCGAGAACGCCGGTCTCGCCGTCGCCGGCCTCCCCCGCCGAGCGTTCCCAGTACGCCGTCCACACCTGCTGTCCCGCCGACAGGTCCGGGTGCACGAAGACCGTACCGCGCCCCCGCCAGGCAGCCAGCCGCTCCGGCACCACCGGAACCGGGTTCGCCCCGGTCACCGCCTCCAGATCCGCCGCGTCGAACGCGTGCGGCAGCAGCTCGGCCATCCGCAGCGCTCCGCTCTTCGCCTCGATCAGGCACTCCGGGCCGCCGTGTTCCCAGAGCAGCTGCCGGCACCGCCCGCACGGCATCAGCGGCTCCCCGGTGGCGTCAACGCAGGAGAGCGCGACGATCCGCCCACCACCGGTGGCGTGCAGCGCGGAGATCACGCCGCACTCGGCGCAGAGCACCATGCCGTACGACGCGTTCTCCACGTTGCAGCCGACCACGATGCGACCATCGTCCACCAGGGCGGCCGCCCCCACCGGAAACTTCGAGTACGGCACGTACGCATGCCGCATCACCTCGGTCGCCGCGGCGCGCAGCCGCCCCCAGTCGAGCTCCATCTGGTATCCCCATCAACCCTTGATGTACGGCTTTCCGTCGGCGGCCGGCGCCCGGACCCTACCCACCAGCCCCGCCACCGCCAGGATCGTCGCCAGGTACGGCAGCATCGCCAGGAACTGGCTCGGAATGGCGCTGTTGATCGCGCTCAGGTAGGTGCCGAGCTGGTCGGCGAAGCCGAAGAAGAGCGCCGCGAGCAGCGCGCCGGTCGGGCTCCACCGGCCGAAGATCAGCGCCGCCAGGGCGATGAAGCCCTTGCCACCGATCATGTTCTTGGTGAACGAGAAGAGGGCGAGCGTGTACGACGCACCACCGATGCCGGCGACCGCCCCGGCCAGCAGCACGTTGCGGTAGCGCAGTCGCAGCACCCGGACGCCGAGGGTGTCGGCGGCGGTCGGGTGCTCACCGACCGAACGGGTACGCAGGCCCCACCGGGTCCGGAACAGCGCAATGTGGATCACCAGGACCAGAAGCAGGCCGAGGTAGAGGAAGATGTTGCCGGAGAACAGCGCCGGCCCGAGCACCGGGATCTCCGACAGCAGCGGGATCTCCCAGTTGCTGAAGTGTGGGGCGCTGTTGTATTTCGCCGGATCGGGTTGCATCAGCCGCTCGTAGAGGAAGCCGGTGATGCCCACCGCGAGCAGGTTCAGCACGATCCCCATGACCACCTGGTCCACCAGGTAGCGGATGGCGAAGACCGCCAGCAGCAGTGAGATGAAGGTGCCGCCGATGGCCGCGGCGACCAGGCCCACCCAGAGGTTGCCGCTGAGGCTGCCGAAGAGGGCGCCGCTGAAGGCCCCCATCAGCAGCTGCCCCTCGATGGCCACGTTGACCACGCCGGAGCGTTCGCAGAGCACGCCGGCCAGCGCCCCGAAGATCAGCGGAAGAGCCAGGATGAAGGTGCCCCGGACGATGTTGACCAGGGGCATGAAGTTCTGCCCGGCCGGCGCGGTGGAGACCTGCCAGCAGAGGAAGCTCACCACGAAGCCGACCAGGCCGACACCGAGCACGAGGGTGAACCAGCGCTTCGGCAGCCCGGCCAGGATCGCCACGCCGGCGGCGAGGGCGACCGCCCCGAAGAGGGCCGCGCCGACCGTACCGTTGATCTTCAACGCGGCGCCGCTGGCGTCCTCGCTGAGGGTGAACCGGGCCGGCTCGCTGGCGGCGAGCGCGGTGAAGAGCAGCACCGCCAGCAGGCCGAGCACGGCCAGCACCAGGCCGGCCTTCCTGGCCCGGGTCCAGAACCCCTCGTTGACCGGGGCGACCGCGACGTCGTCAACAGCCATGGTGGACATGCGCGTCACCAGCCCTTCGCGAGGCTCGTCTGCGGCCGGGCGGCCCGGGCGGCTCGAAGCTGGAAGATCGCCTTCACCAGGGCCGGTGCGGCGATGAAGATGACGATCAGCGCCTGGAGCACGGTAACCAGTTCCAGCGAGACACCCGAGTACGACTGCATCCGGTTACCGCCGGCCTGCAACGCGCCGAAGAGCAGGGCGGCGAGCAACACGCCCCACGGCTTCACCCGGCCAAGGAGCGCCACCAGAATGCCGTCGAAACCGATCTGGGCCACGACCAGCGGGGTCAGTGCGGCGGCGGTGGTGCCGAGCACCATCTGGGAGCCGCCGAGGCCGGCCAGGGCGCCGGCGAAGACCATGATCAACACGTAGGTCCGGGTGACACTGATGCCGGCGGTACGCGAAGCCGCCGGGTTGCTCCCCACGGCCCGCAACTCGAAGCCGAGGGTCGACCGGTTCAGCAGCCAGGCGACCGCCCAGGTCGCCAGCACGGCGAGGATGATTCCGGCGTGTGCCCGCAGGTTGTCGCCGAAGAGCCGGGGAAGCTGCGCGGAGGCGTCCACCGGTCGACTGATGGCATTCGTACGGTTCGGGTCCTGAACCCCGTTCTGCACGATCAACCACACCAGGAAGTACGCCGCGACGTAGTTGAGCATGATCGTGTTGATCACCTCGTGGGCACCGGTGCGGGCCTTGAGAATCCCCGGAATGAAGCCCCACACGGCACCGCCCACCGCACCGGCGAACACCGCGACGAGCAGGTGCAGCCCGGCCGGCAGCGGCAGCAGGAACCCGGCCAGCCCGGCCGCGACGACGCCCATCGTGGCCTGCCCCTGGGCACCGATGTTGAACAGGCCGCCACGGAAGGCGAGCGCCACGGAGAGACCGGTGAAGACCAGCGGGGCGGTGTAGGTCAGCGTCTCCGAGATCGGGCTCAACGCCGCGGTGAGGCCGACCGCGTCGGGGTCGAGGACCGCGCCCTTGAACAGGTTCGCGTACGCCTCGCTGACCAACGCCCAGCTGGCGTTGAGGGCGTCGGCCGGGCGGGCGGTGATGTAGCTGTAGGTGGCCAGGACGTCCGGATCGGAGACGATCATCAGGATCCCACCGACGATCATCGCCAGGACCAGTGACAGCAACGTCACCGTGAAGGTGTTGGCGGCCCAGAGATTCGCCACGAAGAGCCGCCCGAGCGTGGGGCGCTCCGGTGGCTGCTGACTCGCCGGCTCGGTTCGCTCGGTGTTGTCGAGCGCCATCCTGGCCGCCTGGTCCGTGGTCGCCGGTTCCTTGTCCGGGGAGCCGGACTCTGCGTTGGTCATGCCTCGTCCTCGCTGCCGGGGCCCGACGGGCTGGGCGCCCCGCCGTCGGTACCCGCCGTCGCACCGTTCGCCCCGGCGTCCGCCGGGTCCGGAGTGATACCCGCCATCAGCAGGCCGATCTCCTCACGGGGGGTGTCCGGGCCGACGATGCCGATGATCCGACCGCGGTACATCACCGCGATCCGGTCGGCCAGGCCGATCACCTCGTCGAGTTCGCTGGAGACGAGGAGGACGGCGGTTCCGGCATCTCGCTCGTGAATGACCCGGCTGTGGATGAACTCGATGGAGCCGACATCGACGCCGCGGGTCGGCTGGGCGGCGATGAGGAGTTTCAGCGGCCGGGACAGTTCCCGGGCGACGATCACCTTCTGTTGGTTCCCGCCGGAGAGCGTGCCGACCGCCGCCTCCGCCGACGGGGTACGGACGTCGAACTGGGCGATCCGCTCCTGCGCCGACTTCTTGATCGCATCCGGGCGGAGCGCGAGCCCCCGGCCGAACGGCGGTCGGTCGTACAGGTCCAGCACCAGGTTCTCCGCGATGCTGAGTTCCTTGACCAACCCGTCAACACTGCGATCCTCGGGCACGTAGCCCACGCCCGCGCGGAGGACCTCCTTGGTTGACCAGTCGTCGATCCGCTCCCCGCCCAGCCGCACCGAGCCGGCGAGCAGCGGACGTAGCCCCATGACGGCCTCGACCAGCTCCGTCTGGCCGTTGCCCTGCACGCCGGCGATGCCGAGCACCTCACCAGCGCGCACGGTCAGGTCAACGCCGTCCACCGCGCGTACCTGCCGGTCGTCGTCAGCCACCAGCCCGGAGAGCTCGAGGACCGGCTCGCCGGACGTGGCGGGCTGCTTGTCCACGGTGAGCCGGACGGTGCGGCCCACCATCAGGGCGGCCAGTTCGTCCCGGCTCGCCTCCGGCGTGGCGGTGCCGACGGTCCGCCCGCGCCGGATCACGGTGACCCGGTCGGCGATGGCCTTCACCTCACCGAGCTTGTGGGTGATGAAGACGATCGACCGACCAGCGGCCTTGAGCTCCCGCATGACGGTGAGCAGTTCCTCGGTCTCCTGCGGCGTGAGCACCGCGGTCGGCTCGTCGAGGATGAGCAGGTCAACGTCGCGGGTGAGGGCCTTGACGATCTCGACCCGCTGCTGGATGCCGACCGGCAGGTCCTCGATGATCGCGTCGGGATCCACCCGGAGGTTGTAGCGGGTCGAGACCTCCGCGACCTCGCGCCGGGCACGTCGCCGGTCGAGGAAGCCGAGCATGCCGCCCCGGACCTGCTCGGCGCCGAGCATGACGTTCTCGGCCACGGTGAGGACCGGTACCAGCATGAAGTGCTGGTGCACCATGCCGATCCCGGCCGCGATGGCGTCCGCCGGGCCGCGCGGCTTCAGCGGCTTCCCGTCCACCAGGATCTCGCCCTCGTCGGGCTGATAGAGCCCGTACAGCACGTTCATCAGGGTCGACTTACCCGCGCCGTTCTCCCCGAGCAGGGCGTGGATCTCCCCCGGCTCCACCGTGAGATCGATGTGGTCGTTGGCGACCAGGTCACCGAAGCGTTTGGTGATGCCGCGCAGTTCGAGTCTCAGCGCAACCTCCCGGGTCCGAAGCGATGGTGCGGGGAGCTGCCGGTACGTCGGCAACGGCACTCGTCGGTGGAACCGATCGGCCGCCCCGGCGCCAGCGGGAGGTCCCGTGGCGCCAGGGCGGCCGGATCGTCGTGCGGTGCCACTCGCCGAGCGGCTTGGCGGAGCGCCCCACCACGGCGAGCCGGCATCAGCTCACTGCGGCTGGGACTGCGACTCGACCTTGATCAGGCCGGCGGCGATGTCCGCCTTCAGCTTGTCGACCTCGGCCTTCAGCTCAGCCGGGATCTTACTGTCGAACTCGTGGTACGGCGCAAGCGAGACGCCCTCGTTGGCCAGCGTGCCGGTGAAGCCCGGGTTCGCCTCCAGCTTCTCGCCGGCGGCGGCCTTGAGCACGGCCTCCTGAACGGCGCCGGGGATGTTCTTCACCACGGTGGTGATGATCGCCGGGCAGTTCGAGGTGCTCTCGCAGCCGTCGACGTCGACCCAGATGGTGTTGTACTTGCCACCGGAGGACTGGGCGGCCGCGGTGGTGCCGAGGCCGGCACCGCCGGCGACCGGCATGATGATGTCGGCGCCCTGGGCGACCAGCGCGTCGCTGACCTTCTTGCCCTCGTCCTGCTTGACGAAGCTGTTGGCGAACGAGCCGTCCTGGCTTTCCTTGTCCCAGCCCAGGACCTGGACGTCCTTCCCCTTGGCCTCGTTGTAGTGGTCGACCCCGTCGGCGTAGCCGTCCATGAAGATGGTCACCGGCGGGATCTTCTCGCCGCCGTAGGTGCCCACCTTGCCGGTCTCGCTGAAGCCGGCGGCCAGATAACCGGCGAGGAAGCCGGCCTGGGCGGTGTCGAACTGCATCGGGTAGACGTTGCTCTGCGGCAACTTCGTGTCCACGATGCCGAACTGCTGATCCGGGTTCGCCTCCGCGATCATGGCGGTAGCGTCCCCCATCAGGCCACCGACGGCGAGGATGAAGTCGCAGTCCTGGTTGACATACTGCGTCAGGTTCGGCTCGTAGTCGGCCTCGGCCTTCGACGCGACGTACTTGATGTCGATGTCCTTGTTCTCGGCCTTGGCTGCCTCCAAGCCCTGCCAGGCCGAGGTGTTGAAGGACTTGTCGTCGATCCCGCCGACGTCGGTCACCATGCAGGCACTGAACTTCTCGCCGCCGTTGCCGGCGTTGTTCTCCTCGGGCGCCTCACCGCAGGCGGAGGCAGCCAGCACGAGGCCACCCACCGCGAAGACCGAGGCGATCCGCATCCCACGCACCGAGCGCAAGACGACTCCTTCCGTTGCGCACCGCGGCGACCGCGGTGGCAGCCCTTGTGAACCGGCCTGCACTGTGCCGCCGGTGTCCCACGTTCCGGACGCCGAGCGTACGCCCCGGCCCCGGTCCCGGCCGACAATCATGCGTGACTGTTGAGTGCCTGTTACCCCGACGTGATCCTGGGGTATTTCGGTCACTCGACATGCCGGCCAAAGGAGCCCGGATGGGACGAATTCTCCGCTGCAGGGGGTTCCTCGTGCAGGGGAGTTACCCCCAGTCGGACGCTACCGCCAGAAGACCGCCACCGCAGCGTTGACCAGGGTCAGCCCGATGATCGCGAGGAAGTGCCCCCGGTTGACCGCTTCCCGCTTCCGCGAGAAGAAGACCATGACGAAGATGAGCAGCGCGAGCGTCAGCTTGGTGACGAGCTTCGCCGGGTCCGGCTCGCCCCCGTCCCGCAGTGGCGCGGAGAGGCCGATTCCGGTCAGCAACGCGAGCCCCGCACCCCAGAGCATGGCCGGGTTGATCCGGAACCTGCCCTTGAGGTACTGCACCACCGCGCCGCCGAGCAACAGCGCGAACCCGATCAGGTGGATGTAACGGAGAGTCAGTCGTAGAGCTTCCACGCGGCCTATCCTCCCCCACAACGACGGGTCGTAGTAGAGGGGCTCGGTCGATCGGCGCCTCAGCCCTTCGTACCACCCGCGGTCAGACCCGAGACCAGATGCCGTTGGGCGATCATGAAGACCAGCCCGGCCGGGACCGTCACCAGCACCGCCGCCGCCGTCAGGTACTCCCACTGCGGGTTGTACTGCGGCACGAACTGCCGAAGCCCGTACGCCAGGGTGAACTGGTTGTCGGTCTGGATGAAGGCCGACGCGTAGGCGACCTCCCCCCACGCGGTGAGGAAGGTGTAGAAGGCGGTGACCGCGACGGCCGGGCGGGCCAGCGGCAGCACCACCCGCCAGAAGGTGGCGAACGGGCCGCAGCCGTCCAGCGCCGCCGCCTCGTCCAGCGAGGTGGGGATGGAGTCGAAATAGCCCTTCAGCATCCAGGCACAGAACGGAACCGCGATGGTCAGGTAGGCGATCACCAGCGACGGCAACGTGTTGATCAACCCGAGCCGCGCCATGATCGTGTAGATCGGCACGATCAGGATGGCCACCGGGAACATCTGGGTGACCAGGAAGACCATCATCAACGGCCGGCGGCCCGGGAAGTTGAACCGGGAGACGGCGTAACCGGTGGTCGCCGAGAGGAAGATGCCGATCCCCATCGTGCCGGCGGCCACGATCACCGAGTTCAGCAGCCACCGCAGAAAGCTGGTGTCGAACAGCACGTAGCGGTAGTTGGTCAGGGTCGGATCCTGGACCAGGGTCAGGTTGCTGCTCTGCACCGCGTACCCGGGCTTGAAGGAGGAGAGCAGCACCCAGACGATCGGACCGATCGCGACCAGCGAGGCGACGATCAAGGTCCCGTGCAGCAGCAGCGACGTCGCCGGGCTACGCCGACCACGGCCAGCACGCCGCGCGGTCTCGGCCCGGACGGTCGGCGTGGCCCCGGCCCCGATCGGGGCCGTCCCCGCTGTGGACGTGGCCGTCCCGGAGTTGGTCGACTGGCTCATCACCACACCTCGCCTTGCTTACGCAGTGCCCGCCGGTAGAACACGGAGAAGACCAAGAGAATGGAGAGGATCAACACGCCGTACGTGGAGGCGAGCGAGTAGTTGCGAATGCCCTCGAAGGCGGCCCGGTACGCGCCGGTCACCAGGATCTCGGTCTCGCCGGCCGGCTCTCCCTCCGTCACCAGGAAGATGACCGGGAAAAGGTTGAACGTCCAGATGGTGCCGAGCAGGATCACGGTCATGCTGGTCGGGCGCAGGCCCGGCAACGTGATGGCACGGAACCGCTGCCACGGCGACGCGCCGTCGATCTCCGCCGCCTCGTAGAGCTCACCGGGAATGGTCTGCAGCCCGCCGAGCAGCGCCACCATCATGAACGGCACGCCGAGCCAGACGTTGGTGACGATCGCGGTGAACAGGGACGTCCACCGTTCCGAGAACCACGGGAGCGGGTCGGCCCCGAGCCCGGTGAGCAGCGAGTTCGCCAGGCCGAACCGCTCGTTGAAGATGAACTTCCAGGCGAAGGCGCTGACGAAGGCCGGCACCGCCCACGGCAGCACCAGCAGCACCCGGTAGAGGCCACGGCCGCGGATCGGGCGGTTGAGCAGGATGGCGAGGCCAAGCCCGAGCCCATAGTGGAAGGCAACACCGACGGAGGTCCAGATCAGGGTGATCCCGGTCCACTCCCAGAACCGGCCGACCTGGCCCGTGAGGACCCGAACGTAGTTGTCCAGACCCGCGTACTCCCACCGGTTGGGGTTCTCCTCGCAGACCTCACCGCCGGTGATCGACTTGGTACAGATCTCCGCCACCTGGTTGGCCTCGTTGAGGTTGGTGAAGGAGAGCCAGATTCCCCGGCCGAGCGGATAGAAGATCAAGACTGCCAGGACGATCACCACCGGCAGGACCATCGCCCAGGCGTACCAGTTCCGGTCCCAGCTACGACGAAGTCGGGACGGGCGGGCGAAGCGACGGTCGGGCGGCGCGGGCGCTGGCGCGGCGGTCACGGTGCGCATATCAGCTGAGCTCCAGGAGGTGAGCCGGTCGGCCGGCGACCGGAGCGGTCGCCGGCCCGAGCGGATGCCGAGGGACGAGTGGTCGCCGGCCTCTGCCCGCCGGCGGGTGGATCAGAAGCCGTACGCGGTGACGACCTCCGCCTGGTACCTCTTCGCGAGCTCGTCGAGCGCCTCCTTCGGGTCCCGGTTCTGGATCAGGACCTTGGTGGCCATCTCGTCCAGCGGTTCGAAGAACTGGCCGGCCTCGGGGATCCAGGGGCGGCTGACCGCGGCCTCGACGGCGGGCTGGTACGCGGTCACGATCGGATTGCTCCGTACCGCGTCAAGGTCGTAGGCCGACTTGCGCGTCGGCAGCAGCCCGAGCTTCTCAGCGAGAAACGCCTGTGATTCGGCGGAGCTCATGAAGGCCACGAAGGCGATGGCGGCCTCGACCTTCTCCTCTGGCATGCCGGACCAGACGGTGTAGTTGTGCCCGCCGACCGGACTGCCGGCCCGGGCCGAGCCGCCGGGGACCGGGGCGATGCCGAGGTTCTCCACGCCGCCGAAGGTCGGCGCCTGCGACACGTTGTTGACCTCCCAGGGACCATTAATGATCATGGCGACCTTCTCTTCCTTGAAGAGGGTCATCATGGTTCCGTAGGAGTCCGTCGCGGGCGGCGGGACGGCCGCGCCGCTGTCGATCAGATCTTTGGCGATCTTCAGCCCGGTCACGTTCTGGTCCGAGCCGACGACGATCTTCTTGGCCGGGACATCCACCAGGTCCCCGCCCTCGCCGTAGAAAAACGGCAGCAGGAAGTAGCCCTCCGGATTGAGGTAGAGGCCGTCCGCGCCGGTCTTCTCCTTGACGGCCTGGGCGGCGGTCTTCAGCTCGGCCCAGGTCGTCGGCGCGGCGGCGACACCCGCCTCGGCCAACAGCTTCTTGTTGTACATGAGCGAGAGCGTGTCGGTCACCTGCGGGACGCCGTAGGTCTTGCCGTCGTACTTGTTCGAGGCGAGCGGAGTGGCCAGGAAGTCCGACTCGTCGGCGAGCAGTTCGGAGCCGTCCAGCGCGTAGAGGTAGCCCAGCGAGGCGAACTCCGGAACCCAGGCCACCTCCGCCCGCATGATGTCCGGCGCGCCGGTCTCGGCCTGTGCTGCCGTCTTGAACTGGTTCTGCGCCTCACCGAAAGGGACCGACTGATAATTGATCTTCACGTTCGGATAGGTCTGGTTGAACCTGGCGATCAGCTCCTGGAAAACCGGACCCTCGTTCTTCGGGTCTGAGGTGTCCCACCAGGTCAGCTCGGCCTTCATGGCTGCGGGGTCGGTCGTTGACCCTTCCCCCGCGCTCTGCTCGTCCTCGCCACAGGCGACGAGGGTCAGAGCAAGGGCGGCGGAGGCGAGTACGGCGACTCCCTTGGCTGTGCGACGCATGTTCGCTCCTAGATTGCCTGCCGGTGTCGGCGGGACACTAGCAAGAGTTTTCTAAGTTAGAAACCCTTTGCGAACCGTCTTGCAACAACCGGGGCCATCTTGTCATCTAGACCCATCCCATGTCGGGCTTGCGCGACAAAACGGCAGGCCCTCACATCGGCCGGCCATCGCCCTCCGCCCCCCGGCCGCCGACGCCCTGACCGCGTTGATGCTGCTCGATGCGGCGCCCCTGGGGTCCACACCGACCGAACACCGTCCTCTGCCCAGCCCAGTAGCCCCGGAAGCCACGACTGCAAGAACTTGCCCGTAAGCGCAAAAACCATCCGGTGAGCTACAGTGCCGCCATGCGCGCTCGACTGTCCGACATCGCCCAGCAGGCAGAGGTCAGTGAGGCCACCGTGTCGCGGGTGCTCAACGACCGACCCGGAGTGGCACCCGAGACCCGACAGGCCGTCCTGACCGCCCTCGACGTGCTCGGCTACGAACGCCCAGCCCGGCTACGCAAACGCTGCGCCGGACTGGTGGGCCTGGTCGTCCCGGAACTCGACAACCCGATCTTTCCCGCCTTCGCACAGATCATCGAGTCGGCGCTGGCGCCGACCGGCTTCACCCCCGTGCTGTGCACCCAGACCCCCGGGGGAATCCGGGAGGACGAATACGTCGAGATGCTGCTCGACCGGCAGGTCTCCGGCATCGTCTTCGTCTCCGGCCTGCACGCCGACACCGCCGCCGACCACGAGCGGTACCGCGCACTGATCGCCCGCCCGCTGCCGGTTGTCATGGTCAACGGCTACGCGCCGAACCTCCCCGCGCCCTTCATCTCCTGTGACGACCGGGAGGCCGCCGAGCTGGCCGTCACCCACCTGGTCGCGCTGGGGCACCGCCGGATCGGCCTGATCACCGGGCCGAACCGGTTCGTCCCCGTACAGCGCAAGGTCGCCGGCTACCAGGCCGCCATGCGGCGCCGCACCGACGTCTCCGAGGCCGAGCTCGCCGAGCTCACCGAGCTCTCCCTCTTCGGCGTCGAGGGGGGCGAGGCCGCCGCCACCCGCCTGCTGGACCGCGGCGTCACCGGCCTGGTCTGCGGCTCCGACCCGATGGCGTTGGGTGCCATCCGCGCCGCCCGACAGCGCGGGCTCGCCGTGCCCCGCGACGTCTCCGTCGTCGGATACGACGACTCCCCGCTGATGGCCTTCACCGACCCGCCCCTGACCACCATGCGCCAGCCGGTCGCGGCGATGGCGGTTGCCGCTGTCCAGGCGCTGGTGGACGAGATCAACGGGCATGCCGCCCCACACTCGGAGTATCTGTTCCGGCCCGAGCTGGTGGTGCGCGGCTCGACCGCGGTCGCCCGGACGCCCGGCGTTGACCCCGGTGGACCCACCCCGTCCCCGCTGGCGGTCTCGGTCTGAACCCCGCCGTCCGCCCCGGCCGGGAGGCGAACCCCGGGTTCAACCTCTGGCCAGCGATCAACACCGTGGTCCTCGCGTTGACTTGCGCAAGGGCTGCTTGACTCTTGCAACGCTCTGCCGGCATCCTGCACAGCAACCGGCGCCACCACCCCTGTCCGCGCCGGAGACCGCCGTACCGCGCGAGATCGGGGAACCCCTCATGACCGTCCGCAACCCCACCCCGCCGACCTCCGACGATGACTGGTGGCGCTCCGCCGCCATCTATCAGGTCTACCTCCGCAGCTTCGCCGACGCGAATGGTGACGGGATCGGCGACCTGGCGGGCCTGCGGCAACGCCTGCCGTACCTGCGCGACCTCGGGGTGGACGCGCTCTGGTTGACCCCCTTCTACCCCTCACCCATGATTGACGGCGGCTACGACGTCGCTGACTACCGCGATGTCGACCCGATGTTCGGCACCCTCACCGAGTTCGACGACGTGATCGTTGACGCGCACGCACTGGGCCTACGGATCATCGTCGACCTGGTGCCCAATCACACCTCGAGCGCCCACCCCTGGTTCCAGGCCGCCCTCGCGGCGGCCCCCGGCTCCCCCGAGCGGGCCCGCTACCACTTCGCCACCGGGCGCGGAGCGGCGGGCGAACTGCCACCGAACGACTGGGAGAGCATCTTCGGCGGACCAGCCTGGACCCGACTGCCCGACGGGCAGTGGTACCTGCACCTGTTCGACTCGGCACAGCCGGACCTGAACTGGCGCAACCCCGAGGTCCGCACCGAGTTCGAGGAGGTGCTCCGGTTCTGGTTGGACCGCGGCGTCGACGGCTTCCGGATTGACGTGGCCCACGGAATGATCAAGGCGGCGGGCCTGCCGGATGTCGGCTTCGGCCAGCAGACCGGCCAACGACAGGTCGAACTACTCGGCAAGAGCCGACTGCCCTACTTCGACCAGGACGAGGTGCACGACATCTACCGTGCCTGGCGGCCGATCCTGGACAGCTACCCCGGGGGCCGGATGGCGGTGGCCGAGGCATGGGCGGAAACCCCGCAACGGCTCGCCCGCTACATCGGTCCAGACGAGCTGCACCAGGCGTTCAGCTTCGACTTCCTCGACGCCCACTGGTCGGCCGACTCCTTCCGCAAGGTCATCGACAGCGCCCTCGCGGAGTCAGCGGTCATCAACGCGCCCACCACCTGGGTGCTCTCAAACCATGACAAGCAGCGACACGTCACCCGGTACGGGGATGGGCCGGCCGGACTACGCCGCGCCCGCGCCGCAGCCCTGCTGATGCTCGCGCTGCCCGGCTGCGCCTACGTCTACCAGGGTGAGGAACTGGGTCTACCCGAGGTCCTCGACCTCCCGGACGACCTGCGGCAGGACCCGCAGTACCTGCGGACCGGCCAGAGCCGGGACGGCTGCCGGGTGCCGATCCCGTGGAGCGGCGAGCTCGCCCCGTACGGCTTCGGACCCGCCGGCAGCGCGCTGAGCTGGCTGCCCGCCCCGGCTACCTGGCGGGAACTGTCGGTGGCTGCCCAGCGCGGCGTCCCCGACTCCACGCTCGAGCTGTATCGCACCGCGCTCCGGATCCGCCGAGCGCACCCCGCGCTCGCCACCGCCGCGGCCCAGATCGTCTGGCAGGAGAGCCGGCCGGGCCTCCTCGCCTTCACCCGTACCGCCGGCGGTACGGCGCTCACCTGTGTGGTCAACATCAGCGACGCAGCCGCCGTCAGCACCGGGTACGGCGAGCCGCTCGTCGCCAGCGCCCCGCTCACCCGGGGGGAGTCCGGCTACCTGATCCCGGTCGACGCGGCCGCCTGGTTCGAGCGGCGCTCCAGCGGGTAAGCCCCCACCAACCTGGTCGTTCGGCGTGCCCCGCGCCGCCGGGCGGCTGGGCAGCCGACCGGCCCGGGATCAACGCTCGAGGCCGGGCAACTTCGCCGCGATCCGGGCAAATCCCGCCCGGATCGCGGCCTCACTCGGCGGCATGGCCGACTGGGGCTCCCGGTCCCGTTCCCCCTCCGCCAGCTCCTCGTCGAAGGTGTCGTCGAAGTTGCCGTAGAGCTCGGCGCTGTCCGCCTGGTCCGCCGCCTCATCCGCGGCGGCCGCCTGCGCCGCGGCGATCTCACCACGGATCTGCTCCGCCGACACCGCCGGCAGCAGCGGTTCGACCACTGCCATCAGCGCCTCCTCCGCCACCATCACCTCGGCCAACGCCAACGCGGGCGCCCGCTCGTACGGGCCGCAGACCACCGGCTCCCACTCGTCGGCGTCGCCGAGCGGGCCGAAGGTGATAATCCACGGCAGATCGAGCAGCGGCGAGTCGTCCGGCAGATCGAGTGTCACGAGAGTGCCCACCCGCCAATCATCGTTCCCCGGCCGTGGGCGGATCCCCGGTTCGACGCTCCGTCCCTGGTTCGGGTGCCGTCGGCCCGTTCACGCTCGGCCGCCCGGGGGGCGGGGAGCCCGCCTCCTCCGGGTAGGCCGCCACCCGCTCCGCCGCGAGGTCCACCACCTGCCCCCGGCTGCCGGTGGCCACCAACGCCGCGCCGAAGAGCACGAGTTGGTTGAGCAGATAGAGGTAGAGCAGCAGCCCCACCGCGCCCGCCACCACCGTGTACGCCGGGTTCCGCTCGGTCCGCACCACGTAGTACCGCCCGATGGTGTTGAGCAGGGTGATACCCACCGCCACCAGCAGCACCGCCGGGCGCAGCCGGACCCGGCTGGGCCGCAGCCGGGGCACCGCCGCCAGCAGCAGGGTCGCCAGCACCGCGTTCACGAAGACGCTGAGCAGGGCGCTGATCGTGGTGAGCCCGACCGAGCCGGCACTGCCCAGCAGCCACCGCAGCAGCGACTCCAACGTGTCCACCGCCGCTACCGAGACGCCGAGCAGCACGAACACCACCAGCAGCACGCCCAGGTCGACCAACCGGCGAACGACAAAGTTGCCGGGTTGTTGGTCGAGGCCGTACAGCAACCGCTGGGAGGAACGGATCGCCTCCACCCAGCCGACCCCGGTGAAGACCAGGATGGTCAGACCGACCACGCCGACGGCCCCGCTGCTCTCGGCGACCTGCACCGGGTCGAGGAAGGGCAGGTTCTCCCGAAGGAAGTCCGCCGCGGCGGCATTGACCTCGGCGTTTCCCTCCAGGATCGCC
Source organism: Salinispora sp. H7-4 (assembly GCF_013416675.1). NCBI lineage: Bacteria > Bacillati > Actinomycetota > Actinomycetes > Micromonosporales > Micromonosporaceae > Salinispora > Salinispora sp. H7-4. The sequence goes on from NZ_JABZED010000064.1 coordinate 72,051, forward strand.
CCGAAGACGGAGTAGGCGACGAGGGCGAGCGCGAAGACCGCGAAGAAGCCGTAGTAGGCGATCGCGGCGGCGAGCCGGCTGCCGAACCGGCGGTTGTAGAGCAGGGCCGCCCGCAACCCGTGGTCGAAGGACGGATAGCGGCGCCGCGTGGAGGTAATCCGCCCGTGGGCACCCGCCTGGATCCGGCGGAACACGTTCACCTCGCCATCCTCGCCGACCTGTCGCCGGGGCACCCGCTCAGCCGCCGAGCCGAAAGTCCCGCCGGGGCTGCCACCGCGTCTGGCCACTGTGGGAGAAGAGCGTGAACGCCTCCACCCCGAACATCGCCGAGAAGTCAGCCAGGTCCTCGTACGCCTGGTCCAGCGTGTCGGGTGAGACATCCTGCGCCACCGTGACGTGCGGGTGGTACGGAAAACGGGTTTCCCGGTCCAGCTCCGGAGCGGCCCGGATCGCCGCGGCGAGCAGCTCGCACTCGCTGATCCCGGTCGCCACCGTTACGAAAACCACCTGGGTGACCGGCCGGAACGTGCCGGTCCCGCGCAGGTGCAGGGTGAACGGAGGGTGCGCGGCGGCCACCGCGGTGAGGTGCCGTTCGACAGCTGGCAGGGCGGTGCCCGGAATCTCGGTCGGCCCGAGCAGCGTCACGTGCGCCGGGACGGCCTGCTGGTCACCCGCCGCCAGCCGCCGCTGGGTCAGCACACTCCCCCAGGGCTCGGGGATGTCCACCGCGATGCCGATCTGGATTGTGCCGCCGGCCGTCGACGACCCGTCCCGCAGGTCCACGCCTCGTGCCACCCCTTTGGCCACCGGTTCCATCCCGCTCACCCGCACGCGTCGCGTCGCTGCTACTCGCCGCGCACCGGCGGGAAGAAGCCCACCCGCTCGTACACCGCCTGTAGGGTCGGTGCTGCCACCGCCCGCGCCTTCTGCGCCCCCGCGGCGAGCAGCTTGTCGAGCTGGGCCGGGTCGTCCAGGTAGCCGCGGACACGTTCCTGGATCGGCGTCACGAACTCGCGTACCACCTCTCCGAGGTCCTTCTTCAGGTCACCGTAGCCCTTGCCGGCGTAGGCGCCGACCAGATCGTCAATGCTCCGGTCGGAAAGCGCCGAGTAGATCGTCAGCAGGTTGGAGACACCCGGCTTCTGCTGGACATCAAAGACGACCTCGCGTCCGGTGTCGGTGACCGCCGAACGGATCTTCTTGACCGACCGGGCCGCGTCCTCCAGGAGCAGGACGATACCCGCCGGGGAGGAGGACGACTTCGACATCTTCGCCGTCGGGTCCTGCAAATCCGTGATCTTTGCCGTGTCCTTGACGATGTGTGCCGCGGGAACGGCGAAGGTCGAGCCGAACCGGGTGTTGAACCGCTGCGCCAGATCGCGGCTGAGCTCCAGGTGCTGCCGCTGGTCCTCGCCGACCGGCACCGCCTCCGCCTGGTAGAGGAGGATGTCGGCCGCCTGCAGGACCGGGTACGTGAACAGGCCGACGCTGGCCCGCTCGTTGCCCTGCTTCTGCGACTTGTCCTTGAACTGGGTCATCCGGCCTGCCTCGCCGAACCCGGTGATGCACCCCAACACCCAGGCCAACTGCGCGTGCTCGGGCACCTGGGACTGCACGAAGAGGGTGCAGCGTTCTGGGTCCAGCCCCACCGCGAGCAGCTGCGCGGCGGCCATCCGGGACCGCTGTGCCAACACCCGGGGGTCGTGCCCGGCGGTGATCGCGTGCAGATCGACCACGCAGTAGGTGGCGTCATGCGTCTCCTGCAACGCCACCCAGTGCTGCACCGCGCCCAGGTAGTTGCCGAGATGGAACGAGTCGGCGGTCGGCTGAATGCCAGAGAATACGCGCGGTCGAACGGGTACGTTGGGCATGCTGGCAATTCTGTCAGCAACCGGGGGCATCCGTCAGGACGGGCCGGCGGGTCGGCCGCGACCGGGCTGGGTGGGGAGCCCCGTCTCGCGTCGCGACTCGGCGGGCCGGACCGCGGCTACCGTCACCCGGGCCACCCGACGCCCATCCAGCGTCAGCACCCGCAGCCGCCAACCCCCGGGCGGCGCCCGCACCGGCTCCACCGGGGTGGCCGGCGCGGCGGTCACCGACACCTCGTCACCGGCCACCGGCAGCCGGCCCAGCTCGGCCATGACATAGCCACCAACCGTCTCGTAGGGTCCATTCGGCAGGCTCACCCCGGTCCGCTCGGCGAAGTCGGCCAGGTTCAGTCGGCCGTCAACGGTGGTGGGCAGGCCGGTGTGTGTCGGCTCCGGCGGCGTGTCGTACTCGTCGTGCAGTTCGCCAACCAGTTCCTCAATGAGGTCCTCACAGGTGACGATGCCGGCGGTCCCCCCGTACTCGTCGACGACCACCGCCAGGTGATGCCCCTCCCGGCGCATCTCGGTCAGGGCCGGAAGCACCCGTTTACTGCCCGGCAGACGCTTGACCTCCCGGGCCAGCTCGCCCACTGTGACCAGTGGGTCTTCGTCGGTACGAAGTAGCACGTCGTGTAGGTGCACGAAGCCGACCACGTCGTCGTGGGTCCCGTCCACCACCGGGTAGCGGGTGTGCGGCTCGACCCGGACCAGACGCTCCGCCTGGTCGATGGTCAGCGCCGTGGAGAGGAAGACCACCTCGGTGCGCGGCATCATCACCTCGCGTACCAGGCTGGCACCGGCCACTAGAACCTCATCGATGATCCGCCGTTCCACCGGGTCCAGCACGGTCGCCGCGGCGACCAGGGCGCGTAACTCGTCCTCGCTGATCCGTTCCCGGCCGGCCACCGGACTGGTGCCGAGCAGACCGGTCACCAGGCGGGTGGCGGCGGTAGCGGTGCGGACCACGATCCGGGCGACCGCCCAGGACAGCGAGCCGGGTTCGCGGCGGGGTCGCCCCCGCGCACGGCGCCGGAGCCCGGGACGACCCGCTTCCCGCATGAGATGGATGGTAGACACTCATCGCAGTGGCGGAACAGCACCGCGCCAGTTCTTCCGCCCCGCGGGCGGCGACCCGCCTCGCCGATCGCCTCGCAGCGCGGGCACAGCAAGCCGCCGTAGGGTGACCACCGACGGTCGCTGTGGGGGCGGCCCCGGCAGGAGGAGATCGACGTGAAACTGCTCGTCACCGGCGGCGCCGGCTTCATCGGCAGCGTGGTGACCCGGATGCTGCTCGACGCCGGCCACGAGGTTGTCGTTCTGGACGACCTACGGACCGGACACCGCGTCGCCGTGGCACCCGACGCCACCCACATCGTCGCCCCCCTGGACGAGGCGGCACAGGTGGTGACCCCGCAGGCGGGCTTCGACGGGGTGCTGCACTTCGCCGCCCTGATCGCCGCCGGCGAGTCGATGGTCAAGCCAGAGCTGTACTGGCACACCAACGTCGTCGGCTCCCTCGCCCTGCTCGACGCCGTACGCGTCGCCGGGGTCCCGAAGGTGGTCTTCTCCTCCACCGCCGCCGTCTACGGCAACCCGGTCGAGCTGCCCATCTCGGAGACCGCGATCACCGCCCCCACCAACACGTACGGCGCCACCAAGCTGACCGTCGACATGGCGCTCACCTCGGCGGCGGCCGGGAACGGGTTGGCTGCCGTCTCGCTGCGCTACTTCAACGTCGCCGGCGCCCACCTGGCTGCCCCGGTGCCCCTCGGGGAACGGCACGATCCGGAGACGCACCTCATCCCCATCGCGTTCGACGTCGCCGCCGGCCGACGGGAGAAGCTCCAGCTCTTCGGCGACGACTACCCGACCGTGGACGGCACCTGCGTCCGCGACTACATCCACGTCACCGACCTCGCCCGGGCCCACCTACTCGCGCTCGACGCCGCGGTCGGCGGCCAGCACCGGATCTACAACCTCGGCAACGGCAACGGGTTCACCAACCGTCAGGTCGTCGAGGTGGTCCGCGAGGTCACCGGCGCCCCGGTTCCGGTGGTGGTCGCCCCCCGCCGCGTCGGCGACCCCGCCGAGTTGGTCGCCGCCGCCGACCTGGCCCGTACCGAGTTGGGCTGGACACCGGCCAAGCCCACCCTGCACGACATCATCGGCGATGCCTGGACCTTCTACCGCGACCACCTGCCGGAACGGGGGTAGCCGGCTCGTCGCCGGCGACCAACCTCGATCAGCGGCGACCCCGGAGCGCCCCGCGCTGGCGGGGGTGGGGTCAGACCGCCGGCCGGGTGGGGTCAGCCCGCCTCGACGATCATGCCGGCGCCAACCGTCCGGTTCGTCGTCTCATCGATGATGACGAAGCCACCAGTGGTGCGGTTCCGGCGGTACTCGTCAACAAGCAGCGGGACCATCGTCCGGAACCGGACCCGGCCGATCTCGTTGAGCTTCAGCTCCCCCGCCGACTCGTCCCGGTGCAGCGAGTTGATGTCCAACCGGTAGTGCAGCCCGCGGAGAATGGCCCGCGCCGACCGGGTGGTGTGCTTGATCACGTACCTGCCACCGAGCTGCAACGGTCGGGTCTCGTCCATCCAGCAGACCATCGCCTCGATGTCCTGGGCAACGACCGGGGCGTTGTTCGGGCGACAGATCATGTCACCCCGGGAAATATCGATCTCGTCAGTCAACCGTACGGTCACCGACATCGGCGGGAACGCCTCCGGTACCGGCCCGTCGGCGGTCTCCACCGCGGCGATCCGGCTGGTGAAGCCGCTCGGCAGCACCATCACCTCGTCCTCGGGCTTGAGTACGCCGGAGGCGACCTGGCCCGCGTACCCGCGGTAGTCGGTGACGGTGGTGGACTGCGGGCGGATCACGTACTGCACCGGGAAGCGCACGTCGACCAGGTTCCGGTCGCTGGCGATGTGCACCCGTTCCAGGTGGTGCAGCAGGGACGGCCCCTCGTACCAGGGCATCCTCTCCGACCGGGAGACGATGTTGTCGCCGTGCAGCGCGGAGACCGGCACCACCGTCAGGTCGGGTGCGTCGAGCTTCGCCGCGAACGCGGTGAACTCGTCGGCGATCTTCTCGTAGACCTCGCGCGACCAGTCCACCAGGTCCATCTTGTTGACACAGAGGACCAGGTGCGGCACCCGCAGCAGGGAGCAGAGGAAGGCGTGCCGACGGGACTGCTCCACCAGGCCCTTCCGGGCATCAACCAGGATCAGCGCAAGGTCGGCGGTGGAGGCACCGGTGACCATGTTCCGGGTGTACTGGATGTGCCCCGGGGTGTCGGCGATGATGAACTTCCGCCGGGGGGTGGCGAAGTAGCGGTACGCCACGTCGATCGTGATGCCCTGCTCCCGCTCGGCCCGCAGGCCGTCGGTGAGCAGCGCGAGATTGGTGTACTCGTCGCCGCGGGCCGCGCTGACCGCCTCCACGGCGGCGAGCTGATCGGCGAAGAGGGACCGGGTGTCGTAGAGCAGGCGGCCGATCAGGGTCGACTTGCCGTCATCCACGCTGCCGGCGGTGGCGAACCGCAGCAGGTCCATCGGGCGGGCGGACGCCGCTCCGGCACCGACCGCGGCGGTCGTCTCGGTGGTCATCAGAAGTAGCCCTCCCGCTTGCGGTCCTCCATCGCAGCCTCGCTGACCCGGTCGTCACCGCGGGTCGCGCCCCGCTCGGTGATCCGGGTGGCGGCCACCTCCTCGATGACCTTCGCCACCGTGTCGGCGTCCGAGCGGACCGCCGCCGTGCAGGAGGCGTCGCCCACCGTCCGGTAGCGAACCCGGGCCTTGAACCGCTCCTCACCGGCGCGGGGGCGGATGAACTCGTTCACCGCGTACAGCATCCCGTCACGCTCGATCACCTCGCGCTCGTGCGCGTAGTAGATCGAGGGCGCCTCGATCCGTTCCCGGGCGATGTAGTGCCAGACATCCAACTCGGTCCAGTTGGACAGCGGAAACGCCCGGATCGACTCACCCGGCTGGTGCCGACCGTTGTAGAGCGACCAGAGCTCCGGACGCTGGTTCTTCGGATCCCACTGGCCGAACTCGTCCCGGAAGCTGAACACCCGCTCCTTGGCCCGCGCCTTCTCCTCATCCCGCCGGGCACCACCGAAGAGCGCGTCGAAGCGGTGCTGTTCGACGGCGGCCAGGAGCACCGGGGTCTGGATCCGGTTGCGCATGCCGTCCGCGCTCTCCCGTACCAGCCCGCTGGCCAGCGCCTCGGGCACGCTCGCCACCAGCAGTTGCAGGCCCAGCTCGGCGACCCGCTGGTCCCGGTACGCCAGCACCTCGGGGAAGTTGTGCCCGGTGTCGACATGCAGCACCGGGAACGGAATGTTCGCCGGGGCGAACGCCTTCTGCGCCAGCCAGAGCATGACGATCGAGTCTTTGCCGCCGGAGAAGAGCAGCACCGGTCGTTCCATCTCCGCGACCACCTCACGCAGCACGAAGATGCTCTCCGCCTCCAGCGCGTCGAGGTGGGACACCTGGTATGCCGCCATCGTGGTCATGACGCCGACTCGATTCCCGCACTCATTTCCAGACCTCTCCGGTCGGCTTTGCCAGAAGTAGCGCTCAGGCTACCCGCAATGGCGCCGCAACGCCGCAAGCAGTCGGCCGGCGAGATCCTGTCGACAGACCAACAGGTCCGGCAGGCGTGGGTTGGCTTCGTTGTAGGTCAGCGCGGATCCGTCGATTCGGGAGGCATGCAGCCCGGTGGCGGTCGCCACCGCCACCGGCGCTGCCGAATCCCACTCGTACTGCCCGCCCGCGTGGATGTACGCGTCCACCTCACCAGTGATCACCGCCGCGATCTTCGCACCGGCCGAACCCATCGGCACCAGCTCGGCACCCACCTCGGCGGCCAGGTCGGTGAGGAAGACCGGGGGACGGCTGCGACTGGCGGCCAACCGGATCGGCGGCTCGCCCGCGGTGGTCACCGCCGGCACCTGCGGGTACCCCGGCGGGTAGTCCGTTCCCAACACCCGGTCCTGGGCCGGCAACCCGACCGCGCCCGCCACCAGTCCGTGCGGCGTCGGGGCGTTCCGCGCCCAGAGCGCCACATGCACCGCCCAGTCCGCCCGGCCCGCCTCGCCGAACTCCCGGGTTCCGTCCAACGGGTCGATGATCCACACTCGGTCGCTGCCCAGACGCGGTGCCGTCGACGCGCCCGCCTCCGCCGCCCAGGCCAGCCGGGAGCCCTCGTCCTCCTCGGACAGGACCGCGTCCTGCGGACGCCACGTCGCCAGTTCGGTCCGGAGCAGGTCGTGCGAGACCTTGTCCCCCGCGGCCCGCAGGGCACCCGGATCTCCGAAGCCCACCTCGTCGCGCAGGCTGACCAGCGCCTGCCCGGCCCGGACCGCCAACCAACGGGCGAACGCCCCATCGATCATCGGAGGACTACTCATCTCCCGTACTCCCGTCGCCGCGCCAGCCGTCGGTAGGAGCGGAGACCATCGCCGATCCGGCCGTCAGGCACCGTGGTAGAGGTTCTGGGTCGGTTCCACCCCGCGGTCGACAACCGACTCCACGACATCTGCCGCCCGGTCCACCAGGAAGTCCAGCTCCTTACGCTCGACGGTACCGAAATCCGACAGTACGAAATCCGCCGGGTCCCGCCGAGCCGGTGGCCGGCCGACGCCGAACCGCACCCGGGCGTACTCCTTCGTCCCCAGGGACTTCGTCATCGACCGCAGACCGTTGTGGCCGCCCTCGCCGCCACCGCACTTCACCCGAACCTGGCCGTAGGGGATATCCAGCTCGTCATGGATGGCCACCACCCGCGTCGGCGGCACCTTGTAGAACTGCGCCAGGCCCGCCGCCGCCGCGCCGGAGAGGTTCATGTAGGTCAGCGGCTTCACCAGCACCAGCCGTGGCCCGCCGAGACCCAACCGCCCCTCGGCGGCCTCCGCCATCGCCCGCTTGTGTCGACTGAACCGGGCCCCCAGCCGCCCCGCCAGCAGGTCGGCCACGAGGAAGCCGACGTTGTGCCGGTTCCCGGCGTACTGCCGACCGGGGTTACCCAGGCCGACTACCAGCCACGGCCCTGTCTCCTCCGCCACCGTCTGCCCCTTCCGCTCGTACCCGTGCCACCCACCGATACGCAACAGGCGCCCCCGACGAGCGGGGACGCCTGGCAGCTGCGCAGCGAACGATCAGGCCTCGGCCTTCGCCTCGGCACCCGCCTCCTGCTCGGCGACCGGAGCCCCGGCCTCGGCGCCCTCCGAGCCCTCGGTGACCTCGCCGACCTCGGCCTCGGCCTCCGCAGCGGCCTCCTCCACCTCCGGCAGCGTGGCCTCAAGCTGCTCCTCGGTCGGGGCGGCGGTCACCGCGGCGACCGGCAGCTCCGGGTCGGTGGCCAGCTCGACTCCGGCCGGCAGCTGCACGTCGCCGGCGGCGACCTGCGTGCCCGCCTCCAGGCCCTCAATGGTGGCGTCGAGGTGGTCCGGCACCTTGGTGGCGTCAGCGGTCACCGAGAGGCTGTCGTGGTCGTGCACGATCAGTGTGCCCTTCGCGGCCTCCCCGACCAACTGCACCGGGACCTCGACCGTGACCTGCTCGCCGCGGCGGACCAGCAGCAGGTCCACGTGCTCGAAGGTGTCCTTGACCGGATCCCGCTGGATCGCCTTCGGCAACGCCAGCACCTGCGTGCCGTCGCTGACGTCGATCGTGAAGAGCTGGTTGGCGCCACCGCGCCGGATCGCCGCGGCGAACTCCCGGGCCGGCAGCGCGATGTGCTTGGGCTTCTCGCCGTGGCCATACAGCACGGCAGGCACCTTGCCGGCCCGGCGGGTACGACGGGCACCCCCCTTGCCGAACTCGGTACGGGGCTCGGCGCTGATCTTTACCTCGGACACGGGGAAACTCCTGATGCTTCGCTGCGGCGATGGTCGTCTCGGTGCCGGGCGAGGGGCTCGCTGGGGCTCCTGCGTCATGACCGACCGCCTAGGAGCGCCGCGTCGATGACGGCGCCTCCGTGCGGTCCTGATCAGCGGCCCGCAGGGCACCCTCGCCGTGGCAACCGCACTAGTCTACCCGAAGATAATCCACCCACTCCGGCGGCACCCCGGAATCAACCGCTCCGGCCGGAGCCGCACCGACGAAGCCCCGGTCCGGCAGCGACCGCCGCCGGACCGGGGCCGCCGGGGCCTCAGCTCAGGCCACCGAAGAGGGTGGTCACCGAACCATCGTCGAAGACCTCCCGGATCGCCCGGGCCAGCAGCGGTGCGATCGACAGCACGGTGATCTTGTCGAGCTGCTTCTCCGGCGGCAGCGGCAACGTGTTCGTCACCAGTACCTCGCTGATCGGGCTGTTCTTCAGCCGCTCGGTCGCCGGGTCCGAGAAGAGCGCATGGGTGGAGGCGACGACGATCTCGGCCGCACCCAACTCCTTGAGGATCTCCGCCGCCTTGGTGATCGTGCCACCCGTGTCGATCATGTCATCGACGATCAGGCAGACCCGGCCCTCAACCTCACCGACCACCCGGTTCGCCACCACCTGGTTCGGCTTGGACGGGTCCCGGGTCTTGTGGATGAACGCCAGCGGGCAGCCGCCCAGCCGGTCGGTCCACCGCTCGGCGACCCGGACCCGACCCGAATCCGGGGCGACCACCGTCATCGGACGCCCCGCGTACCGACGCTCCACCTCCTCGGCGAGCACGTCCATCGCGAAGAGGTGGTCCACCGGGCCGTCGAAGAAGCCCTGGATCTGGGCGGTGTGCAGATCCACGGTGAGAATCCGGTTCGCGCCGGCGGTCTTCAACAGGTCCGCGATCAGCCGGCCCGAGATCGGCTCCCGACCCCGGTGCTTCTTGTCCTGCCGCGAGTACGGGTAGAACGGCAGGACCACGGTGATCCGCTTGGCCGACCCACGCTTCAACGCGTCGATCATGATCAGGGTCTCCATGACCCAGGTGTTGACCCCGTGCGTGACGGACTGCACCACGAAGGCGTCCGAACCGCGCACCGAGTCCTTGTAGCGGACGAAGATCTCACCGTTGGCGAAATCGTAGGCGTCGGCCGGTGTCGGGGCGACCCCGAGCACCTCGCCGATCTCCTTGGCTAACTCCGGAAAGCCACGCCCGGAGAAGAGCATCAGGCTCTTGCGGTTTTCGGCGACGATGCTGCCCATGGCCCGTCTGCTCCTGTTGGTTGGTGGTGCCCGGCGCGGGTGGTGGGCCGGGGCTAGTCGGTTGCAGTATCCCCGGTGCCGTGCGCCCCACCCACCGGCTCGGCCCCCGCGTGCATTGCCTCACCTTCACTTGCCGTCGCCCCGGAGGACACTCCCGCGACACCGGCCTGCCCCGCACGCTCGGCAGCCGCCGCGGCGGCGGTGCCGGCCCGCCGCTTGAGCACCCAGCCCTCGATGTTGCGCTGCCGCGACCGGGCCACCGCCATCGCCCCAGCCGGCACGTCCTCGGCAATCACGGAACCGGCCGCCGTGTACGCCCCGTCGCCGACCTCGACCGGCGCCACGAACATGTTGTCCGCGCCGGTACGGGCGTGGTCACCGATGACCGTACGGTGCTTGCGTACCCCGTCGTAGTTGACGAACACGGTCGCCGCGCCGATATTGCTCTGCTCGCCGATCGTGGCGTCCCCGACGTAGGTCAGGTGCGGGACCTTCGACCCCACGCCGACCTCGGAATTCTTCACCTCGACGAAGGTGCCCACCTTCGCCTTCTCGGCCAGCCGCGCCGCCGGCCGCAGGTACGCGTACGGGCCGACGCTGGCCGCCGGGCCGATCTCCGCGCCGACCGCGTGACTGCGGACCACGGTGGCGCCGGGCCCGACCAGGGTGTCCACCAACGTGACGTCCGGGCCGACCTGCGCACCAGCGCCGATCACGGTGGCGCCCCGGAGCTGGGTGTTCTGGTCGACCACCGCGTCCCGGTCCAATGCCACGGTCACGTCGATCCAGGTGGTCGCCGGGTCGAGCAGGCTGACCCCGCTGCGCATCCAGGCCTCGTTGACCCGGTCACGCAGCAGTCGCCGCAGCCCGGTCAACTCCACCCGGTCGTTGCAGCCCAGCGTCTCGATGTGATCCGGCGCCACGTGTACCGCGACCGGCTCGTCCGCCGACCGCAGCAGGCCGAAGACGTCGGTCAGGTACTCCTCGCCCTGCGCGTTCTCGGTCGACAGCTTGCCGAGCGCGTCCCGCAGCCGGGCCGCGTCGAACGCGTAGATGCCGGCGTTGATCTCCCGAATCTCCCGCTGGTCCGGGGTCGTGTCGCGCTGCTCCACGATCTGCTGGAGCTGACCGTCGGCGTCGCGCACGATCCGGCCGAGCCCGGTCGGGTCGGGTACTTCCGCGGCCAGCACCGTCGCCGCGGCACCCGCCCGCTCGTGCGCCTCGACCAACCCGCCGAGGGTCTCCGGCCGCAGCAGCGGCACGTCCCCGTTGAGAACCACCACGGTGCCGCTGCTCTCCGGGACGGCGGCCAACGCGACCCGCACCGCGTGCCCGGTGCCGAGCTGTTCGGCCTGGAGCACCGGGGTGGCCTGCGGGGCGATCTCCGCCAGATGGGCCCGCACCTGGTCGGCGCCGTGGCCGACCACGACCACCGTGCGGTCGGCGGCGAGCGGCGCGGCGGCGCTGAGCACGTGGCCGACGAGCGTACGGCCAAGCAGTGGGTGCAGCACCTTCGGGAGCCCGGACTTCATCCGCTTACCCGCGCCGGCGGCGAGCACCACGACGGTACGGGGAGGGGGCTGCTGGGACACGGAAGGGCTCCCGTCGGTGCGGCGACAGTCTCGCGGTCATGCTAACCAGACATCAACCCGGGATCGGGCGGGGCCTTCACAATGCTGACCGGTGGCAGGAGCTGGGGTGCCTGGATTCGAACCAGGAGCTCAAGGCTCCAAAGGCCTGCGGGTTGCCGTTACCCCACACCCCATCGCCGTGTCCTCCGAACGCGTGGTCGTAACAGACCCACGATCCGGAACAGCTCGGTGATCATACCTGCGATCCGCCCGGGCAGCACCCGGCCGCAGGCCGAATTACCGACAACCACGATAGTCCCCGCCAACTTGGGGCCAACCGGGTGGTGGGGTCAGCGCGCGCCACGGTGCGCCGCGCCGCGGCACCGGTCCCGACCGCCGCCGGACGCCGCGCCCGAGCCGACCTGACAGGATGACCGGTGACGGGCTCGACCCACGACCGGATTGCCGGTGACCGACTCGACCCCCACGACCGGACGGCACCGAGCGCCGATGAGGTGACGACATGATGGATGGCCTGGGCAGCGACCACACCCCCGGTCGCCGACGGGGAGCCGCGGCGGCCGGCAAGACCGCGCGGGTACGCATGTCGGCGGCGCAGCGGCGCGAACAACTCATCGCGACCGCGCGCCAGCTCTTCGCCGAACGCGGCTTCGACGCCACCTCGATCGAGGAGGTGGCGGCTCGGGCGAAGGTCTCCAAACCGGTGGTGTACGAGCACTTCGGCGGCAAGGAGGGGCTGTACGCGGTGGTGGTGGACCGGGAGGTCCGCAGCCTGCTCGACCGGATCACCACCGCCCTGACCGCCGGCCACCCACGGGCACTGCTCGAACAGGCCGCGCTGACCCTGCTCACGTACATCGAGGAGGAGAACAGCGGGTTCCGGGTGTTGGTCCGGGAGTCACCCCTGATGTCGTCAACGGGCAACTTCAGCAGCGTCATGAACGACGTCGCGCACCAGGTGGAGCACATCCTCGGCGCCGAGTTCTCCAGCCGCGGGTACGACCCGAAACTGGCCGAACTCTACGCCCAGGCCCTGGTGGGAATGGTGGCGCTGACCGGCCGCTGGTGGCTGGAGGTACGCCGACCGGGCAAGGAGACGGTGGCGGCGCACCTGGTGAACCTGGCCTGGAACGGGCTGTCCCACCTCGAGCCGAAGCCCGGCCTGATCACCGTCCGGAGACGCTGATCCATCGACCGGTCGGCCTACTCCGCCTCGGCGGGCTCCACCGGCCCGACCTTGTCGTAGAGGCCGGTGCCGAGCAGGATCAGCCCGAAGAGCATCGACACGATCACGGTCGACATCGAGAAGCTGAGAAAATTGGCCGAGGTCCGCAGCACCGACATCATCAGGATGCTGGTCACCAGAAAGACGACCCCGGCGATCAGGTTCATGTAGTGGCCGAGATTGCCCCGCCGCGACGCCCCCACCAGGAGGAAGGCGCCGAAGACCACCGAGGCCAACGCGAACGCGAGGTTGGTGCGGAGGCCGAGCACCCATTCTCCGTCCCGGTCGAAGAGCGGGTCACCCAGCGTCTGCGCGGTGCCCCAGACACCGAAGACCAGGATGTAGAGACCGATCAGCCCGGCGAGGACCCGGTAGATCGGCCGCGCCGGATGGTTCAGCGGGATGTGCGCCATGACGCCCTCCGACCACTCGACGACAGCCAGGGGCCATTGTCACCCAGGCCGGGGCCGCGCGTACGGCGAATCGGCCGGTAGCCGCAAGCGCCACGGCGTCCGCCGCGCCCCCGCTGTCGGGATACGGCGGACGCCGTGGCCGAGAGCAGTGGTCAGAGCACCAGCCGCGCCTTCTGCCAGGCCTCCTGCTCCGCGTCGGTGCCGACCTTGCCGTACATCCCGACCATGAGCAGGACCAGGCCGGCCACCATCAGCACCAGGATGGTGGCGATGCTGAAGTTGAAGAAGTTCGCCTCGGTGCGGAGGAGGGCGAGGCCGGCGAGGCTGAGCGCCATCCCCGCGTACCCCAGCCCCTGGTTGATCAGCACGTCGACGTTGCGGCCGATCGCCGTACCGGCCAGCACGGCGCCACCGAGCAGCACGCTGAGCAGCGAGAAGCCAAGGTTCGTGCCCTGACCGAGTACCGCGGTGTCGCCCTGGGCCCAGAGCTCGTCGCCGACGGTCGCGATGAGACCGAGCACGCCGAAGGCGACCAGGTACAGGCCGGTCAGCCCGCCGATCGCCCGGTAGATCGGCCGCGCGGGGTGGTTCACGGGGGTGTGGGCCATGGCTGAGTCTCCAACGACGTTACGGTGAGGGTCGGCGCCGATTGTCCCGTACCGGCCGGTGTGACGCCGCACACGGTCCCGGCCGAATGGGCCGCGGCGCAGCGGCGGTCAGCCGGCCGGGATCTCGTCGGCCAGCGTCAGCCAGGCCTGTTCGACCTGCTCCCGCTCGCCCCGGACCTCCTTGAGCTGGGCGTCCAGCTCCGCCACCCGGGCGTAGTCGGTCGCGTTCGCGGCCAGCTGGTCGAGTAGCTCCGCCTCCCGCTGCTCCAGCCGGCCGACCTGCCGCTCGAGCCGGGCCAGCTCCTTACGGGCCTGGCGGACCTGCGCGGCAGACATCCCGCTCGCCGGCGCCGGCGTCGGCCCCGCACCCGTCGCCGGTCCCGGAGGGCCGCCGTCGGTGGCCCGGGCTAGATACTCGTCCACCCCGCCGGGCAGGTGCACCAACTGGCCGTCGCCGAACATGCCGTACACGGTGTCGGCGACCCGTTCCACCAGGTACCGGTCGTGGCTGGCCACGATGATCACGCCAGGCCAGGAGTCGAGCAGATCCTCGAGCGCGGCGAGGGTGTCGGTGTCCAGGTCGTTGGTGGGCTCGTCCAGCAGGAGCACGTTCGGCTCACCGGCGAGCAGGCGGAGCAGCTGCAGCCGCCGCCGCTCGCCACCGGAGAGATCAGCCACCGGGGTCCAGAGCCGGCGGTCGTCGAAGCCGAAGACCTCGGCAAGCTGGGCGGCGGAGATCTCCCGGTCACCCAACCGGACCCGGCGGGCGATCTCCTCGACCGCCTCGAGGACGCGCAGGTGGCCGGGGAGTTCGGCGAGTTCCTGGGAGAGGAAGGCGGGACGCACCGTGGAACCGGCCACGAACCGGCCATGATCCGGTCGGGTGACGCCGGCGAGCATCCGCAACAGCGTGGTCTTGCCGGCGCCGTTGCGACCGAGGACGGCGATCCGATCCCCGGGACCGACCTGCCAGGTGAGGTCGCGCAGGATCTCCTTCGGCCCCGCGTCCAACCGGACGTGCTCCAGGTCGTACACCTGCTTGCCGAGCCGGGCGGTGGCGAGCCGCTGCAGCGACATGCTGTCCCGCGGCGGCGGAACGTCGGCGATCAGCGCGTTCGCCGCGTCGATGCGGAACTTCGGCTTGGCGGTACGGGCCGGCGCGCCGCGCCGCAGCCAGGCGATCTCCTTGCGGAGCAGATTCTGGCGGCGCGCCTCGGTGGCGGCGGCGACCCGTTCCCGTTCGACCCGGGCGAGGGTCCAGGCGGCGAACCCACCCTCGTACGCCCGGACGGTCTGGTCGGCGACCTCCCAGGTGGTGGTGCAGACGGCGTCGAGGAACCAACGGTCGTGGGTGACCACGACGAGCGCACCTCGGCGGGCGAGCAGGTGCCGGGCCAGCCAGTCGATGCCGCCGACATCAAGGTGGTTGGTGGGCTCGTCGAGGATCAGTAGGTCGGCCTCGCGAACCAGCAGCGCGGCCAGGGCGACTCGCCGGCGCTCGCCGCCGGACATCGGGCCGACCGGAGCGTCGAGGCCGAGGTGCGGCATCCCGAGGCCGTCGAGGACCGCCCGGACTCCGGCGTCGCCGGCCCACTCGTGCTCGGCGCCCATCCCCTCGGCCAGCCACGCGGTACCCAGGACCACGTCTCGGACGGTCGCGTCGGGGGCGAGCTGCAGGGTCTGCGGCAACGCGGCGACGCGCAGGTCACGCCGGTGGGTCACCCGGCCGTCGTCCGGCTCCTCCTGCCGGGTGAGCAGGCGCAGCAGGGTGGACTTGCCGGCGCCGTTGAGGCCCACCACACCGATCCGGTCGGCGTCGTCGAGACCGAGCGAGACATCGGTGAGCAGCGGCCCGGCAGCGCCGTAGCCCTTGGACACCCGGTCCAGGTTGACGATGTTGGCCACTACACCCCTTCCATGGTCAAGGGCGCCCGGCACCGGATCGGCAGCCAAGGACGCCCGAGGCAAGGGTACGCGGGCGCCGGGGGCCGACGCCGGGGACGTCAGCCGATCCGGGCCCCGGCGACCGGGCCGTGTGCGGTGCGCGCCTGTCGGCACACGTCGAGGGCGCCCAGCTCGGCGGCGATGCGCTCCGCCTCGGCTGCTCCGGTGGCGAGGAAGACGCAGGTCGGACCGGAGCCGGAGACGATACCCGCGAGCGCCCCCGCCGCCTCGCCCGCCTTCAGGGTGGCGGCCAGGGACGGCCGCAGGGCGAGTGCGGCGTCCTGGAGATCGTTGCCGAGGGCTGCGGCGAGCACCCGGGGGTCAGACTGCCGAAGGGCGGCGAGGAGGGTGTCGGTGCTGCCGAGTGGGGGGCCGGCGGCCCCGGCCTCGCGGAGCCGATCGAGTTCCCGGTACGCGACCGGCGTGGAGAGGCCACCGTCGGCGACCGCGACGACCCAGTGCCAGACGGTCGGCCGGGCCAGTACCGGGCTGACCGCCTCACCCCGGCCGGTGCCGAGCGCGGTGCCACCGTGGATCAGGAACGGCACGTCGGAACCGAGGCCGGCGGCGACCTCCGCCAACTCGTCCCGCGACAGCCCGGTCCCCCACAGCGCGTCGCAGGCGACCAGCGCGGCGGCGGCATCGGCGCTGCCCCCGGCGAGCCCACCGGCCAGGGGAATCTGCTTCCGCAGGTGCAGCCGGGCGTGCGGCGGCACCCCGGCGGAGCTGGCGAGGGCGCGGGCAGCGCGAATAACCAGGTTCGACTCGTCCAGGGCCAGCTCGCCGGTCCCCTCGCCCGCCATCGTCAGGCTGAGGGTGTCGCCCCGGCGGGCGGTCAACTCGTCGTGCACAGAGATCGCGTGGTAGACGGTGTTGAGCTCGTGATAGCCGTCCCGGCGTAGCGGGCCCACCCCCAGATGCAGATTGATCTTGGCGGGGACTCGTACCCGGACCGGCCCGCTGACACCTCGCGGTTCGTCATCCTCCGGTCGCCATGCCTCGGTCACGAGATGGCGTCCCCGACCGGGCCCCGGCTCACCGTCCCCGGCGCGACGGGCGGGGACAACGGCCTGGCTTTTCCAACTTCCTTGACGGGCACGGCGTCAGCCTACTGCCCGGTGGGAGTGGCGGCCGGGGCC
This sequence comes from Salinispora sp. H7-4, assembly GCF_013416675.1. NCBI lineage: Bacteria > Bacillati > Actinomycetota > Actinomycetes > Micromonosporales > Micromonosporaceae > Salinispora > Salinispora sp. H7-4. Next base: position 88,985 of record NZ_JABZED010000064.1, read on the forward strand.
GACGCGGCGATCGCGACGAACTGCTCGACCGGGAGCGCCTCCCCGCGGGCGCGGGGATCCACTCCGGCGGCGGTGAGCACCGCCGCCGCCCGGTCCGCACCGCCGGCCCAGCCGGCCAGGGCCGCGCGAAGGGTTTTGCGACGCTGGGCGAACGCGGCGTCCACCACCGCGAAGACCCGCTCCCGGGACCCGCCCACGCCCGGCGGTTCCCGACGGGTGAAGGCGACCAGCCCGGAGTCGACGTTCGGCACCGGCCAGAACACGTTCGGCGGCACCTTGCCCGCCGCGCGGACGTGGGCGTACCAGGCAAGTTTGACCGACGGCACGCCGTACACCCGGGAACCGGGACCGGCGACGAGTCGATCGGCGACCTCCTTCTGCACCATGACCAGGCCGTGCCGCAGCGTCGGCAACTCGGCGAGCAGGTGCAGCACCACCGGCACGGCGACGTTGTACGGCAGGTTGGCGACCAGCGCGGTCGGCGCGGGATCGGCGAGCTGACCGGCGGTGACCCGGAGCGCGTCGGCGCGGTGCACGGAGAGCCGGCCGGCGGCGGGGCCGGCGTGCCGGGCGGCGGTCTCCGGCAGGGCGGCGGCGAGGACCGGGTCGATCTCGACGGCGTGCACGTGCGCGGCGACCGGCAGCAGCGCGAGGGTGAGTGAGCCGAGTCCCGGCCCCACCTCCAACACCACGTCCTCGGCGGTCAGACCGGCGGTGGTGACGATCCGCCGCACCGTGTTGGGGTCGTGCACGAAGTTCTGGCCGAGTCGCTTCGTGGGAGCGACGCCGAGGCGGGCGGCGAGGTCCCGGATCTCCGCCGGGCCGAGGAGACCGGTCACGCCCGCTAGCGTAGGTGGACGCCGGGGCGCACCGGGCAGGGGCCCGCCACCTCCCGGCGAAATCCCGTCAGCACCACCGTCACCAGGGGCCGAAGGCCCGCTCGCCGGTACGGGAGAGGGCCGCGCAGAGCTCGTCCAGGTCGCTGCCGGTGGTGGCGGCGAGCGCGCGGACGGTGAGCGGGATCAGGTACGACGCGTTGGGCCGGCCCCGGTGCGGCACCGGAGTGAGATACGGCGCGTCCGTCTCCACGAGGAGGTGATCCAGCGGGGTCACCGCGGCGGCCTCCCGCAGCGCCGCGGCACTGTTGAAGGTGACGGTGCCGGCGAAGCTGAGTAGGTAGCCGCGGCGCACGCACGCGCGGGCGAACTCGGCGTCGCCGGAGAAGCAGTGCATCACCACCGTCTCCGGGGCGCCCGCGTCGTCCAGGATCCGCAACACGTCGGCGTGCGCGTCGCGGTCGTGGACCACCAGGGTCCGGCCGTACCGCTTGGCGATGTCGATGTGGGCCCGGAAGCTGGCCTCCTGCGCGGCCCGCCCGTCCTCGCCGGTGCGGAAGAAGTCCATCCCGGTCTCGCCGACGCCCCGTACCCGGTCCTGGCCGGCCAGCGACTCGACGACCCGCAGCGCCTCGTCCAGCTCCGCCAGCCGGGGCGCCTCGTTGGGGTGCAGCGCGACGGTGGCGACGACCGCCGGATGGCGCCGGGCCAGCTCCGCCCCCCACCGGGACGAGTCGACGTCGACCCCCACCTGCACCAACCGGTCCACCCCAACCTCCGCGGCCGCCTCGACCACCGCCCGGACCGGGTCAGCCATCGGGTCACCGGCCGCCTCCGACTGCGGAGTCTGCGGCCCCGGGGTGCGTCGCGGGATAACCCCGGCCTCACCGATCGTGATGTCGAGGTGGGTGTGGCTGTCGGGCACCGGTCGGGGCAGTGGCTCGGGCATGGACGGGAACTCCCCGACCCGCCGGGCCGGGCGCAGGGTGCGGGCTTCGGTCTGCTCGGTCATCGGCCCAAGCATCACACACCAGCACCGGCAGCCGCCCGCTACCCGGTGTGCACCCGGACCATCGGCTACCCGGCATTCGCGCCCGCCACCGATTCCGGGGCAGCGTCGACGCCCCGGTGCTCGCCCCGGCTCACCCGCGGGTCCCCCTCGTCGGCGAAGTAGTCGTCCGGGCTGGTCCGGTCGCCCCCGTCGGCCACCTTCGCGGTCCGCAGCACCAGCGTCAGCACTGTCGCGACCAACAGGTTGGCCAGCACGGCCACGAACCCGGCGTAGATGGTCATCGTCGTGTCGAAGCCGAACTTCTCCAGGGGAAACGCGGAGCCGCCGAAGTGACTCCGGGTCGGGCTGGACACCTGGTAGAGCATCCACATTCCCAGGGACATGCCGACGGCCCAACCGGCGATCAGCGCACCGCGGTGGAACCAGCGGGTGTAGAGGCCGAGGGCCACCGCCGGCAGCGTCTGCAGGATGATCACGCCGCCGATCAGCTGAAGATCGATGGAGAACTGCGGGTCGAGGAAGACGATGCAGGCTACTGCGCCGATCTTCACCACCAACGAGGTGAGCTTGGAGACCTTCGCCTCCTGCGCTGGGGTGGCGTCCCGCCGCAGATACTCCTTGTAGATGTTGCGGGTGAACAGATTCGCTGCCGCGATCGACATGATCGCCGCCGGCACCAGCGCCCCGATGCCGATGGCCGCGTACGCGACGCCGGTGAACCAGCTCGGGAACTGCTGGTCGAAGAGCACCGGAACAATGGTGTTGTTGTCCACCGTGCCCGCGGTCGCCCCGGGCAGCGGCTGCACGTCGGCCGCGATCGCCATGAAGCCGAGCAGCGCGATGAGCCCCAGCAGCACACTGTAGGCGGGCAGCGCCGACATGTTCCGCTTGATGACGTCCCGGTTCCGGCTGGCCAGCACACCGGTGATGCTGTGCGGGTACAGGAAGAGCGCCAGCGCAGAGCCGAAGGCCAGGGTGAGGTACTGGACCTGGTTGTTGGCATTGAGCAGAATCCCGTCGTTGGGATTCGGTGATGCCGCGAACTTCGCGTCGGCAGCGTCGAAGATCTCTCCCCAGCCCCCCAGCTTGTACGGCAGGTACAGCACCGCCGCCAGGATCACCACGTAGATCAGGGTGTCCTTGACGAAGGCGATCAGCGCCGGCGCACGGAGCCCGGACTGGTACGTGTACGCCGCCAGGATCGCGAACGCGATGATGATGGGCAGGTGCCGGGCCAGGCTGCTCTCCCCGGTCACGCCCATGGTCTTGAGCACCGCCTCGATCCCGACGAGCTGCAACGCGATGTACGGCATCGTGGCCACAATCCCGGTGATCGCCACAAGTAGGGCGAGGACCGGCGAGTCAAACCGGCTACGGACGAAGTCCGCCGGAGTGACGAAACCGTGCCGGTGCGACACCGACCAGAGTCGACAGAGCACCAGAAAGACCATCGGGTAGATGACGACGGTGTACGGCACCGCGAAGAAGCCCATCGCACCGGCACCGAACACCAACGCCGGCACGGCCACGAAGGTGTACGCGGTGTACAGGTCGCCGCCGATCAGGAACCAGGTGATCCAGCCGCCGAAGTTGCGCCCACCGAGCCCCCACTCGTCGAGGTGGGCCATGTCCTTCGGCGCGCGCCAGCGGGATGCGATGAATCCCATGGCGCTCACCAGCAGGAAGAGCGCGGTAAAGATGCTGATCTCGGTAACGTGCTCACGCCACATCAGCGGTCACCCCGCCTCTTCGTGAGCTGGTACACGAGCGTGGTGACCGCGACGCCGAGCAGAATGTACGCGAGCTGGAGCCAGTAGAACCGCGGGAAGCCGAAAACCCGGGGTGAGTCGGTGTTGTAGAACGCTGGTATCAACGGCACGACGACCGGCACGAAGAGCAGCCAGTTCCAGGGGCTCTTGTCCTTCGCCCGGGTCTTCGCGGCGGCCGGCGTCTGGGGTTCGGGTGTGGCCATCGGCCCACCTCCGGTGCGGGTGATCGGGTGTGGCGGCCGAGACTACGACCGCATGATCACCGTCACCTGCCGCCGGTGGGCCGCTGCGCCGAGCGGTGGATCCGCTGCGGCGAGCGGCACGGCCACCAGCGCTCAGCCCGCCAGGCGGGCCAGCTCCTCGTCCACGATCGACGGGTCGAGTTTGCGGAACACCGGCTTGGGCGGGTCGAGTGCCCGCCCCACCTCCAGCGGCACCGACTCCCACCGGGCACCGACCGTGTAGTCGCCGGTCAGCACCGGGTAGTCCGGCCCACCGTCGAGGTCCGCAACCTCCTCGATCACCGGCATCGGCGCGTGCACCCCGGTGCCGCCGAGCAGCTGGTGGATCTGCTGCGCGGAGTGCGGCAGGAAGGGGGTGAGCAGCGTGTTCGCGTCGCTGACCACCTGCAGGGCGACGTGCAGGACGGTGCCCATCCGCGGCCGGTCCGCCTCGCCCTTGAGCTTCCACGGCGCCTGCTCGGAGAGGTAGCGGTTAGCCTCGGCCACCACCTTCATCGCCTCGCCGATCGCCTGCTTCTGCCGGTGCCGGCCGATCAGCTCGCCGACCGTGTCGAAGCCGGCCCGGGCCACCGCGAGCAGCGCCTCGTCGGCCTCGGTGAGCCCGGCCGGGTCAACCGGGGGGATCGCGCCGAAGTTCTTCGCGGCCATCGAGATGGAGCGGTTGACCAGGTTGCCCCAGCCGGCGACCAGCTCGTCGTTGTTACGCCGGAGGAACTCCGCCCAGGTGAAGTCGGTGTCGTTGCTCTCCGGACCGGCCACCGCGATGAAGTAGCGCAACGCGTCGGCGTCGTAGCGCTCCAGGAAGTCGCGGACGTAGATAACCACGCGCCGGGACGAGGAGAACTTCCGCCCCTCCATGGTCAGGAACTCGCTGGAGACCACCTCGGTGGGCAGGTTCAGCCGACCCAACTCTCCCGGCTGGCCGTCGTGGGAGCCTTCGCCGGAGTAGCCGGCGAGCAGCGCCGGCCAGATTACCGAGTGGAAGACGATGTTGTCCTTGCCCATGAAGTAGTGGCTGGGGGCGTCCTTGCCCGGCCCGTCCGCCGACCACCACCGGCGCCACGCCTGTGGGTCACCGGAGCGGCGGGCCCACTCGATCGAGGCGGAGAGGTAGCCGATCACCGCGTCGAACCACACGTAGATGCGCTTGTCGCCGCGCTCCCGCCAGCCGTCGAGCGGGACCGGTACGCCCCACTCCAGGTCCCGGGTGATCGCCCGGGGCTGGAGGTCGTCCAGCAGGTTCTTGGAGAAGCGCAGCACGTTCGGCCGCCAGCCCTCCCGCGTGCCCAGCCACTGCCCCAGGACGTCGGCGAGCGCCGGCAGGTCGAGGAAGAAGTGTTCGGTCTCGACGAACTTCGGCGTCTCCCCGTTGATCTTCGACTTCGGGTGTCGCAGGTCGATCGGGTCAAGCTGGTTGCCGCAGCTGTCGCACTGGTCGCCGCGGGCGCTGTCGTAGCCACAGATCGGGCAGGTGCCCTCGATGTAGCGATCGGGCAGAGTCCGACCGGTGGACGGGGAGATGGCACCCATGGTGGTCTTCGGCACGATGTAGCCGTTGCGGTACATCCCCTCGAACAGCTCCTGCACCACGGCGTAGTGGTTGCCGGTGGTGGTCCGGGTGAACAGGTCGTAGGAGAGTCCGAGCCCGTGCAGGTCCGTCACGATCACCCGGTTGTAGCGGTCGGCCAGCTCACGGGGGGTGACCCCCTCCGCGTCGGCCTGCACCTGGATCGGCGTGCCGTGTTCGTCGGTGCCGGAGACCATGAGCACGTCGTGGCCGGCCATCCGCATGTACCGGGCGAAGACGTCAGAGGGAACGCCGAAGCCGGAGACGTGGCCGATGTGGCGCGGGCCGTTGGCGTAGGGCCAGGCAACCGCCGCGAGAACGTGACTCATGGCCAACAAGCCTAGTGACCCCGGCCGCCGGGCCGCGAACCAACAGGCCCGGCGGCCGCCCGGGTCACTTCTCTTCCGTGGGCCCCACCTCACCGATGGACGATGTCGTAGACCTCACGTCGGCGTAGCCCGTACTCGACGGCGACCTCGGTCACCGCGTCCCGACGGGAACGTCCGGTCGCTTCCCGGGCGGCGACCGCGGCGCGCAACGTCTCGTCGTCCGGACGTTGCCGGGCCGGACCCGAGGCCCCCGCCACCACCAGGGTGATCTCGCCCCGCGCCGGCTCCTCGGCGGCCCAGCTCGCCAACTCACCGAGTGGACGCCGGAGCACCTGTTCGTAGGTCTTGGTCAGCTCCCGGCAGAGCGCCGCCGGCCGGTCCACGCCGAACGCCGCGGCCAGGTCGGCGAGGGCCGCGGCGACCCGGTGCGGCGCCTCGAAGAAGACCAGGGTGCGTTCCTCGGTGGCGAGCGCGGTCAGCCGGGCGCGGCGCGAGCCCGGGCTGCGGGGCAGGAAGCCCTCGAAGCAGAACCGGTCGCTGGCCAGCCCGGAGAGGGTGAGGGCGGTGGTGACCGCGCTGGGGCCGGGGGCGGCGGTGATCGGTATCCCGGCGTCCACCGCCGCCCGGACCAGCCGGTAGCCCGGGTCCGAGACGCTGGGCATGCCGCCGTCGGTGATCAGGGCCACGCTGAGGCCGGCGCGGAGCGCCTCGACAAGTTCCGGCGTACGGCGTTCCTCGTTCCCCTCAAAATATGAGACCATCCGCCCGGAAACGGTCACCTCGAGCTCCCGGGCCAACCGGGCCAGGCGCCGGGTGTCCTCGGCTGCCACCAGGTCAGCGGTTGCGAGCACCTCGCGGAGCCGGGCGGAGGCGTCGGCCGGATTTCCGAGCGGCGCGCCGAGCAGGACCAAGCGCCCGATATCGGACTTCGCATCCACGAAAGGACGCTCCTTCATCGACGGTTACAATTCTGGCTCAGGGCAGTGGGCACGCCGGCCCACCTTCGCAGCCTACGATCACGGGGTGACCCAGGCGTCAACAGCGCACCCCGCCGGCCGGTCCGGGCCGGAACAGCCCGAGCAGACGGGCCGGAACCTGCCCACCGGCAAGGGCCTTCCCGACCTCGTCCGCCGCCGGCTGGCCACCGTTGACAACCGGCTCGACCGGCGGTCCTGGCTGGCCACCGCGATGATCGTCGCGATCGCGGCGGTCCTGCGCTTCGTCAACCTCGGCACCCCGCCCGGCAAGATCTTCGACGAGGTCTACTACGCCCGCGAGGGCTGGGCTCTGGTCGACCGGGGCGTCGAGTGGAACTACCAGGACGACGCCCCGTCGTACGTGGTCCACCCGCCCCTGGGCAAGTGGCTCATCGGGCTCGGCGAGTGGGCCTTCGGATACCGCGACACCGAACAGGGGATCGCCGCCGCCGGGCACCTGATCACCACCGCCCCCGAGGTGGGCTGGCGATTCTCGGCAGCGCTGATCGGCACCCTCTCGGTGCTGCTGCTGGTCCGGATCGCGCGCCGACTGTTCGGCTCCACCGTGCTGGGCTGCGCCGCCGGGCTGCTGCTGGCCCTGGACGGCTTCCACCTGGTGCTGTCCCGCACCGCACTGCTCGACATCTTTCTGCTCTTCTTCGTGCTGGCGTCGTTTGGCGCACTGGTTCTCGACCGGGACACCCGGCGCCGCCGCTGGGCGGAGACCCTCACCGCCGGGCTGAACCCGGGCCACCCACCAGCCGCCGACCGACCCGCCGGTGGCTGGCGGACGTGGCCGTGGTGGCGGCTGGCCGCCGGGGTGCTGTTCGGCTGCGCCTGCGCGGTGAAGTGGAGTGCGCTGTACTTCCTCCCGGTGTTCGCGCTCCTGGTGATCCTCTGGGAGGTCGGCGCCCGCCGCTCCGCACAGGTACGCCGGCCGTGGCGGCGCACCCTGCGCGACGAGACACCCTGGCTGCTGCTGGCCGGGCTGCTGATGGTGGTCACCTACCTCGCCACCTGGTCCGGATGGCTGCTGGGCGACGAGGGGTTCTACCGGGTGCCCGACGCACAGCGCTGGCCGCAGGCCGCGCTGAGCGACACCCCCGTCATCGGGACGCTACAGAACCTGATCGAGTACCACCGGCAGGCGTACGGCTTCCACCGGCAGCTCGACAGCGCGCACACGTACCAGTCCTGGCCCTGGCAGTGGCTCCTCCTGGCGCGGCCGGTCGCGTTCTACTGGTCGGGCGAGGGAACCTGCGCCGCGGCGAACTGCGCCACCGAGGTGCTGCTGCTGGGCACGCCGCTGCTCTGGTGGTCCTTCCTACCCGCTCTGGCCGCGCTCGCCTGGCTGGGCCTCGCGCGACGGGACTGGCGGGCCGGGGCGATCCTGCTCTGTGTGGCGGCCGGGATACTGCCCTGGTTCTGGTACGCGACGGACAGCGGGCGCACCATGTTCTCCTTCTACACCGCCCCGGCGCTCCCGTTCCTGGTGCTCGCGGTGACCTACGTGCTGGGTGTGATCATCGGCTCGCCGGCGGCGAACGCTTCGGCGCACACACCGCAGACCCCGGCAGCAGGCGACGGGGGGCAACGGCTCGTCGGCGCCGTCATCGCCGGAGGGTTCGTGCTGCTGGTGGCGCTCAACTTCGCCTACTTCTATCCGATCTTCGTGGGTGAGCCGATTCCGTACGACAGCTGGTCCAACCGGATGTGGCTGGACAGCCGATGGATCTGACCGGCTTCGGCTGGGCCGGGCGGGCGCCGGTTGGGTCGGGCCGGCGCCGGCTCTGGCACCCGGAATAACGAAAAGGGCCCGCACGCGAGACGTGTGGGCCATGCCAAAGAGAAGCGCGCCCCGATCGCCTGCCACGGGGGAAGCGGGCGATTGGAGCGCGCAGCAAAAGCTTAACCAGCTTGGAGCGATGGCACAACTGGCCGGGTTGGGTCAGATTTACGACGATCGCCACGCCGATCCGTCGCTTGCGGTCGAGACGAATGAGCCGCTAACAACCGCGCCCAAGTCAGCGGCAGGGCTTCCGCCCGGGGTTTCGCGCTTCCGCGCGGGATTCGCGCCCCAGCAGCAGCACCGCGAATGCGCTACCTTGGGCAGCCATGACCCTCACGCAGACGCTGGCTGCGCCGCGCGGACCTTCCCGCTGGCGAAGCCGCACCGGAGTAGTCGATGCGTGACCTGCTGCCTGCCGCCGTCGCGGTCGTGGTCGCGGAGCCGCCCGACTGGGAGGGCGTGCTGTTGCCGGAGGAGCGGGCGGGCCTCGGCGATCGAGCGGTGACCAGCCGACGTCGCGAATTCACCGCTGGTCGTGTCTGCGCCCGCCGCGCCATCTCCGCGCTCGGCCGGCCGCCGGTCGCCGTCCCCACCGCCGCCAACCGGGCGCCGGTCTGGCCGGCCGGGGTGGTCGGGGCGATCACCCACACCCGCGGCTACTGCGCCGCCGCCGTGGCCCGGGCCGACGAGATCCGATCGGTCGGCCTCGACGCCGAGCAACACCGACCGCTGAGCCCGGGGGTGGTCTCGGCGATCTGCCTGCCGGAGGAGGAGGCGCTGTTTCCACGGTTGCCCAGCGGCGTCTCCTGGCCGACCGTGGTGTTCAGCGCGAAGGAGACGGTCTACAAGGTCTGGCACCCGGTCGTCGGCACCTGGTTGGACTTCCACGACGCGACGGTGACGCTGGATCCCGAGGAAGGTCGGTTCACCGCCCGGATCGCGCCCGCGCGGGTAGCCGCTGCCCCGGTGCCCGCCCCACCGGCCACCGTGTCCGGTCGATTCGCCGTCGTAGACGGTCTGGTCCACACCGCGGCGGTGCTACTTCCGGCGTAGCGACCGGACCACTGGCGCCGGTCGGCCCAGTGCCACCCTGCCGTCGGCGGGCCAGCCAGAGCCAGCCCTCAGTACGCCTTGAGTTACGCCACCCTGCTCAGATACATCGAAATACATTACCATTTACTTACATAAATGCCTAAAGGCTGACCATTCAGAATCGGTCCGCTTCTCTGGAATGCGGCGACCCGCGCTGTCGCCATCGGTCTGGAACCCACGCCAGGAAGTAGGACCCATGCAGCGCATCTCGACTGCCCCCACCGGAGAGACAACCGCGTCGACCCGAACGACCAGCCACCCGAACGTGCCCACCCCGCCCCACCAACTGCCGGAACCACTGGCGACACTGCCGCCCCGCGACCGCGAGCTATTCGTACGCTTCGGTCACGGTCCCACCGAATCGGTCGCGTACTCCCACATCCACCACGCCTTCGAGTACTGGGCCACCGTCACTCCGGACGCCATCGCCGTCGAACACGGCGACGAGACCATCACCTATCGCGAGCTGGACCGGAGAGCCGACCAGTTGGCGGCCCGGCTCGCTGCCGCCGGCGTTCGTCCCGGTGACCGGGTCGCGCTCTTCGTCCGGCGGTCGATCCCCATGGTCGTCGGCCTGATCGCGGCCCTGAAGTCCGGCGCGGCCTACGTACCGCAACACGTCGACTCCGTGCCCACGGCCCAGTTGCAGCATGTCATCCAGACCGCCGGGACCCGGGTGATCCTGACCCTCACCGCCACCGCCGAGCGCATTCCGGCTCCCGACGGCCACGTCGTGATCGCCCTGGACGGTCCGGCTGGGGAGCCCGGCGAACGCCCGGTCCGTCGCTTCACCCCGACCAGGCCGGTGCAGCCCGACGACCCCTGCTACGTGCTGTTCACCTCTGGTAGCACCGGCCGACCCAACGGGGTGGTCGTGACCCACCGCAACCTCTGCAACATCCTGCTCACCTCCCCCGGCGACCTCGGTATCCAGCCGGGCTGGCGGGTCAGCCAGATCCTCAACATCGCCTTCGACATGGCCGCCTGGGAGATCCTGGGGGCGCTCAGCCACGGTGCCACGCTCGTCATTCGTGGCCGGAACATCGCCGAGACGATGTCCCGCGTGGACGTCATCGTGGCAACCCCGACGGTGCTCAGCCGGATCGACCCACACCGGTGTCACCGGGTCAAGGTCGTGGCGGTCGCCGGTGAGCCCTGCCCCCGCTCACTCGCGGACACCTGGTCCGCGGTCTGTTCCTTCTACAACTCCTGCGGCCCCACCGAAACCACAATCGTCAACACGATGAGCCGGCACCACCCGACCGCCGAACGACTCACCATCGGCCGGCCAACCCCCAACAACACCGTGTACGTGCTCGACACCGATCTTCGACCCTGCCCGATCGGCACGGTCGGCGAGATGTGGGCCGGTGGTGCCGGCGTCTCGGCGGGATACCTCGGAAACCCCCAGCTCACCGCCGAACGGTACGCCCTCGACCCGTTCCTCGGCGGTGGGCGCCGGATGTTCCGTACCCGTGATCTGGGGCGCTGGACCCCCGACGGCGAGTTGGAACACTTCGGACGGACCGACGACCAGGTGAAGGTCCGCGGCTTTCGGGTGGAGCTGGACTCGGTTTCGGCGATCCTGGAGGCGGTACCGGGGTGCACCCGAGCCGCGACCATCAAACTGGACGACCGCACCCTCGTCTCATTCGTGGCACCCACCCAGGTGGATCCCGGGCTCGCCCAGATGGCCGTCTCCGAGGCACTGCCGTACTACTGCGTGCCCGAGACCGTGCACACCCTGCCGGAACTCCCGATGACCAGCCGAGGAAAGATCGACAAGACCGCCCTCCGCCGGCTCGTAGCCGACCACGAGCGGGAGGCGACGCGATGACCACCACCCCGCTGGCCGAAACGCCACCCGCACCACCGGCCAGCGCAGCCCCGGACCCGGCGCGCTCCGCCCACGGTGTCCCGCTGCCGCCGCGGCTTCCGCTACCGCGGCGAATCTTCACGCACCCGGCCCTGATACACCATCACCGGCTGGCCGCGGTGGTCCTCGTCGTGAATCTCGGCCTGGCCGGGTACGGGCTCGGCACCGGCGGATGGTCCACCACCGAGCTACCGGCCTCCCAGCTCGCCGGGCTGACCTTGGCAAACTTCACCCTCGCCGTCGTCGTCCGACAGCAGTACGTCATCAATCTGTTCTTCTGGCTGGCCACCCGGGCCCGACCGGATTGGCCCCTGCGCATCCGCCGGACCCTCGGCAAGGTCTACCACTTCGGTGGGCTACACGTCGGCGGCGCGCTCGCCGGGACCCTGTGGTTCCTCGCCTTCACCGCAACTGCCACCGTCGAGGCCCGCCGGGACGGCGCGGGCCTGCCCGCGACCCTAGTCGTGACCTACCTGTTGGTCGCTTTGCTCCTCACCGTCTGCGGCACCGCCCTGCCACCGGTACGCGCCCGGCACCACGACCTGTTCGAACGGGTCCACCGCTTCGGTGGGTGGCTGGCCCTGACGCTGTTCTGGGCGCTGACGGTACTGATGATCGCCGCAGATTCCGGTTCCCGACCGCTCGCCACCGCGCTGCTGACCGCGCCGAGCAGCTGGGCGCTCGCCCTGATGACGTTCAGCGTCGCCCTGCCGTGGCTCCGGCTGCGCAAGGTGCCCGTGGCCGTCGAACGACCCTCCACCCACGTCGCGCTGGTCCAGCTCGAGCGACGCCGGGTGCCCTTCCCCGGCTCCTCCACCGCGGTCAGCCGTAGCCCGCTGCTGGAGTGGCACTCGTTCGCCAACGTTCCCGCACCGGGACAACGACACTTCCGCATCACCATCTCCCGCGCGGGCGACTGGACCGGCGCCCTCGTGGATGATCCCCCATCCCACCTGTGGGTCAAGGGCATCACCACCGCCGGGGTGGCCAACATCGAGACGCTCTTCACCAAGGTGATCTACGTCGCCACCGGCAGCGGGATCGGTCCGGTGCTGCCCCACCTGCTGGCCGATGAGGTCCCCTCGCACCTGGTCTGGGCGGTCCGTAGCCCCCGGACCACCTACGGCGACGCGTTGATCGACGAGATTCGCACCGCCCGGCCGGGCGCCATGATCTGGGACACCGCCACCGACGGTAAGCCCGACATGGTGGCCCTGGCCTACCGCGCCTACCGCGAACACGGCGCCGAAGCCGTCATCTGCATCTCCAACAAGAAGCTGACCTGGCAGGTCGTCCACGGGCTGGAGCAACGGGGCATCCCCGCCTACGGCGCCATCTGGGACTCCTGAGCGACAAGGAGAAGAGACTGTGAATCTCATCGTGGAGCGGACCGACCGGGTCGTCACCGTACGGCTGAACCGGCCTGCCGCCCGCAACGCGCTCAACACCGAACTGCTGACCGAACTACTGGCCACGCTGCAGCCGCTGGATGCCGACCCGGGCGTCGGATGTTTCGTCCTCACCGGCACCGACCGGTTCTTCGCGGCGGGTGCGGACATCCGGGAGATGGCGGCGAAGTCGGCCGCGGAGATGGTGGTCGAGGACTTCTTCGCCGGTTGGGAGGCCTTCACCGCGCTTCGTACGCCCACCGTGGCGGCGGTCGCCGGCTACGCCCTCGGCGGCGGCTGTGAACTGGCCATGATGTGCGACATCATCGTCGCCGCCGACACGGCTCGCTTCGGCCAACCGGAGATCAAACTCGGCGTGATCCCCGGCATCGGCGGCACCCAGCGGCTGACCCGGCTGGTGGGCAAGGCCAAGGCCATGGACCTGATCCTGACCGGCCGGCTCATGACCGCCGAGGAGGCCGAGCGCAGCGGCCTGGTCTCCCGGGTCGTTCCGGCCGACCAGCTGCGGGCGGAGGCGGAGGCGGTGGCCCGGACAGTGGCCGGATTCGGCAAGGCGGCCACCACGGCCGCCTGCGAGGCGGTCGACCATGCGCTGGAGACCGGCCTGCGGGAGGGGGTCCGCTTTGAGCGACGCAGCTTCCACGCCCTGTTCGGCACCGCCGACCAGCGGGAGGGGATGCAGGCCTTCCTCGACAAGCGGGCGCCCCGGTTCACCGGTCGGTAGGTGCCCCGGTGAACCCCGCCGCTGACCTCGTGCCCCGGCTCGCTATCCGCCGGCGGCCCGCCACACCAGGCCGGCGGCGACCCCGACGGCGAGGCTGAGCACGGCCGCCACGACGGCCACCGTCGTACTCCATCGCCCTGGGCGGTCGGGCGGGGCGACCGCCCAGGGCTGATAGAGCGGAACCAGCCACCGCAGGTAGTAGAAGAGGCTGAGCGCGGAGTTGATGAAGACGACGACCGCCAGCCACGCGTACCCGCCGTCCCAGGCGGCGCTCGCGGCGGTCAGTTTCCCGACGAAGACCGCTGTCGGCGGGGTGCCGACCAGCCCGAGCAGCGCCACCACCAGGGCGGCGGCCAGCCACGGCGCGGTCGCCGCCACCCCGCGCCAGGACGTACGGTCGCGGTGCCGTGGTAGCGCGGCGGTGACCGCGAAGGCGGCGACGTTGGTGACGGTGTAGCCGGCGAGATAGACCAACAACGACGGCTGGGCGAGGTCGCTGCGTCCGGTGGCGACCACCGGCACCAGCAGGTAGCCGACCTGGCTCACCGTTGACCAGCCGAGCAGCCGCCGCACGTCGGTCTGCCAGTACGCGGCGAGGTTACCCAGCAGCATGGACGCCACGGCCAGCGTGGCCACCACCGCCGGCCAGTTCGAGGAGCCGGGGAGGACCTCCGCGAGCCGGTGAACCGCCAGCAGCGCGCCGATCTTGGGCACGGTGGTGAGGAACGTCGCCGCCGTGGCCGTACCGCCCTGGGCCGCGTCGGGAACCCAGAAGTGCGCGGGAAATCCACCGGCTTTGAACATCAACCCGCCGATCACCGCGACGGCGGCCGCGGTGACCACCGACCGCGGCGCGTCGGGCAGCCGAGCGGCCAGTTCGGCGTAGGCCGTGGTGCCGGTGATCCCGGCGAGCAGCGTGACACCGAGCAGGAGCAGGATGCCGAAGAGTGCGCCGAGAAGGTAGGTCTTGAGCACCGCTTCGGCGCCGGTGCCGGTGCCGGCCAGGCCGATCAGCGCGTACAGCGGGATGCTGGCCAGCAGAAAGCCGACCACCAGGGCGAGCAGGTCGGTGGCGCCGGCGAGCAGCACCGCCCCGGCGGTGGCGAAGAGCAGCAGCGCGTAGGCGTCGCTCTCCCGGGCCGACCCGGCGAGCTCGTCCCCGGCGAGGGCGAGGACGAGGAGGCAGCCGGTGGCGGCGAGGATCCGGGCGACGCCGGTGCCGGTGTCGACCGCGTAGGTGCCGTCGAAGGCGGTGTTGGCCGGAGCGGAGAGCGCGACCGCCGCGGTGATGATCACTGTGCCGCAGACAGCGGCGGCGACCCCCCGCAGGACCCACTGCCGGTGGCGGGGCGTGAACGAGCCGCCGAGCAGGACGACGAGGGCACCGCCGGCGAGCAGCATCTCCGGCAGCAACAACTCGGCGCGCATCATCTCCGACGCCACCTGGGTCACCGGCCGAGCAGGTCAACGACGGTACGGGCAGCCGGCTCGACGAGATCGAGCAGCGGACGCGGCAGCACCCCGATGAGCAGGGACAGCGCCAAAAGTGGCCCCACCGACCACAGCTCGGTCGCGCGCAGGTCACCGAAGCCCCTCGCGCAGCCGACGGTGGGGCCGGTCAGCAACGCCTGCCCGGCGCGGAGGAACAACGCGGCCGTGACGAGGATGCCGAGCAGCGCCACCGCCGTCACGGGAGCGGTGGCGATGCTGCCGGCGAAGACCTGGAACTCGGCGATGAAGCCGGAGAAGGCCGGCAGGCCGAGGGAGGCGAAGGCGCCGACGGCGAAGAGGGCGGCGAACACCGGTGCCGGGGCGGCGAGACCGCCGTACGCGTGCAGGTCATAACTGCCGGCCCGCTCGTACAGGACCCCGGCGAGCAGGAACAGGGCAGCGGTGATCAGACCGTGGCTGACCATCTGGGTGACCGCACCGGTCACCGCCACCGCCCGCGGCTCCGCGGTGTCCACGCCGACCAGGCCGGCGACGCCAACGGCGAGCACGACGTAACCCATGTGATTGATCGAGGTGTAGGCGATCATCCGCTTGAGGTTGGTCTGGGCCAGGGCGACCAGCGCGCCGTAGAGGACCGACACCACCCCGACGGCGACGATCACCCACGCCCAACCCCGCCACGCCTCGGGCAGCATCGGTGCGGCGATCCGCACGAAGCCGTAGGTACCCAGCTTCAACAGCACCCCGGCCAGAACGGCGGAGCCGACCGCGGGAGCGTCGGTGTGCGCCGGCGGCAACCAGGTGTGGAACGGCACGGTGGGGGTCTTCACCGCCAGGCCGATCAGGATCGCGGCGAGCACCAGGCCGCCGGCCAGGGGGCGCCCCGCGAGCGGGTTCTCCGCGGTGAGGGCCGGCATGTCGAAGGTGTGCGGGTCGGCGGCCGCGTACAGGCCGATGAAACCGGTGAGCAGCGCCAGCGAGCCGAGGAAGGTGTAGAGGAAGAACTTCAGCGCCGACCGGGCCCGGTCGCCGTGCCCCCAGCCGGCGATCACCGCGTACATCCCGACGATGGACAGGTCGAAGAAGACGAAGAAGAGGATCAGGTCGGCCGCGGCGAAGACCCCGAGGCACACGCTCTGGAGGAACAGGAAGAGCGACGCCTGTACGCGGGGGCGGTGCCGCTCCCGCAGCGCGTACACCGCGCAGGCGAGGAAGACCACCGCGGTCATCGCCATCAGGGGCAGGGAGAGCCCGTCCACGCCGAGGTGGTAGCTGCTGCCCACCCCCGGGATCCACGCCGCCCGTTCGACGAAGGCCAGCTGTCCCGGCGGCGGCGTCTCGTACCCCGCCCAGACGACGCCGACCAACGCCAGCTCGACCGTCGCCGCACCCACCCAGACCCAGCGCGCGGCGGCGTCGCCGCACCGGGGGACGACGGCCAGCAGCACCGCGACGAGCAGGGGCAGGAAGACGATCGCGGTCAGCATCCGGCTACCCCAGCACCACGAGGACGACGGCACCCACGACGAGCACCACCACGGCCTGGAGGTAGTACTGGTGCAGCTGCCCGGTCTGCGGCCGGCGCGCGAGGTGCCCCAGCCGCCGCAGCCCGGCCGCGACCACCTCCACCGTCCGGTCGACCCGGCGTTCGTCGACCCGGGCCGCCCGCCGGGCGAGGACGACCGTGGCCCGCGCCGCCTGCGCGACGCCCCGGTCCAGCACCCGGTCGTCGAACCGGGCCGCCGCCGCACCGAGCGCCAGGGTCGGACGCGTCACCAGTACCGAAGCCGCCGGTCGCAGGCCCAGCCACCGCCGCGCCCAGCGGGGTGCCGGCACCCGCCACCGCGCCACGACGAGGAGGGCCGCCAGGGCGATCAACGCCGACGCGGCCAGTTCCGGTACCGGGGTCGGGTGGTAGCCGCCGGGCTGACCGACGGCGTGCGCGACGACGGCGCCGATCGGGGGCAGCGCCAGCAATCCGGCGCCCGCGGCGGCGACCGCCAGCACCAGCAGCGGCAACCAGGCGGCCCAGGGAATCCGCCCGGTGCCGGTCCCCTCCTGGTCCCGGTACGCATCCACCGCGTCCTGCTGGTCGGCGGGGACCCGCCGCCAGAGCACGACGAGAACCTTCCCCGCGTAGGCGGCGGAGAGCGCGGCGGCCGCGAGGGCGACCGCGTACAGCGCCGGCGACTCCTCGCGGACGGCAGCGAGGATGGCGTCCTTGGTCGCCCAGAGTGACAGCGGCGCGATCCCGGCCAACGCCAGCAGCGCGACCGTGGCCGACCAGCCCGCCAGCGACCAGCGCCGGGCCACTCCGGCCAGACCGGCGAGCTGTTTGGTGCCCAGCGCGGCAAGCCACGCCCCGGCGGCGAGGAACAACAGCGCCTTGACCGCGGCGTGCGCCACCAGATGCGCGGCCCCACCCGCCACCGCACCGGCGCCGGCGGCCAACACCACGAAACCGAGTTGCGCGCAGGTGGAGGCGGCGAGGAGTTGCTTGAGGTCGGGCTGGGTAAGCGCGACCGCGCCGAGCAGCAGCGCGGTCCCCGCACCGACCCACATGGCCGCCCACGGCGCCCAGGCGGTGGCGGCCAGCAGCGGCTGCATCCGCAGGAGCAGGTAGCCGCCCAGTGCCACCATCGCCGCGGAGTGCAGCAGCGCACTGACCGGGCTCGGCCCGACCATCGCCCGGGACAGCCAGAAGGAGAACGGTAGCTGCGCGGCCTTGCCGAACGCCGCGACCAGGACTCCCGCCGCCAGCACGTGCCGCCACCCCGGGCTGCTGGCGGCGAGGTCGGCCAGGGCCAGGCCCGCACCACCGGCCAGCGCCGCCCCGGCCGCCAGGTAGAGGCCAAGATCCGCAGTACGGGTGGTGACGAATGCCGTGCGGCCGGCGGCGACCCGGGCCTCGTCCCACCACCAGAACCCGATCAACGCGTACGACGCGGCGCCCATCAGCTCCCAGGCGAAGAGCAACGTCGGCAGGGTGCCCGCCGTGACGGTAAGCGCGGCCGCGGCGGCGAACAACAGCATCAGGCCGTGGAACCGCGCCGCCGGGGTGAGCGCCTCGCCGACGGCGGCCACCAGCGCCAGCAGCGTCACCACCAGCACCGTCGGCAGGACCAGCGCGGCCAGGCCATCCACCGTCAGGACGAAATCCGCGCCGGCCAGGAACGGCACCGCCACCGTCGGCCGGACGACGGCGACCGGTGCCGAAAGCAGCACGGCCGTGGCCGCGACCGCCAACGCGACCCGCACCGCGACCCGGTCCCGGGGCCGGGCGACGACCAGCACGACACCGGCGGTGGCGGGCAGGCCGACCACCGCCCACAACGCTGCCGTCCCGAGCGTGCTCATCCGGACAGGTCCGCGGCCGTGTCGGTCAGGTCCGACCGCCGGATCCGGTGCAGGGACGTGGCGACGGCGAAGCCCATCGCCATCTCCACCGTCATCGCCGCGAGGACGACCAGGAGCAGCACCTGCCCGGACGGGTCGGGGGCGCAGAACCACCACAGCCCGGCCACGGCCAGGATCACGCCGTTGAGCATCAACTCCAGGCCCATCATCACCATCACCACGACCTGTTGGGACAGGGCGCCGTACAAACCAACGGAGATCAGGGCTGCGGCCACCAGCAGCACAGTCCGTACCGTCACCGGCCGACTCCCCCCGGCTGCGGATCGGCCGCCCGAGGCCGACGAAGGTCGTCCCCGAGCCGGTCGTAGCGGGTGCGGTGCGCGGCCAGAACGACCCCACTGACGATGGTGGCCGCCATGACCACACCCACCACCGCCATCGTCAACATCTTCGGACCCATCAACTCCGTGCCGAGGGCGGCGGTGACATCCGCCGGTGGGCTGCCGCGACGGCTCGGCCACGGCGCGAACAGCGCCCCGGCGGCCAGGAGCAGAAACACCCCGACCGACACCGGTAGGGCGTGGCGAGCACCGTGGACCATGTTCATCGACATCATCGCCGGATTCATTCCCATGAACATGTTCATGTAGACAGCCATGATCGCCATCTCCATCACCATCATCAGGATGACCAACACGCCGACGTAGAGCTGCTGCAGCAGGAGCACCTGAAGACCGACCGCGATGAAGGAGAGCGCCAGGGAGTAGCTGGCCCGGGCCATCGAGTTGACGACGAAGACGGCGACCCCGGCGAGCACCGCGACGACCGCGAGGCCCCAGAAGACGAGGTGGGTGAGCACGCCTCAGCCCCCGATCACGATGACGGCGACGAGGAGGTCCTGCAGCAGCACCGCCGGCAGCAGCACCAGCCAGCCCACCTCCATGAACACGTCCGGACGCAGCGCGGGCATCCGACGGCGCAGCCACACCAACCCCGCCAGCAGCGCCGTGGCCTTCACCAGCACCCAGGCCCAGGCCGGCAGCAGCGGGCCGGACCCACCACCGAGGAACATCGGTACGGCGAAGGCGGCACCCGCCGCGAGCAGCGCGTACCGACCGGCCAGAAACAACAGTCGATCCACGCCGGAGAGCTCCGCCGTCACCCCACCCGCCACGTCGCGACCGAGCGCCGGCGAGAAGGGCCCCCAGACCGCGATCGCCACCACGCCGAGGCAGTAGACGACGAAGGCCACCGGCATCCACACCACAAACCACAACCCCTGCTGCGCGGCGGCGACCTCCCCCACCCGCAGACTGGACGCCGCGACCGCCGGCGCCACCAACGCGAACATCAACGGCAACTCGTACGCCAGCCCGTGGGCGAGAAACCGGTATCCGCCGACCATCGCGTACGCGGAGTTGGCGCCCCACCCGGTCAGCCAGACGAACGCCCACGCCAGGACATCGAGCGCGTTTACCCACACCACCCCGACGGCCAGGTCGAACAGGGTCCACCGCCCGAGCGGCACCACCGTGACGATCATCAGCGCCATCCCGAGCAACCCGGCCCCGCCGATCCGCCACAGCAGGCGGTCCGCGGCGACGGTGGTGCGCCGGCGCTGCCGCAGCAACCGCGCCACCTCCCCCACCGGCCGCCCCATCCGGGACCCGGCACCGGCGGCCCGCCCGGCCAGGGCGCCGTCGAAGAGCGCCGCGGCTACCGCGAGCGTCCCCAGCAGCCCCGCCGCGACCGGCGCCCAGCCACCGGAAACGGCTACCGGTGTTTCAGCCATCGGTGACCACACCCAACACCGCGATGTCGAGGCTGGCCACGATGAGCCGGGCGGTGGCCAGGTCCCACCCGGACACCACGCTGGCGACCGCCGCGGGCGGTGTGACCGGCAGGCCGACCGCGACGCCGACGGGCGTGCCGACCACCACCGGGGCAGGAGCACCGGCCACCACACCGGCGGGACCACCGGCGACACCGGCAGGAGCACCGTCCACCACACCGGAGGGACCACCGGCTGCGAGGAGTGCCCGGTCGAGCATGCCGTTGAGTCGGTCCCACACGTCACCGGTGAGATCCGGGGCGAGCCCCAATCGGGCCAGTTCGTCGGGCGGCAGTGGCCCCACCCGCCGCAGCGACCAGTGCAGCGGCCACGAACGGCGTACCCGGCGCCGTAGCCGCGCCAACTCCGTGGTCGCCGCCGACCGTTCGCCGGCCAGGAGCCGATCGCGGACAACGCGGGCCCGCTGGGCCGCGTCCGGCCAGCCCGCCAGCGCCAGCAGCCGAGCCACGTTGTCGCAGCGTTGGGCGGCGAGCTCGCCGGCGTCTGCCGGCCTGACCTCGCCGGACGGGCCACCACCGACGACGTGCGCACCGCCGGCCGGCCCGGGCCCGGCGTCAACGACACCCGCCTGCGCCTCGGCGATGAGGTCGCCGTGCAGCTGAGCGCGGAGGACCAGGCCGGCTGGCCAGTCCGGCAGCACCGGGCCGAGTCGTACGTGCAGCACGTCCATCTCCAGCCCGTCGCGATCCTCGCTGCCGTGCGCCAGGGCGTTGTCGCCGTCGGGGGCGTCGTCGGGCCCACGCCCGTCGCGGGCGATACTGTCCCGTCGCTGGCGGGGCGTGTCCCGCAGGGCGGCCTCCGCCTGGTCCAGGGCGGCGGCCACCAGCTCCGGCCCGGTGACGTCGATCCGGGCCCGTGGCCCGGGCAGCTGCTCCCACAGGCGCGCCACCACCAGCGCCAGCTCCGGTCCGGGCGATCCACACACCGCCAGGATGTCGGCGTCCGCCGGTGACACCGCCAGCCGCCACCCCCGGACGCCCGCGAGCCGCTCGACGGCGACCCGGGTCAGCCAGTTCCCGGGCACCTCGATGACCAGCAGGTGGGCGTGCCGGAGGGCGAGCCGCGCCAGCGTCCCGCTCACACCCATCGCAGCGCGCCTTCCCGCCAGGCCCACACGACCGCGACGAGCACACCTGCCAGGAAGACGAACATCTCCACCACGGCGGTGGCCCCCAGGTCGGCGACGACGACCGCCCACGGGTACATGAAGAGCATCTCCACGTCGAACGCCAGGAACAGCACCGTCACCAGGTACCAACGGACGTGGTACCGGGACAGGGCGTGCTCCTCCGGGGGCCAGCCGGACTCAAACGGCGCGACCAGCAGCGGCCGACGGGCAATCGCCAGCGCACGGTGCGCCAGGTAGCAGCCCGCCACGACCACCACGGCGACCAGCGCCATCCCCGCCGCACCTGCGTACATCCCGCTTCACCCCGCCCTGCCCCACCCGCGAGGGCGCGCTATCACATTAGGAACCAAGCGGGACCTTTCACCCAGAGGGCGGGCCTCCTCACCCGTTCGAGGCCCACCCCGGCCCACCGCCGCAACCTCTCGACGCCCGGGGCCCCGCCCGGTCGCGAGCCACGTCGGGCAGCGGGTGCCAACGACGCCAACAGCCGGCGGTAGCGAACCCGACACCGGATCCGGTAAACATAGTTCATGATGAATGGAATTGATCGCCGGACGTTGCTCCGGGTGGCCGGCGCGTCCGCTGGCACCGCCGCCCTCGCCAGTGCCACCGTCGCCCGCGGCAATCCCGTGCAGGCCGCCAGCGGCGCCTTCCGGCACGGCGTCGCCTCCGGCGACCCCCTCCCCAACGGAGTCCTACTCTGGACCCGCCTGACCCCGACCGAGGAGGCCCAACCCGGATCCGGGCTCGGCCCCGAGGCGCAGGTGTCCTGGCAGATCTCCGCCGACCCGGACTTCACCACGCCGCTGGCACAGGGGACGATTCCCACCGGGCCCGCGCGGGACCACACCGTTCGCGTCGAGGCAACCGGGCTCGAGCCAGCCACCACGTACTGGTACCGCTTCGGCTACGACGGCGGCTGGTCCCCGACCGGGCGAACGATGACGGCGCCGGACCTGGACGCCGAGATCGATCGCCTGCGACTGGGCGTGGTCTCCTGCTCGAACTGGGAGGGCGGCTACTTCGCGGCCTACCGGTACCTGGCCGAGCGGGGCGACCTGAACCTCGTCGTGCACCTCGGCGACTACCTCTACGAGTACGGCACCGGAGAGCTCGGCACCGCGGGTCAGGTCATCCGTCCGGTCAGCCCACCGCACGAGATACTCACCCTGGCCGACTACCGCATCCGGCACGCCACCTACAAGACCGACCCGGACCTACAGGCCCTGCACGCCGCGCTGCCATGGGCGATCACCTGGGACGACCACGAGGTCGCCAACAACTCGTGGTCCGGCGGCGCGGAGAACCACACCCCGGGCGATGAGGGTGACTACGCGGCCCGGCTGGCCGCGGCGCGGCAGGCGTACCTGGAATGGATGCCGGTACGCGCGGGGGTGGATGGCGCCATCTACCGCCGGCTCCGCTTCGGGCGGCTGGCCGACCTCTCCATGCTGGACCTGCGGACGTACCGGTCAGAGCAGGACTGGGGCGAGGTCGACGACACCGACCGGACAATCACCGGTGAAGACCAGATGACCTGGCTGAAGAGCGGTCTGGCCGCCTCCGACGCGCGATGGAAGCTGGTCGGTAGCTCGGTGATGATCTCTCGGCTCGATGTCGGCACGTTACCCGCCTGGCTTCTCGGCCCGCTGGGCGAGCTACTGGGCGTGCCACAGAACGGCGTGGTGCTCAACGCCGACCAGTGGGACGGCTACAACGCCGACCGCAACGAGTTGGTCGACCACCTCCGCGCCACCGACACCCGTGACGTCGTCTTCCTCACCGGGGATATCCACACCTCGTGGGCCAACGAACTGACGACGAAAGCCACCGGCCCCTGGTCGCCGGCCGCCGCCGAATTCGTGGTGCCATCGGTGACCACCGACAACGTGGACGACTTCCTGCGGCTACCGGCCGACAACGCCATCAGCAAGCTCGGCGCGAGCCTGATCCGCGCGACGAATCCACACGTACGTTGGACCGAACTGGACGGACACGGCTACGGCGTGTTGGAGGTTACCCAAGCCTCGTGCCGGATGGACTGGTACCACCTGGCGGACCGGACCAAGCCGACCACATCCAGCGAGTGGGTTGCCGGCTGGTCGGTCGGCGCCGGGTCGGCGAAGCTACGCGAGGAGCATTCACCCCTGTCCTGACCAGCAACACCGCCAGACAGTGATCAATGTTACCGGATCGAAACATAACACCACTAGCACCCCCCGACACCCTCGTGTCACATTGACGTTCGTCACTGGATTGTCTCCCACCCACCACCGTCAGGTCCGAAACTCTGGGCCGCCCGGATCGAAAGAGACCCCCATGAGACGCTTCGTCCGCACCGCCATCGTCGCCGCCCTGGTGGCGACGGTGGCACTGGTCGCCCCGTCGGCCGCGCAGGCCGCAGACCGCAATCCCGTCCTCTTCGTCCATGGTCTGAGCAGTTCCGCCAGCACCTGGAACACCTGGATCAACAAGTTCAAGGCGGACGGCTACCAGAACTCCGAGCTCTACAACTGGTCCTACGACTGGAAACAGTCCAACGCGACCACCGGTTCGCAGCTCATCGACAAGGTGCAGGAGGTGCTCGACGCGAGCGGCGCCACGAAGGTTGATATCGTCGCTCACTCGATGGGAACGCTGAGCTCCCGCTGGTACCTCAAAAACGGCGGCGGGACCGCCACCGTGGACGACTTCGTCTCCGTGGCCGGGGTGAACCACGGCACCGACGTCTCCTTGTTCTGCTTCTTTTACACCTCGTGCCGGGAAATGATTCGAGGCAGCAGCTTCCTCGACTCGCTGAACTCCGGCGACGAAACCCCGGGAAACGTCAACTACGCCGCCCTGTGGTCGACGTGCGACGCGCTGATCAACCCCGACAGTTCGGCGAAGCTCGACGGCGCAGTGAACACCTCCGTGGGCTGCAAGGGGCACACCGACATGAACGACGACTCCAGTAACTACACCAAGGTCCGAGACTTCATCGCCTGACCAGACCGGCCTGCGGTCTACTGTGTTTCTGGCGGAGCCACCGCCGGCAGCCCGACGGCGAGGACCTCCCGGGCCAACGCGCTCAGCCAATCGGTCAGGGGCGGGTACTCCAGCAACCGAGACCCGCCCCTGACCACTTTCCACCTCCCGGTCGAAGGGGCTCGCGAAAACTCGGGATGTGAAGGCACCAGCGGTCGGTTAGGGTCCCGGCATGGTTGCGAGGAGTGCCGATCCCACAGTTGGTCTGGTGCAGGTACGCATGGGCAGTGAACGCGCGGTGCTCGAAACCTTCCTCGACTTCTAGCGCGGCGCGGTGCTGCGCAAGCTGCGTGGGCTCTCCGAAACCGATGCCGCTCGCCGCCTGGTGCCGTCCGCGACCACGGTCGCCGGCCTGGTCAAGCACCTCACCCTCGTGGAGCGGAACTGGTTCTCGGCACTACTCGACCCCAGCGAGGGTGATGTCGTCCAGGCCACCGCGGAGAGCGCGCTGGCCAGCTTCACCCTGACCGACGAGGACACCGTCGAACGGCTCGCGACGGCCTACGAGGCAGAGTGCGTTCGGTCCCGCACGGTGGCAGCCCGATTCGACCTCGATCATGTAGTGCCACAGCCGCAGCTCGGCGAGGTCTCGCTCCGCTGGATCCTGATGCACGTGATCCAAGAGACGGCTCGGCACACCGGCCACGCCGACATCCTTCGCGAGCTGACCGACGGGTCAACCGGCGCCTTCTGACCGCTGCCGCCGTACACCTGTACCTCACTAGGCCCCGGCCGCCGGACCCCCTCATCGCCGGTATCTCCGGTGACCGAGAAGGTGGGCGAGTTGTTCGGTCGGGGACGAGGTCCGCACCCCGACGACGGGTGCGTCATACATGTTTCCGCGAAGCCGACCCGGGATGACCGTGGCCGCGTAGGTGAGGCCGTGTCCGGAGCCCTGGGGGCGACGACCTCGTCAGCAGCGAGCGGCGACCAGCCTTCCTGGAGGGAGGCTCCCAGCTGTGAGTACGCGGCGGCGCGCTCCCCATCCGGAAACGTCCATGGCCACCTGCGGAATGCCCCGCGTCGGGACGCCCTGGGCGGTGGCGAGTCCTCGGCCCGTTCTGCGGGGACGCTGCCCTGCCCAGGCGCCAGGAAGGCAACCATAGCTACCTGGCCCTGGCCAAACCCCATTACGAGTCACCTCGAAGACAATGACCGAATAATCGGGCATAAGGTGACATAGATCACACACCCATTGTAAGGTTTGTCCTTTTAGGACTACTGTCATCTCGCAACTCACGAAGGAAGGAAAACAAACCCTTGAGACCACTACTACGATGGTCTGCGCCTGCATTCCTAGCATTGACCCTCATTGGGAGCGCTTCACCCGCTGCCCAAGCAGACCAGTCCTCCCCGGTTAATTCGGACCCTACTAGTGTCGGCGTCTCCTACCCCAATCGCACCAGCGATGGTCAGGCTATCACCAGCGAAGCACTTGTCGAAAAGGTTAAGGAATACTGGACTCCGGAGCGAATAGCCAACGCCATACCCGCACCCCTTCCGGAGGACATGAATCTAGAGGCCCCACAGTCGCCGCGATCCGATGTTCCGGAAATTTCGATGGACCCGGTACCGCCGACCCAAAATGCCGATAACGGCACTATGGACAGGGTCACAAATTCGCAGGGCCTGGTTGTATACACAGCCGGCGGACAAGACTATATATGCACTGGCAGCACGATAGTTGGCGACAACAACCTGATCCTGACCTCCGGGAACTGCGTCTACAACCTCTTGCACGGAGAGTGGGCAAAAAATTGGGTCTGGATCTCCGATCTTCACGGCCCAGGTACCACTTTCCCGTGGAAGCACCACGTCCCCCGGATTCTATCCAGCGTGTCTGGTTGGACACAACAGGGTAGGGTTAGCAGCAATATCGGGTTTGCAATCTTGCACGATGATGACGATGTGACGTCACAGTACGGTGCCCACGGGTGGGCAACATACCAGACTTCCGGTTATGTGCACATACTTGGATACGCTAGTGGCCTAACCCCGGGATTCTGCTCTTCCAACATGAGCCTCTCCAGTGATCCCGAGGTAGTCGAGGTAGGAGGCGATTGCGAACTGTTCGGAAAAGGGGATGCTGGGGGCAAGGGTAGCCCCATCGTGAAGGACTACGGTCCGAGTGGTCTCGGCAAGATAGTCAGTCTCTACGGCCACCAATCATTTGATCCCGGCTCGGCCTACGGACCGAAGTTCGATGACAGCTTCCTTACAGCATACAATCACGCAGATTCTCTGTAGTGACTGAGTGATCCGCTAGTCGGTGAACGCGGCCGCCCTCGGGTGATCGCGTTCACCGGATATTTCCGCACCGCCCCCGACTTTGGCTCCAGAGCCATTGCGTTCTGAGATGCCCCCTCACCACCGGGCACATCGAAGAGTAATGAGCAGCAGGGCCGTTGAGCCGGTTCCATCACATCACTACCTTGCGCGGCACCAGTTCCTCCAGCAGCCACCCAGTACCCTCTAAAGCAGCGGATAACTACGCATTTACGCGGGTTTGGGAGTGATGCGGGCCGTCGAGTGGCAGGGGAGTCCGGCCCCAGCCCGCCGCGACGGCATCATGGTCGGGCCGGCTCGGTAGCGTCTTCTCGGCCCAGACGACCGGCTTGACCCGCCCGCAGGCCAGAACACCGGTCACACCCCCCACCTTGGTACGGAGTTCCTGGGGTGATTCACACTCGCATAGCCAAAAATTTGGCCCTGACCGGAATTTCTGCTGGTCAGGGCCACATTGGTGTGGAGCTGAGGGGATTTGAACCCCTGACCCCCTCGATGCGAACGAGGTGCGCTACCGGTCTGCGCCACAGCCCCTCCGCCGGTGTACCGGCGTAGGTCCCACTCGGCATTCACCGAGCGGGCCGGCGCTAAGGCTAACAGGTCGCTGGGCCAACCTGCGAATTACCCCCGACGCGGCGAAGGGGTGCGCCACGAGCCGAGCGGGTGGAACGCCCGGTTCCGGCCGGGCGGACGCTCCGAGGTCAGGCCGGGTGGGCACCGCGGCCGGACTGGTACGGGCGCCCGCGGAGGCCGCCGGCCCGCCGGTAGGAGACGGTCCCGCCGTTCGCCGCCGCCGGCAGGTCCGCCGGCCGGTCCAGGCCCATCGCGGTACGGCGCACCGACTCCCGTTGGGCCGCCAGGCGACGCTGCGCCTCACGCCGGGCCGCGGCCCGGCGTGCCTGCTCGCGCCGTACCTCGGCTTGGCGGGCGGCCAGCCAGGCTGCCTCGCGGGCCTGGGCGCGTCGGCGGCGCTGGTCGGCGAGGGCACGGGAGCGCAGGTGGGCGACGTAGGCCAGGAGCAGGGCGGCGGTGACCGCGAAGCTGATCCAGAATCCGGGGCCGACAAATAGCACACCCACCAGCTCGACGGCGTTGAGCAGGAACAGCGCGGCAAGCACCCGTCGCCGCCGGTAGATGACTGGGGGGCCCGGGCGGCGACGCCGCTGGGGCCGGCGTGGGTGGGCGCCCGGTCGCCCGCCGAGCCGGCGCTGCCGCTTGGGGTTCGCCGGAACCGCGCGCAGCTGGTCCGACCGACGGGACCCTGGCGCCGATTCGGCACCGCCGGCACCGGAGCCCACATTCTCGCTCAACGTGACTGAAAGCGAGCGCGGCGGATTTATCGGTCGGCGACCTGGGACAGTGCGGCGTCGTCGATGGCGCTGGAGCACCCGCGCCGTCGACTTCGCCCGCTCCGCCACCAGCCGCTCGGTCGCGTCGTACCGGCGGACCAGGGCCGGCGCCAGGGCGAGCAGGCCGGCGGCGGCGAGGACGGCGAGGAGCACCGAGGTCGGCACCCGCACCCCTCCCGTTCACCGAATTTCGGGCAAGCACAGGCCAACGCCGGACGATCTTTCACATTTCGGCCTGAAGCCGAAGATCCTACGGGTGGGCTGCAAATGCCGTAGCTTGCAGTTACCTGAGGTTACGGGCGGAGGCACCAGATGCCGGCACGCCGCGCCGATCGTCCCGGCCGGGACCCATTCAGCCGGTCGTTGCCCGTAGCCGGTACCAACGGGCCAGCAGGCCCCCCTCGGCCGCCACGTCCTCGCTGGTCAGGGCGTACCCGATGTGGTCACGCCAGGCGCCGTCGATGTGCATGTAGCGCACGTGGTACGCCTCCTCGCGAAAGCCCAGCTTCTCCATCACCCGACGCGATGGCTGGTTCTCCGGGCGGATGCTGATCTCGATCCGGTGCAGCCCGCCCGGCCCGAAGGCATGGTCCACCGCCAGGGCAAGGGCGGTGGGGATGATGCCCCGCCCGGCCACCCGGGAATCCACCCAGTAGCCGGCACAGCCCGAGCAGAACGCCTGCCGCACGATGCTGCCGACATTCAGATGCCCAACCAGGCGTTCCCGCCCTGCCTCGCGGAGGCAGACCACAAACGGCATGCTCTCGCCGATCCGGGCCGAGCGGCGCTGCTCCCGATACAGCCAACGAAAGGCGTCGGGTGAGTTCAGGTCCGCCCAGGCACCTGGGAGCGACGCCTCCCAGGGAGCAAGCCACGCCTCGTTGGCGCGGCGCACCTCAGACCAGGCGATGGCGTCGGAACGCCGGTAGGGCCGCACCAGCACCGGACCGTCCGCCAACACGGCGGGCCAGCCCGGCGTGCGCCGCCCCAGAAGACTCACCGGCCGATCCTCCGCCCTGAACGCTGGCTGGGGCAAGCACCCTCACCGACGTCGGTCCAGCAGCAAAACATCCACCGTGGAACCCGCAGCGGCGGTGGTCACCCGCTCACCGAGCACCAGCAACCCGTTCGCCTCGGCCAGTCCGGAGAGGGCCAGTGGCCCGCCCCGCAACGGCTGGACCGTGTAGCCGCCGCCGCGCCGCTCCGCGACCTGCGCCGGTCGGAACTCACGCAGCCCCGCCGGCGACGAGACCGTCTCCAGTAGATGTCCCCGCACACCGGGGCGAAAGACCGGCTCCGCCCCGGCCAACATATTGATCACCGGCCGGGCCAGTACCTCGAAACCGATCAGCGCCGCCCCCGGATCACCGGGCAGGCAGACCACCGGCACCTCCTCCGGGCCGACCGTACCGAACCCGAGCGCGGTACCGGGGTAGAGCGCCACCTCGGTGAAGGCCACCGGTCCGGTCCGGCTCCCCTCCCGACGGGAGAGGATCCGCCGGACCATGTCGCCCGGCCCGGTGCCGGTACCACCGGTGGTGATGATCAGATCGGCCCGCAGGGTCTGGTCCTCCAGCAGGCCGCGTAACCCCTCCGGGTCGTCGTCGCAGATGCCCACCCGGTACGCGAGAGCGCCGGCCTCGGCCGCCGCCGCGGTCAACGCGTGCGAGTTCACGTCCACCACCTGGCCGGGCTGGCTGCCCCGCCCCACCTCGACGAGTTCGTCGCCGGTGGCCACGACGACCACGCGTGGGCTGGGCCGGACCACCACATGGCCGATTCCGGTGGCGGCGAGCACCGCGACCAGCGCCGGCGAGACGTAGGTACCGACCCGGGCGAGCAACGTGCCGGCCAGGAGTTCCTCGCCGGCCTTGCGGACGCTGTACCCCCGCTTCGGTACCCGGTAGATCTCCACCGAGGCCATGCCCTGGTCGGTCCACTCGACCGGAACCACCAGGTCCGCACCGATCGGCAGCGGCGCCCCGGCGGCCACCGAGAAGCAGGTCCCCGGGGTGAGTCGGACCGGACGCCAACTAGCGGCACCCAGGTCACCGACGACGTTGAGCTGCACGACCCGCCCGCCGGGCGAGCCGGCCTGGGCCGATGCGGACACGATGCCCCGGCCACCGGCGGCAATGTCCTCCCAGCACGCCGCGTACCCGTCCACGGCCGCCTGGTCGAAGGCCGGGACGGAGTGTGTCGCGACGACATCCTCAGCGAGGACGTTTCCGTACGCCTGGGTGAGGTCGAGGTCGAGTGGCGGCAGTGCATGTAGCCTGCGCAGCACACTGCCCAGGTAGTCGGCGAGCGGCGTCAACTCGTTCACGGCCGCCTCGGCGTCGGCCGTCGCGGTCATGTACGTGGACCACCCGAGGAGCCCGCGCTGACGAACTCGGCGAGCCACTTACGGAACTCGGCGCCGAGGTCGTCGCGTTCCGCGGCGATCTGCACGACGGTCTGGAGATAGCCCAACGGCATGCCCGTGTCGTACCGGGTGCCCCGGTAGACGATGGCGTGCACCGGCACCCCCTCGGTGCGCAGGAGCTCCATCGCATCGGTCAGTTGGATCTCGCCGCCGCTGCCCGGACCGGTCCGGCGGATCGCGTCGAAGATGCGGCCGGGTAGGACGTAGCGGCCCAACACGGCGAGATTGCTGGGGGCTTCCTCCGGCTCCGGCTTCTCCACCATGCCGGTCACCCGGACCACGTCACCGATGTCGGCGAACTCCGCCTCGGTTGGAGCCACCGAGGCGATGCCGTAACGGGAGGTCTGGTCCGGCTCGACCTCGAAGAAAGCCAGCACGACCCCGCCCGTACGGGCCTGCAGCTCCAACATGGCCGGCAGCAGCGGCTCGGTCGGCTTCACGAACTCGTCGCCGAGCAGCACCGCGAAGGGCTGGTCCCCGACGTGGGACTCGGCGTAGCCGACGGCGTGGCCGAGCCCGAGCTGATCCGGTTGCCGGCAGGTGTAGATCGCGGCCAGGTCCTCGGTCCGTTTGACCGCGGCCCGCAGCTCGGGCTTCTTTGCGAGCCGCTCTTCCAGGTCGGGACGGCGGTCGAAGTGATCGACCATAGAGGTCTTGCCGCGCCCGGTGATCAACAGGACGTCGGTGATCCCGGCCTGGGTGGCCTCCTCGACGATGTACTGCAACACCGGCCGGTCAACCACGGGGAGCAACTCCTTGGGCACCGCTTTGGTGGCCGGCAGGAAGCGGGTGGCGAGCCCGGCGGCCGGAATGACCGCCTTGACCGCGCGGGGACCCCCGGTCCCGATGGCCGTCGATGGAATTTTCGCTGAGTGCTCCGACATGCCGCGAGACTATCGGCCGCGGCTCTGCCGTGGCGGGTGAGGACCGGAAGTCGCGCCGCGGGGAGTGACCGCCCCAGACCCTGGCGCCGCCTCGGTCTCCGACCCGTTCCCACCGGCACCGGGCTGCGCCGACGGCTCACGCCGCGCCCCGGCTCGGGGTGTCCCCTCGGCCGGGCCGGCCGGCGCCGGTAGCCCGGGCCCGGTCGCGGGCGCCTCCGCCGCTCCGGCGACCCGGCAGGTGTCTCGGCCGCTGGCTTTCGCCGCGTACAGGGCTTTATCCGCGGCGTTGAGCACCTCCTGTCCGGTGCCACCGTGGTGGGGGTGGACAGCGACACCAATAGAGACGGTCACCGCCACCTGGGTCGGGGCAGCCAACCCGCCGACGGCGATCGGGGTGTCGCGTACCGCCGCACCGAGCCGCTCCGCGACGATGGTCGCACCCGTGGCGTCGGTCTCCGGTAACAGCACCACGAACTCCTCTCCTCCGAGTCGGAAGGCGAGGTCGACCTCGCGGATCTCACCGCGGATCCGCCGGGCGAACTCGACCAGCACCCGGTCCCCGGCAGCGTGTCCGTGGGTGTCGTTGACGTGTTTGAAGCGGTCCAGGTCGAGGGCGAGGACGCTGAGCATTCGGCCGAACCGGGTGGCCCGTTCCACCTCACGGCGAAGCGACTGGCGCAGGTAGCGGTAGTTCCAGAGACCGGTGAGCGGATCGGTCAGCGACAGCCGCTGGGTCTCCTCGTGTACCCGGACGTTGTCCACCGCCACCGCGGCGTGCCCGGCGAAGGTGCGCAGCGTGACCAGGTCGTCGTCGTCGAACTCCTCCCCGCCGAGCCGGTCGTAGAGGGCGAGCACGCCGAACGTCGCCGGCGCCGCACCGTCCGGCGGCCCACCCGCGCGGGGGGACGGGCCGCCGTCGCGTGGAGCAGCGTCAGCCCGCGGAGCACCGTCAGCCCGCGGAGCCGCGAAGGGCACCGCGATGTACGTCCGGCAAGGGGGCTCCCCCGGCGGCGCCACAGCTGGCTCCACCCGACCGCAACGCGCCTCTCCGCTGACCGTAACCGCGCCCACCAGGTCGCCCAGCGGCACTCGGATCGGCCCCGGCCCACCGGCCGGCGCCTCGAGCCCCTCGGTGGCCTGCGCGACCAGCAGCCCCGCCGAATCGACGAGGAGTACCGCCCCCGCGCGGGCGCCCGTCGCCGCGATTGCGCTGTGCAGAATGACCCGCAGGATCCGCTGCAGGTCATGGGTACTGGCCAGGGTGTCCCCCAGCACCTCCAGGTGTCCCCGCAGCTGGTCCCGGCTGCTGGTCAGCGCGGCGACGTAGGTGCCGGTCTCCCGGGTCATCCGGTTGAACGCTCCGGCCAGCCGCCCGATCTCGTCCCGGCCGCGCACCGGCACCCGCGCGGTCAGATCGCCCCGGGCCACCCGGTCCACCGCCCCCGCCAGTTCGACCAGGGGTCGGCTGGTGGCCCGGGCCAGCCGACCGGCGACCACGACCACCAACAGCACGGTCAACAGCACGGCGGCGGCCAGGGCGACGTACAGACTGACGGGCTGGGCGCGCGGAACGGAGAGCACCAGCGACAGTGGCTGCCCGTCCGACGGACCGACCCGCCGCACGTACCGACCGTCGCTGGTGCCCACCACCTGCTCACCGTCCAACCCACCGGTGGCGCCGAGCACCGCCTCGCGTACTCCCGCCGGCTCGGTGGTGTGCTGGAGCCGGCTGGTCGGGTCCGGGCCGTCGGGCAGGGTGACCGCTGCCCCGATGAGCACCGCCAGCCGCGCCACGAGCGCCGGGTTGACCGGCTGCATCGCGGTGACCGCGCCCGGCGCGGCCCCGGTGGCGCCACCCGGCAGTTCCACCCGGACGACCAACGCACCGGGCGGAGCTTCGGCCGGGGTGCGGGCCGCGCAGTCCCGCCAGGGCGCGGCGGGCAGCGGCGCGGTGGCATGAAGCACCTGCCCCGCACCATCGGTTACCCGTACGGCGGCGGCGAGACCCCGATCGACCACCTGCCCCACGGCGGCCGCCCGATCGGCGGCGAGGGCCACCACCTCCGCGGCGGCCCGTAGCTGTTGGCAGAGCACGTTGACCGCGGTGCGGACGGCGGTTGTGGCAACCGCGAGCCGGTCGGCGGACCGACTTCGATCGATGTTGTTCACCGCCGACCCCACGAAGTACGCCCCGACCAGCACCGGGCCGAGCACCACCGTGAGGAAGGCTGCGGTTAAGCGTGCCCGTAGTGTCACTCGGTCCCCCCGGGACTTCGCCGGCCGATGCCTGCGATGCTGACACAGAGTCACTCCCGGATGAGTCCTGCGTCAGGAGTGTTGCGTGCCGGATTTTTCTGATCGGGCGGAACTGACCCACGATGCGAAGTTTGCGGCGCGAACCAGACTGCTCGCCCACCGTCGGCGGCTCGGCGACGCCGAGCGGGCCGCCGCCGCCCGGCAGGTCCAGGCCAGCCTGGTCGCCCTGGTGCGCCGACTGCGCCCGCGCCGGGTGACCGCGTACGTGCCGGTCGCCACCGAACCCGGGGGCCCAGATCTGCCGGCGGTACTGCACGCCGCGCTGCCGGAGGGCGCCGAACTGCTGCTGCCGGTACTCCGGGCTGACCTCGACCTGGACTGGGCGCCGTGGACCGGACCCGACGATCTGGCCGCCGCCGGGCGGGGGATGCGGGAGCCGACCGCGCCGCCGCTGGGCCGGACGGCGGTCGCGACGGCCGACCTGGTGGTGCTGCCGGCACTGGCGGTGGACCGGCGGGGGGTGCGCCTGGGGCGGGGCGGCGGCTCGTACGACCGCGCGCTCGCCCGGGTCCCGGCGACCACCCTGACCGTGGTGCCGCTGCACGATGGTGAGCTGGTGCACACCCTACCGATGGAGCCGCATGACCGGCCGGTCCACGCTGTGGTCACCCCGGCGGACGGCCTGCGTACGCTGGATGGTGCCGTGCCGCGGTGAACCCGCGGTGGTGTCGCGCACCACACGTCCGCTGGACGAATCCGGAGCGATGACGCACCATTGGCACTCGAATACGTTGAGTGCCAACCGACAGTGCCAGTTCCGGAGGAGAACGTGCCCACGTACCAGTACGCCTGCACCGCGTGCGGCCACCAGCTCGAAGCGGTGCAGTCCTTCACCGACGAGCCGCTGACCGAGTGCCCCACCTGCGCGGGGCGGTTGCGGAAACTGTTCAACTCGGTCGGCATCGTGTTCAAGGGGTCGGGGTTCTACCGCACCGACTCCCGCTCCGACTCGGGCTCGGGTGGCGCGGGCAGCAAGCCCGCCGCCGCGAGCAACGACTCCGGCTCGTCGAGCGACTCGACCTCGAAGGACTCGACCTCGAGCGGATCGACGTCGAACGGATCGACGTCGAACGGCTCCGCAGCGGGCGGCGCAACCTCCGCGAAGAGCACGGGCTCCTCGGCCAACTCCGGCGGCAAGAAGACCCCCGCCGCCAGCGGCACCAGCTGAGCGAGGGGCGGGGTCGCCCCGCCTCGCCCTGCCCCGGCCTCCGGCACGTCGATCACGGGCAGACCCGGTCGGGAAACGGTCCCTCAGCGGGACCGTCAACACGCAGGGGCTGCCCGTGATCGCTTGGGTTCAGCTCGGTGGCAGGGGGCGGACCGACCGGGTCAGAGGCTCACGTCGACCGTGGCCCTGCCGATCACGACCCGGTGGTCGGAGCATTCGCCGTCGCACGCGGTGGAGATGGAAAGCGAGTCACCGGTGTACGACCCGGCAAGACGGTTCTCTCGCACGAAGATGAAGTCAATTTTGCGGCCGTCTCCACACGGGCCACCGTTGTCGCCGTCGAAGACGGTGGTCTCGCCGTACCCGGCACAACGGGTATCCGTGTCATCCAGCTCCCGATAACTGCCATAGTTGGCGGAGTTGTACGGAGTGTTCAGACTGGACGAGTACCACTTGTTCAACCGCGCGTAGTCGGGCTGATTGTTGAGATCGCCAGCGAGAATGACGGTCATCCCAAGCCCGTTGAAGGTCTCCATGAGGCCGTGCACCTCGTCCAGCTGCTGCTCATTGATACTCTTACCGTCGATAATCGCATTCGATGGCGTAATGTGCGTAGTACAGAACGCCATTTTCTGCGTAGTCGACAATGGCGCACACAAGAGCGTCCTGTCCTCGGATGACCCGTCCGAGGGCAGCGTGTAACGCAAGGCGGTGCCGAGTGGGGCCTTGCTGAAGATCGCGTTCCCGAAGGCCTCACCGTTACAGGCGGTGGAGTGGGACGTCTCAAACCGGGCGAAGTTGCTGTCGTCTTCCGGCCAGCCCAGGTCGCGCAGCCTCTGAATTACAGCCACGTACTGCCCCCAGCACACCTCGTTGAGGGCGGCGAAGTCCGCGGACCGGTTTTTGATCGAGTCGGTGATCGCCGTGATCAGACCGTTCGTTGTTGACGCGCGATTCATCGTCCAGCCGGCAACGTTCCAGACCCAGGTGTTATAGGTCCGCTCCGCTGTCGTGTTCGCGGTCGTGGTCGCCGCCGCCGCCGTACCCGAACCGAGTATCAGCGCAAGTGGGACCAAGATGGCGGTGATCAATCTTCTGGCAGACAACCTGTTCTCCCTCCAAAACCGACAGTGGGAGAACATTCGCATACGCCATCAATCCACCACCAGCGTCACACCTAACCCTTTAGCAACGCTTAATACAATTGATTCACATATTTAACTATCGCCAGCTTGACAAGAACGACCCCCACCCTGACTCCGCCACCGCGACGGTGTAGGCAGGGTGCGGCAATGACAGGGCCGGCCAGACCCACGGTGCGGAATGCGACCCCACCAGGTGGTCGTCTGGAGTCTCGGAAGTGGCCGCGCCCCGGCGGAGACGGTGGCTACGACACCCGATCAGACCCGCGTACTCAGTCCCAGTGCGGCGGGCGTTGCTCGAGCAACCACACGTCGTTACCGCCGGTGGCTTCCCCCCACCCCTGGTCGGTGTCGTCAACGGCCCGCTCCGGCAGCATCGAGTAGCCGTCATCGCGCCGCTTGCTCGGCCGGTCCTCGGCACGCACCCCGGATCTTCCCGGCTCCTGGTGGTTCACAAAGCTAACCCTAGCCCGGCCGGCCGAGGAGACAGCGAGGTCACGATGCACCTCGACCACCGGACCGCGTTGCCGGGGTGCGCCTGAGGGTGTCTGCAGGGTGGGCCGGCCCTTGATAGCGTCAGCGGGCGTGATGACTCCCGGCAGCTCCGCGGACGACTACTGGCGACCCCCCGGCGTCGGTGCTCCGCCCGGCGAGCCCGACCCGCCGCCGACAACTCCGCCCGGCGGATACACCGGCCCGCCGCCGACCATCCCGCCGCCGGCCGGCTGGCATCCGCCGTTACACGTCCAGCCGCCACCACCACGGCAACTCCCCGGACAGGACCTGGCGGCGCTGGACCGGGCCGAGCAGCGAGCGCAGCACCTGACCTGGACCGTTGGGGCGGTCGTCGCCGTGATCCTGTTGGCGCTCAGCTGTGCGTTCTGCCTCCGGCTGGTGCGCTGAGGTCAGAGGGTGTTACCCCAGACCGCCTCGGCGCCGGTGTGCCCGGTGAGCGAGACGTAGATCAGACTGACGACGGCGAACGCGACCACCACCACGGACAGCACGCGGGTCACCCAGGGCGGCGATTTCGGCGCACGGGGGCGACCGCTGGTCACCACGAGCAGCACGATGGCGGCGACCGCCAACACCAGTACGTACCGGAAGGTCAGGGCGCCGTACCGAGAGTGCTCAGCGATCTGGTCGACGATCGGCCCCTGTATCCCGCGGGCGGTGAAGAGGTCGCTCAGCTCCTCGCCGGACTGCACCGCGACCCATGCGGTGGCCGGCGCCGTCACCGCCAGCAGGACGAGCGCCCAGTCGATCCGGGGCCGGAACCGCGGCAACGCGACATAGGCGATCGCCACCAGCGCGAGCAGCGGCACGAAGACGACCACAGCGTGTACCACAAGAACGTGGGCGGGCAGCCCCAGGAACTCCTTGAACATGGACACCTCCGGGTGAGTGCCGGCACGGGACGGCCAGCCTACGGTCACCTGACCCACCCACCTACGTCCCGCGCCCGAGCTACACGCAGTCGTGATCCGCTCGGTTCACCCCGTCGGTTCGCCGCTCGGTTGTCGCTCTCGGTCGTCGCGTGCTGTCATTGGCGCATGCCCAGTAGTGCGGAGCTGCTCCGGTCGAAGGGTCTGCGGGTAACCCGTCCCCGCCTCGCTGTCCTCGACGTGCTCGCCGGCGGGGGGCACCTGGAGGTGGACGAGATCGCCCGGCGGGTCCGGGAGCGCCTCACCTCGGTCTCCACCCAGGCTGTCTACGACGTGCTCGGCGCGCTGTCCCGGGCCGGGCTGTCCCGCCGGATCGAGCCGGCCGGCAGCCCCGCCCGCTACGAGGCCCGCGTTGGCGACAATCACCACCACGTTGTCTGTCGGGGCTGCGGCGACATCGCCGACGTGGACTGCGCCGTCGGCGACGCCCCCTGCCTCGACCCGAACACCGCACACGGTTTCGAGGTGGACGAGGCCGACGTGACCTTCTGGGGTCTCTGCCCCCGCTGCCAGGCCCGCCGCCGCACCGACGATTGACCGACCCGGCTCACGCCGTTGCGCCGGGGACGCAACGCGCCGCCGGTCCCGTGGGCGGTCGGGGCGGGACCGTCACGCGCTGTCGGTCACCCGCTCCACGGCGGCCCACGGGTCCTTCCCCGGCGCCTGGGCACCGGCCGGACAGTGCCGCCGGAAGTCACACCAGCCGCAGCGCGGACCCGGGGCGGTGGGGAAGGCCTGGTCCGGGTCACCGCCGGCGGCGACCGAGCGCTCACCGGCAATGATGTCCCGGGCGGTCTCCTCAGCCCGGGACACCTGCCGCGCAAGCGACTCCGGGCTGTGCTCGTGCGCGGCGACGGTCCCGGTCGGCAGGTGGTGTAGCTCCACCCGGCGACACGGTTTGCGGAAGACCCGCTCCGCCGCGTACGCGTAGAGCGCCAGCGCCTGCGAGCCGCGGGCGTCGTCGGTGTCCAGCCCAGCCCGGCCGGTCTTGTAGTCCACGATGGCGAGCTCCGCCCCCGCCGGCCCGACCCGGGAGTCGATCCGGTCGGCGCGGCCGTTGAACGCCAGCACCCCGGTCTTCACCGCGACCACCCGCTCCACCCCCAGCGGTTCGGTCTCCGGGTCGAGCGTCGCCACGTACGCCTCAAGCCAGCCCAGCGCCGTTCGGAACGCGGCTCGCTCCTGCTCGTGATCCCGGTAGCCGTCGCGCACCCAGGTGCCGTTGAGTAGCGTCGCCAGCGCCGCCGACCGCCGCCGGTCAACGGGGAGCGCATACCAGTTCTTCAACGCGGTGTGCAGGCTGGCTCCGAGTGAGTTGTGCGCCCAGGGTGGCCCCTTCTGCGGGGCGGGCCGGTCCAGGTAGGTGTAGCGGTAGCGCCGTGGGCAGTCCGCGTAGGCGCCGAGTTTGCTGGGGGTGCAGACGAAGAGCCGCTCCGGCATGCCCTCGAAGCCGAGCTGTTCGGGCTCGGCGGCGCGGGGTCGCGGCGGGGTGGTGGAAGGTCGGCCAGCTCGTCGCACACCGCGATCCTGCCATCCGCCCCCGACAGAGTCAGCCCCCGGTCGTGTACTGGGTGACGAAGGCGGCCACCGCGTCGGCGATCAACTGGACCGCGATCGCCGCCAGCAGCAACCCGGCGATCCGGGTCAGCACCTCGATCCCACCCGGACGCAGGATCTTGACGATCCCGCCGGAGAAGCGAAGGACCACCCAGACGGCGAGTAACACGGCGACGATCGCGCCGGCGATCGCGGTTATGTCGGCCGCGCCGTCGGCCTGCTGCATGAAGAGCATCGTGGCCACGATCGCGCCGGGACCGGCGAGCAGCGGGGTACCCAGCGGCACCAGCGCGATGTTCGAGGTGACCTGCTGGCTGGGGTCGTCCGCTTTACCGGTCAACAGTTCCAGGGCGACCAGTACGAGCAGCAGGCCACCGGCGGCCTGCAGTGCGGGCAGGTCCACGTGCAGGTAGTCGAGCAGGGTCGAGCCCGCCACCGCGAAGATCGCGATCACCCCGAGCGCCAGCGCCACCGCCTGCCAGGCCGCCCGATGCCGGTCCCGGGCGGACAACGGTCCGGTCAGCGCCAGAAAGATGGGCATCATGCCCGGCGGGTCAACGATCACGAGCAGGGTTACGAAGACCTCGCCGAAGAGCTTGATATCCACCGGATCAACCTAACGGCGCCGGCGCGGACGGCACATCGCCTCCCCCAGAAGGGACGCTGGTCACGCCGGCTCCGGCGTTGTCTCAGGCGCCGTCGTCGGCCTTCGCCTCGTCGGCTTCCTTGCCCAGCCGCGCCTCGACCGCCTGCGGCTCGTACATCTCCTCGACGACACGCAGGTAGAGCTCGTTCGGGTTAGGCAGATTCTTGACCTCGCGCAGCGCCTGTTCCTGACCGGCGGACTCGAGGACGAACGTGCCATAGTTGAGCGCTCGCCCGGCTGGTGTCTGCTCGTATTTCATGTCGGTGACCCGCACCAACGGCATCATCGCCACCTGGCGGGTAATGATGCCGTTGACCACCATCACCCGTTTGTTGGTCAGGATGAACCGGTCGTACCACCAGTCAGCGACCCGCCACGCCACCCAACCCATCACGGCAAACCAGGCCAGCACCGCGACGGTGGTCAGCCCACCGACATCCCGGCCGGCGAGGAAGCCGGAGAGGTACCCCAGCACGAAGGTGGCGACGACGCCGATGAGCAGCGGGGTGACGAGGTGAACCCAGTGCCGCTTCCACTCGCCCCGGTACCGCTCGGTGGGGAAGAGGTAGCGGGCGACGAGGGAACTGGGCTCATCCTCCAGCGGCAGGACCCGGCGCGGCGCCATGCCCGCCGAGTCAGCCCGCAGGCCGGCGATCTCGTCCTCGGAGATCTGCGGCGGCTGGTAGTCGCCCTCGGGGTCTGGGATCCAGGTCCGCCCCGACCGGCTGTCGTCGGCGAACCCGGGCCCCTCGCCCAACCTCGCCTCGTCGAACGGGCCGGGACCCGGGAACGGGGGTGGACCGGATCCATAGCCGGATCCGTCCTCTGGTTCGATCCGGGGGATCGATTCCGTGTCGCGCTCCCGGCGCTCCCGGTCGGGGTCGTCGGGGTCGAAGGGGGGATCGGAGGGGCTGCCCATCGTCGGCTAGGCGACGATGTTGGTGACGAACTCGCCGAACCCCTGGGCGATGTCCACGAGACCGCCGCCCAGCGACTTGAAGACGTCCGCCGCGGAGTTCGGCCGGTAGGCCACGAAAAAGATCAGAAATGCGATACCGGCCCAGGTGAGGACCTTCTTGACCATGACGGGCCATCCTCTCGCGCGGGCGCCGGGTCCGATTACCGCAGCGACACTCAGAGTATCAGCGTGATGCCGTACAGTTATTTGACTGTGTCCGTTCTCCGACATTCCGGGGGACTTGTCAAGCCACCGGATGCTCCGGAGCAGGTGCACCGTGCCTGAGCCCAAGGCGCGCCAACCTCGAAAGGTCGCGCTGAACGACCCCACGAGCAACGACCCCGCACTCGCCGGCCAGGCTATCGCATGCAGCCACATTCCCCGAGCTTCACCGGCCGACGCGCTTCGATCCGTCGGTGATCTCACACCACACAGTGGAGCGGTGACACCGCCTCAGGACGGAGCTGGCCCGCCGTAGGACCGGATCCAGGCGTGCATGGCGATGCCACTGGCCACGCCGGCGTTGATCGAACGGGTCGAGCCGTACTGGGCAATCGAGAAGAGCTGGTCACAGGCGGCCCGAGCAGGTTCGGACAGCCCCGGGCCCTCCTGACCGAAGAGCAGCACGCACCGCCGGGGCAGCGTGGCCGTCTCCAGCGGTTGACAACCCGGCAGGTTGTCGATGCCCACCACCGAGAGCCCGGCACCCGCCGCCCAGGCGACGAAGCCCTCGATCGTCTCGTGGTGCCGCACATGTTGGTAGCGGTCGGTCACCATCGCGCCGCGTCGATTCCATCGGCGGCGACCGACAACATGGACCTCGGCGGCGAGGAACGCGTTGGCATTGCGGACCACGGTGCCGATATTCAGATCGTGCTGCCAGTTCTCGATCGCCACGTGAAAGTCGTGCCGCCGCTGGTCCAGGTCCGCGACGACCGCCTCCTGCCGCCAGTAGCGGTACCGGTCAACGACATTGCGTCGGTCACCGTGCGCCAGCAGGTCTGGATCGTAGCGTGGGTCGTCCGGCGGGGTGCCCTGCCACGGACCCACCCCGACCTCAAACTGCTCACCGGTCACGGGTCATAGAGGGTACGGCCAGTCGGACGTGCCACTCAGCCCAGCCCCAGGGCATCCCCGAGCCGATCGAGGAACCGGCGGTCGCTGCGGGCAACCGGCCCGCCCCGGCTCGGCCCGGCCCGGCAGACCCGGGCGGCGACCGACTGCACCCACTGCCGGTAGGCGGCCGAGTCAGCCGGATCGGCTCGCCGCTCGAGCAGCCGGGCCGCCGCGCGGGCGACGGCGAGCAGTTCGGCGTCGCCCGCGAGCAGTTCGGCGTCGCGGGCGAGCCACCCCCTCGGCGCGCTCGCCGAACCGTCGTGCCGGGCGTAGATCGTGGCCACCACCGCACGAACCAGATCACTGTCGAAGGACCGACCCGCGGCGACGGCGTCGAGGCCGGCCAGCCCGGCGGCGACCCCCCGCACCGGCGCGTGGGTGGCGGTAACGGCGACAGTCCAGCTGGGCAGGCTGGAGAGCAGGTCCCACTCCGCGGCGGAGTAGGGGGCAACGGTCGGCGGTACGGCGTGACGGCCACGGACGGGCGGCTCGCCGGCGACGGAGTGGCTCATGGGAACCTCCGGCGCCAGCATAAGCCCCAATTACCGAAAAAAGACCAACAAAGAGCGGAGTACCGGATAAATCTGTAATAGAGCGAGGGGTGGGCCACGCCGGAAGCTTTCCGGTACCTCCGACGCGGCAACGCCGTCAGCGCGGCGTGGGGAAACTCGGCCGCTCCAGATCCACCCCGTCGGCGGCCGCGGCCTCGGCGTACGCCTTCTTCGGCACCATGACCTTGCGCCGGAACACACACACCAGCGTCCCGTCCTGGTTGTAGCCACGGGTCTCGACGGCGACCACGCCGCGGTCCGGCTTCGAGGAGGACTCCCGCTTGTCCAGGACAGTGGTCTCCCCATAGATCGTGTCGCCGTGGAACGTCGGGGCGACGTGGCGCAGGGATTCGATCTCCAGGTTCGCGATCGCCTTGCCGCTGACGTCGGGCACCGACATGCCGAGCAGCAGTGAGTAGACGTAGTTGCCGACCACGACGTTGCGCTTGAACTGGCTTGCGGTCTCGGCGTAGTGCGCGTCCAGGTGGAGCGGGTGGTGGTTCATCGTGAGCAGGCAGAAGAGATGATCGTCGTACTCCGTGACCGTCTTGCCCGGCCAGTGCCGGTAGACCGCGTCAACCTCGAAATCCTCGTAGTAGCGGCCGAACTGCATCCTGGTCCCCCTTCGACGGGCGGTGATGAGTTCGGCACAGCATGCCTTACCGATCGTAAAGGTGGGCCAGGGGACGACGGTGGTCGGGAAAAGTCACACCAGTGCCACCTGAGGCCGGACGCAATGAGCGGCGGGGCCCTCCCCGGCACCCGCCGCCCACGCTCTGATGCGACAGATTCTGCCGCACCGCAGCCACATTCCAACAGAGACGGGGATCACAGTTTCCTTTTTGTTACATCACTCAGCGTAATTCAGACCCCCGCTGCAAGTGATCACCGTGGATCCAATAGCTCCTTGTCATGACTAAAGTTACCGACACGTAGGCGCAACGCCGCCAACCCGCCTGAGAGCGCTCCCACTACCGATGGTAACGCAAATGCGACATGCACTTGCGTATTGCAGGACCCAACTCCGCACCGAAAACCATCGATGCGTTCGAGCCGCGCCGTAACCGACCCGCGGCGGCGGCGTTTCGGCCATCAGGGTCCCGGGAATTCCCTGCAGCGCGCCCTGGTTCGACCAGAGGTAGCTGTTCCACGCGATCGGAGAGATTGAGATGGCAACCGTTGAGCTGACCACGGCAAACTTCGACGAGTTGACCGGTGGCGACGGAATCGTGCTGGTCGACTTCTGGGCCGACTGGTGCGGCCCCTGCAAGCGGTTCGCCCCGGTGTACGAGCGCTCCTCGGAACAGCACCCGGACATTGTCTTCGGCAAGGTCGACACCGAGGCACAGCAGGAGCTGGGTGCAAAGTTCGACATTCGCTCCATCCCAACGATCATGGCTATCCGCGACGGGGTCATCGTCTTCGCCCAGCCCGGCGCGCTACCCGAGTCGGCCCTCGAGAACCTGATCGAGCAGGTCGAAGCGCTGGACATGGACGACGTCCGCAAGAAGCTCGCCGAGCACCCCCACTGACCCACCCCGGGCGGGCACACCCCCACAACACTTGCCCACCTGTTCGTACCTGTGTTCGAATACCAGCCATGCGCTGGGACAACCTCGCCGCCGATCCGAGCACGATCGGCCTCGACGGGTCAGCGCCAGCGACGCCACCCCTGCCGCTGGCGCTGACCGGCGCCACCGCCCGCAGCTTCCCCACGCCCGACTTCGCCGGCATGACCTTCTATGAGATCCAGGCAAAGTCGATCATCAACCGAGTCCCGGGCACCTCCCGGGTCCCCTTCGAGTGGACCATCAACCCATATCGGGGTTGCAGCCACGCGTGCGTCTACTGCTTCGCCCGCAACACGCACACCTACCTCGGCCTCGACGCCG
Organism: Salinispora sp. H7-4; assembly: GCF_013416675.1. Classification (NCBI taxonomy): domain Bacteria; kingdom Bacillati; phylum Actinomycetota; class Actinomycetes; order Micromonosporales; family Micromonosporaceae; genus Salinispora; species Salinispora sp. H7-4. The sequence continues at coordinate 133,159 of NZ_JABZED010000064.1, forward strand.
GTGCCGACTTCGACCGCAGAGTGATCGTCAAAACCAATGCCGGCGAGCTGCTCCGCCGAGAACTGGCAGCACCCAGCTGGCGGGGCGGGCAGATCGCGATGGGCACCAACGTCGACTGCTACCAGCGAGCCGAGGGGCGCTACCAACTCCTACCGGAGATCATCAGCGCCCTACGGGATTTCGCCAACCCCTTCTCGATCCTCACCAAGGGCACCCTCATCCTGCGCGACATTCCCCTGCTCCGCCAGGCCGCCCAGGTAACCCGGGTCAGCCTGGCCTGCTCGCTGGGCTTCGTGGACGAACGGCTCTGGCGAGCGGTCGAACCGGGCACACCGAGCCCCGGCCGCCGGCTACACGTGGTCCGCCAACTCACCGAAGCCGGCTTCGCCGTCGAGGTGTTGATGGCACCGATCCTGCCCGGCCTCAGCGACGACGACGAGTCCATCGAAGCGACCGTGGCAGCGGTCGCCGGCGCCGGCGCGACCGGCGTGACCCCGATCGCGCTACACCTGCGCGCTGGCGCCCGAGACTGGTATGCCCGCTGGCTCGGCCGCGCCTTTCCGCACCTGGTCCCCCGCTACCGTGAGCTGTACGGGGCCGGCGCGTACTCCCCGCAGTCGTACCAGCGGGAGCTGACCGCACGGGTCCGGATCGCGGCCCGCCGGCACGGCCTCCATCCCGGCGTTCCCCGGGACACCCCGCGGCCCCCCGACCAGCCGCCCGCCGAGCAGCTCAGCCTGCTCTAGCCGCCCCCACCGGATCCCCCGGCCCTCCGGCCCCGCCGGATCCCGACGGCCCCGGCCCCGCCAGATCCCCGCGGCCGGGCACTGCCGGCAGCACCTCGCGGGCGCACCCCTGCTCCCGGCGGCCCGCCACGACCAGCGGCGTTAGAGTCGATGGATGCGCACACCCCGGCAGATCCTCGCCGACGCCGCCGTGATCGCTGTTGTCGGCGCGTCCCGTGATCCGCGAAAACCCGCGCACACCGTGCCGCTCCAGCTGCAACAGCACGGCTGGCGGATCATCCCGGTCAACCCGGCCGTGGACGAGTTGTTCGGCGAGCGGGCCTACCCGTCTCTCGCCGACATCCCGCACCCAGTCGACCTGGTGGACGTGTTCCGCCCGGCCGACGACGCGGTGGAGGTCGTCCGCTCGGCCGTCGGGATCGGCGCACCGGCGGTCTGGCTGCAACTCGGCATCATCTCCCCAACGGCCCGGCGGATCGCCGCCGACGCCGGCATCGACTACGTCGAGGACCGTTGCCTCGCCGTCGAACGCGCCGCCGCCGGCCTGAGCCGCCGGGGCTGACCAGGCGTCAGAGTCGGTACTCCCGGAGCAGGCCACGGGAGATGATGGTCTTCTGGATCTCCGAAGTGCCCTCCCCGATGAGCAGGAACGGGGCCTCCCGCATCAGGCGCTCGATTTCGTACTCCTTGGAGTAGCCATAGCCACCGTGGATACGGAACGCCTCCTGGACCACCTCCGCGCAGTACTCGGAGGCGAGTAGCTTGGCCATGCCGGCCTCGACGTCGTTGCGCTGACCGGCGTCCTTGAGCCGGGCGGCGTTGACCATCAACGCGTGCGCGGCCTCGATCTTCGTCCCCATCTCGGCCAGCTTGAACGCGATGGCCTGGTGGGTGGCGAGCGGCTGGCCGAAGGTACGGCGCTGCTGGGCGTACGCGGCGGCCAGTTCGAAGGCGCGGATCGAGATGCCGCAGGCCCGGGCCGCCACATTCACCCGGCCCACCTCGATTCCGTCCATCATCTGGTAGAAACCGCGACCGACCTGTTCCGCTCCGCCGAGCACCGCGGACTCGGGGACGGTCACGCCGTCGAGAACCATCTCGGTGGTCTCGACCCCCTTGTAGCCCATCTTGTCGATCTTGCCGGGGATGGTGAGGCCCGGAGCGGTCTCGCCGAAGCCCGGCTCCTTCTCCAGCAGGAAGGTACTCATGTTCCCGTACACCGAGTCGGCGCCGGTGTCGGTCTTGACCAAGGTGGCGACCACCGACGCGTACGCCCCGTTGGTCAGCCACATCTTCTGGCCGTTGAGGACGTAATCCGCGCCGTCCCGGACCGCTCGCGAGGTGATCGCCGAGACGTCGGAGCCGCACTCCGGCTCGGACATCGAGAAGGCCCCGCGCACCTCCCCGGTCGCCATCTTCGGCAGCAACCGAGCCCGCTGGTCGGCCGAGCCGTGCTGAGAGATCAGGTACGCCACGATGAAGTGGGTGTTAACGATGCCAGAGATCGACATCCAGCCCCGGGACAGCTCCTCGACCACCAAGGCGTAGGTCAGCAGCGATTCGCCCAGGCCGCCGTACTCCTCGCCGATGGTCAGGCCGAACAGCCCCATCTCCCGCATCCCGTCCAGGATGTCGGCCGGGTACTCGTCGGCGTGCTCCAACCGCTGCGCGTGCGGGATGATCTCCTTGTTCGCGAACTCCCGGACGGTTTCCAGAATCGACTGTTGCACGTCGGTCAGGCCGGGTGTCTGGGCGAGTCGAGCCATATCCGCCTCCGGGTCGTTGCGCTACTCGTGGGTAACCAGATGCCCGGCCAGTATCGGCGGCGCGGGCGGCGCCGCCAAGGTGACCAGTCCCCCCAACCGCTGTGAAAAGTTTCACCAGCCGGGGTAGCGTCCGGCCATAGGGACCTCGGCAGGAGGAGAAGATCGTGAGCCAGCCACCGTCGCCCGGTCCACCGGATCCCGACCGGCCCGCGTCCCCCTGGGAACAGCCGAACGCCGGCCCGGAGCCGCCCCCCGCACCCGGAGCCGACCCGAACCAGCCGGAGCACGGTGCAGCACAGAGCGGTCAGCCCCAGTGGGGGCAGCAGCAGTGGGAACAGCAGCCACAACAGTGGGGGCAACAACCACAACAGTGGGAACAGCAGCCACAACAGTGGGGGCAACAACCACAACAATGGGGGCAGCAGCACCAGCTCTATGGTCCGCCCAGAAGCTCGGCGACGAACGTCCTGGCCATCCTCTGTCTGGTCTTCGCCTTCGTATTCGCACCTGCTGGCATCGTCCTCGGCCACCTGGCCCGCCGACAGCTGCGCACCAGCGGCGAGTCTGGTGGCCAACTCGCCACCGCGGGCCTGATCCTCAGCTACATCTTCACCGCGCTCGGCCTGTTGGCCTGTTGCGGATGGGCGGTCCTGGCCGCCATCGGCGGCAACGACAGCGGCACGTACTGAGTCGGAGTGCCCCAGCCCCAGGAGCGTGGTGACCGGGGTGGTGAGCACCGTGGGTCAGCGGAACTGCGCCTCACGCACGCTGTTGCCGCCGTCCACGACCAGCATCTGACCGGTGATGTAGGAGGCAGCCGGCGAGCAGAGGAATGCGATGGATGCCGCCACCTCGTCCGGCGTGCCCGGCCGACCCGCCGGCGTGCCCAGTCCCTGTTTGAGTTCGGCCATCGTTGATGCGGCGGTGTGGATGGTCCCCGGCGCCACCGCGTTGACGGTCACCCCGTCCGCGATCATCTCCATCGCCAACGCCCGGGTCAGCCCGACGACTCCAGCCTTGGCCGCCGCGTAGGCGGCCTCCGTTGGCAAGGCATTGACCGGGCCGGCGGTCGCCGCCAAGCTCACGATCCGGCCCCAGCCCCGCTCGGCCATCCCGCCGATGAACGCCCGGCTACACAGGAAGGCCGTGGTCAGGTTGCGATCGATCTCACCGCGCCACTCCTCGTAGCTGAGTTGGGCGACCGGCCGCAGTACCTCCGGACTCGCCCGACTCGCCAAGCCGGCGTTGTTGACCAACACCTCCACGTCACCGAGTTGCTCGGTGACCGCATCCGCCAACGCACCGACCTCCGACTCGTCGGTAAGGTCAGCCACAAATCCGGTGACCCCCAGCTCGCCGGCCCGATCGTGGATGCGGCGAGTGGTGGAGACGATGGCGACCCGCGCGCCCAGGTCGGTGAGGCGACGCGCGGTCGCGTACCCGATACCGTCCGGACTGCCGGCTCCGGTCACCAACGCCACCCGCCCGTCCAGCCGCATGGTGACCGGCTCCGGCAGGGGCACCTGCTCGTCCTGCCCACCGGGCCCGGCCAGGCTGCCGCCCGTCGCCCGGCTACGCCGGGCCACACCGCGACGACTCGCGTCTCGTTTCGGTCGGCTCCCGGCACTCGCGTCAATCGCCATGTCAGAATCCTGCCTGTTTGCCCCGGCCCGAGCAACGCGGCGCGATGACCGTGTCCCGCCGGGGCGTGTACCCGCAGCTGGGACACCCGGGCTACGCCAACCCCCAGCCGCAGACGAACAGTCGGCCATCGCCGCCCTGGTGTTGTCGCTGTTCGGGCTGACGTCCTGCCCTCACCGCGCCGGTCGAGGTGATCCTCGGCCACGTCGCGCAGCAGCAGATCAGGCCCCGACGGCTGGCCGTCGGGGCCGCCGGCCTGCTACTGCGCGGGCGGGGTGAAGGAAGAGGTACGAACCATCCCGGCCGCTCGGCCCTTCGCCGCGATCACCAACGCCATCTTGCGCGATGCCTCGTCAATCATCTCGTCACCGAGCATCACCGCACCGAGCTTCCCGCCCGCCTCGGAGGTGTAGTGCTGGTAGGCGTCGAGGATCAGCTCGGCGTGGTCGTAGTCGTCCTGGGCCGGCGAGTAGACCTCGTTCGCGGCCTCCAGCTGGCCCGGGTGCAGCACCCATTTCCCGTCGAAGCCGAGCGCGGCCGACCGCCTGGCCACGTCGCGGAACCCAGCAACGTCCCGGATCTGCAGGAACGGGCCGTCGATCGCCTGCTTGTCATGCATCCGAGCGGCCATCAGGATGCGCATCAGAATGTAGTGGTAGGGATCGCCCGGGTAGTCCGGAATCAGCGCCCCGACCGCCAACGACTTCATGTTGATCGATGCCATGAAGTCGGCGGGGCCGAAGATGATGGTCTCCACCCGGGGTGACGCCGCGGCAATCGCATCAACGTTCACCAGGCCAGCCGCGTTCTCGATCTGCGCCTCGATCCCGATCCGCCCGACCTGGAGGCCGAGGGTCTTCTCCACCTGGGTGAGGGTGAGATCCAGCCACTGCACCTGGCCGGCGTCCTGCACCTTCGGCAGCATGATGCAGTCCAGGTTGGCGCCGGCGCCCTCGACCACATCGATGACGTCCCGGTAGGTCCATGGGGTGGTCAGGTCGTTCACCCGGACCACCCGGGTCTTGCCGGTCCAGTCGCCCTCGTTGAGTGCGGCGACGATGTTCTTCCGCGCGTCCGGCTTCGCGAGCGGGGCGACCGCGTCCTCCAGATCGAGGAAGACCTGATCGGCGGGGAGGCCCTGCGCCTTCCCCAGCATCTTGAGGCTGGAACCCGGTACCGCGAGGCAGGACCGACGGGGGCGACCGACTGCGGTCATGTAAGCGCTCCTTCCAACGTCCGGCGACAGGCCGGCGCCACCTCAACCATGCAGACGTATGTGGACCTGGCGATCCACACAGGCGACTTGGCGATGCCAAAGTAATGGGACGTCACGGTAACCTCGTGCCGTGACTGGGGTGAATGAACCTGTGGAAGATCTCACTGGGCGTCGACTGGTAGTGGTGACCGGAGCCAGCTCCGGCATCGGCCTCGCCGCCGCCGTTGACCTGGCCCGCCGCGGCGACCGGGTGGTACTCGTCGGGCGCGACTCGGCCCGCCTCCACGCCGCCGCCGAGCAGGTCCGGGAGTCTGCTGGCGAACTGCCGGAGGTGTTTCGCGCGGACTTCGCCGTCCTCGACGACGTCCGTGCTCTGGCGGAGCAGCTGCGCGCCGCGTACGACCGGATCGACGTGCTGGCCAACAACGCGGGGACGATCGCGGTCCGGCCGACAACCACTGTTGACGGCTACGAGCTGTCGATTCAGACCAACCATCTCGCACCGTTCCTGTTGACCAACCTCCTGCGGGACCGGCTCGACCGGGTCGTCGTGACCGCGTCCGCCGCGCACCGCAGCGGGTCGCTCAACCCGAACGACCTCAACCAGCCGCTGCGCCGGTACCGCGCGATGAGCGCCTACGGCACCAGCAAGCAGGCGAATATCCTGTTCACCACGGAGGCAGCCCGACGCTGGCCGGACCTGCCGACCTACTGCTTCCACCCGGGCGTGGTGCGGACCCGGTTCGGCGGTGACAGCAAGCTGATCAGCTTCGCCATGCGCCTGATGCCGGCCCGCCGTGCGGAAAAGGGGGCCGAGACCCTGGTCTGGCTCGCCAACCAGGGTCCGGAACGACTCCACAGCGGTGGCTACTACCAGGATCTACGGCTCCGCCAACCGGCCCAGAAGGCAACTGATCCGGAATCGGCCACTCAGCTCTGGGAAGCCAGCGCGAAAGCGGTCGGCATCGACGGGAGCCAGGGACCCGGTGAGGGTCAGGCGCGATGACTCCGCGCGCTGCTGTGGATCACCACCGCGACGCCCACCAGCAGCAACGCCAGGCCCGGCAACGCTAACGGCTGCGGCAGCTGGCCCAGCCAGACCCAGCCGATCAGCGCCGCTCCCGGCGCCTCCAACAAAATCAGCAGACTGACCGAGGTGGCCGAGACCCGGCGCAGCGCGTAGGTGAACATCGAATGACCAAGCAGCTGGGCGCCGGCCACCAGGGCCAGCACCGCGAGCCAGGTACGGGTGTCGAAGCCGGACAGCCGTACCCCACCGACCCAACAGACCACGAGCAGGACCAGAGCGCAGACGCCGTAGCAGACGGTGGTGTACGTGGTGGTGCTGACCGTGCGACGGGCCTGCTCCCCCAGGGCCGTGTAGACCGCGGCGAACATTCCGCCGAGAATCGCGAGCAGATCACCGAGGAAGGCCGATCCGGAGAGCGCGAAGTCGGCTCCGGCGGCCAGTGCCGCGCCGGCGACCGCGACGCCGACGCCGACCCACACCGCCCTCGGCAGTCGCCGCCCCTGGGCTTGTGCGATCAGCCCCTGCCAGACGGGTTGGGTGGCGACCAGCGCGGTGGCCGCCGCCACCGTGGTGAGCTTGGCGCTCGGCATCCAGGTGGCGAAGTGCGCGGCGAGCGCGACACCGGAGAAGACGCAGTACCGGCGGGCGCGTCGTCCGGCCGGAGCGGCCAACGCCCGCAGCTCGGCCCGCCGAAGGAGCAGAGTGGCCGGGCCGAGCACCGCGGTCGAGAGCAGGTTGCGCCAGAAGGCGACCGCCAGGGCCGGTGCGGCGGCGAAGGCTACCAGCGGCGCGGAGGACGACACGGCGAGTACGGCGAGGGCGAGCGCGCCGCCGGTCAGCGGCTCCGATGGCAGCCGGTACGGCAGGGCGGGCACAAAGAGCAATGGTTCCACGTATCGACCGCCATGCCACACCCACGAACCGCCCGCGTTCCGGCCGCAGCCGGCCAAGGTCAGCGCCGGCGGACGCGGTGCAGCCGGAACGGCTTGCGGGCGGCCCGCACCACCGCTGCCGGGCGGGGTGGCTGGGCCAGCGAAGCGGTGGGGAGTGCCGGGCCGGCCAGTGGATCGCCCGCGGGAACGAGGCGGTGGAGCGCGCAACCGACCGTCGCCCAGCGGGCCACGAGGTCGGCAGCCGAACCTGGTGCGTTCAACCGCTTCGCCGCAACCAGCGGCGCGTTGGTCTCCCAGTCCTCGGTACCGGGCAGCAACCGGGTCACTTCCGCCGGCCAGGTGACAATCCGGCCGCCGTGATCGCCCCGCAGCGTGACCTCCGCCCGCCTCGCATCGGCGAGCCCGGGAGCGGACTGCTCCCCCGGCCCGCTGACCACGAGGAGCGCGCCCGCCAGGGGCACACACCAGAGCGCGGATGCCGGGGCGTCGGCGACGCCGACCCAGGCGATGGCCGCCTTCTTCAGCGCCTCGTCCACCAGCAGGTTGCTGCGTCGTACCGCGTCACTCACCCCCGCATCCTCCCGCACCCACCGCCGGTCCGCACCCACCGCCGGCCACACCCTCGGTCGGGGGTTGACGCCGCTCCGGTTCGTCGTCGCGGCGGCGACCCCACCGCCCGCGCCGCTCAGCCGACGAACGGCGGGATCACAATCTCGCCCCGGGCCACCGGCACCACCCGGCCGGTGACGGTAGCCCCGAGGGCGGCCCCGTCGGCCGCGGTAACCGTACAGGTCAGGGCGGATGGCCGGTTTATCTCGCTGCCCTGGCGAACGGCGTAGCCGGTCCGACCAGCACCAGGTAGCAACCCACTGGCCACCAACCACACCCCCAGTCCCAGAGCGGCCGACCCGGTCGCCGGATCTTCCGGGCCTCCCAGCCCGGGGACGAAAACCCGGGTGTGCGCGGTCCGCGACTCGGCATCCCAGGAGAAGACCGCGACGTGCTCCACGCCGTACCGCTGCGCGGCCCCCGGATTCAGCTGGGCGCGGGGCACCGCGTCCCGATACACCGGCAGGTACGGAAACTCCAGCCCGCAGCCGGCCACCCGGGGCGCCGGCCCGGCCCGGTCAACCGCGGTGAGGCCAACCAGTTCCAGCAGCGGTCCCGGATCCAGCTCGGGGCCGAGCGTCGGCGTGCCTCCGGTCAGCGTCGCGCCGGTCGCATCCACCTCGATCGGCAGCACACCGGCGCCGCACTCCTGCCGGACCGAGCCGGTGGCGAAGAGGCCACGCCGGCTGGCGGTGACCGCCGCGCCAACACTCGGGTGACCGGCGAACGGCAACTCGGCAGCCGGGGTGAAGATCCGCACCCGATAGGTGGCGTCGGTCCGGGTGGGTGGGAGCACGAACACCGTCTCGGAGAGGTTGAACTCCAGTGCGAGTGCCTGCAGCTGGTCCGTGGCCAACCCGTGGGCATCAAACACCACCGCCAGCGGATTACCGGCGAAGGGACGATCGGTGAAGACGTCCACGATCTCGTAATCCAGGGTCGACATGTTGATAGACAGTAGGCGCCTAGGCTGGTCTGCGTGAGCACGCCGACCCGGGTCTACCTCGCCCGGCTCGCCGGAGTCGCCGTCTACGACCCCAACGGCGACCAGGTGGGCCGGGTCCGCGACGCGGTAGCTCGGCTACGGGCCACGAAGCACCCGCCGGAGGTGGTCGGCCTGGTCGCCGAGATGCCGATGCGGCGGCGGATCTTTCTCTCGATCAACCGGATCACCTCGATCGATTCGGACGCCGTGGTTCTCGGCACCGGCACCCTCAACCTGCGCCGGTTCGAGAAGCGCCCGAACGAGCTGCTCGTCCTCCAGGAGCTGCTCGACCGCCGGGTGCAGATCCACCCGGAGGGGACGTCCGGGGTCGTGGTGGATATCGCCATGGAGGCGACCCGCGACGAGTGGACATTGGCCCGGGTCGCGGTCCGCGAGCACACCGGCCGGCTCACCCGCCGCGGCAACCTGCGCCAGATCGAGTGGGACCGGGTTCGCGGGTTGAGCGGGATCGCAAACAACCGGGGTACCGCCAACCTGCTGGCGGTCCTGGAGGAGATGCGCCCCGCGGACCTGGCGAACGCCCTGCAGGACCTGCCCGACGAACGGCGCAACGAGATCGCTGCCGCCTTCGACGACGAACGGCTGGCCAACGTACTCAGCGAGTTGCCGGAGCACGACCAGGTGGAGGTCCTGGCCGCACTGGACCGGGAGCGGGCCGCGGACGTGCTGGAGCAGATGGACCCGGACGACGCCGCCGACCTGCTCGGCGCGTTACCGCCACCGGAGCAGGATGTCCTGCTCGACCTGATGGAACCAGACGAGGCCGATCCCGTACGCCAGCTCCTCAAGTACACGCCGGGCACGGCCGGCTCGGTGATGACCTCCGAGCCGGTGATTCTGCCCCCGGACGCCACGGTGGCCGAGGCGCTGGCCCGAATCCGCGAGCCCCAGCTCTCCCCCGCGGTAGCCGCCCAGGTCTTCGTCACCCGGCCGCCGATGACCACACCGACCGGCCGCTACCTCGGAATCGTGCACTTCCAACGGCTGCTGCGGGAGCCGCCGGCCGACCTGTTGGGCGGGGTGGTGGTCAACGACATCGACCCGCTGCGGCCGGTCACCCCACTACCTGAGATCACCCGCCGGATGGCCACCTACGACCTGGTCGCCATGCCGGTGATCGACCGCAGCAGCCGGTTGGTGGGCGCGGTCACCGTGGACGACGTGCTGGACCATCTGCTGCCCCGGGACTGGCGGGACCGGGACGCGCGGCCGTCCACCCCGGTCGGCACCGGCGAGTCGTCGGACGGTACGGATGGTTGAGCGGCGGCGGCCAGCGCGGTTGGACCAGCCACGCGAGGTCCGGCGCATCCAGCTGCCCCGGTTCGACCCGGAGGCCTTCGGCCGGTGGTCGGAGGCGATCGCCCGGAAGATGGGCACCGCCCACTTCATCGTCTACATGACGGTGGTGATCGCCGCCTGGTTCAGCTGGAACACGCTCGCCCCCACGCATCTTCGGTTCGACCCGTACACCTTCACGTTCCTGACCCTGATGTTGTCGTTGCAGGCGAGTTATGCGGCGCCGCTGATCCTGCTCGCCCAGAACCGCCAGGCGGACCGGGACCGGCTGGCGCTGGAGGAGGACCGGCGTCGGGCGACCGCCCAGAAGGCCGACACCGAGTACCTGGCCCGGGAGATCGCCGCGCTCCGGAACGCGATGGGTGAGGTCGCCACCCGCGACTTCCTCCGCTCCGAGCTGGCCCGGCTCGCCGAGGAGCTGGACGACGCCGCCCAACGCCGGTTACGCCGGCAACACCGGGCCCCGGGGTGGCCGGTCAAGGGGGACGGGCTCGACGAACCCCGGGATGAGGTGGAGACCGACCCGGCCGGCGACGGCCGCACCGGCGCCGGGAACAGGTGACCACCGTCGCTGCCACCCAGGGCGGCGCCACATCGTCGCCGACGTAGCATTGCCGTCATGTCTGCACCCGCCAATACCGTCTCCGACGCGATTCAGGCCGCCCTGGCCACTGTCAACGACCCGGAGATCCGCCGTCCCATCACGGAGTTGGGCATGGTCCGCTCCGCGACGATCGGCGACGACGGCGTGGTTCAGGTTGAGCTGCTGCTCACCGTCGCCGGCTGCCCGCTGAAGGACAAGCTGCGTTCGGACATCACGGCCGCTGTGGGCGCGGTGCCGGGGGTGACGGGGGTGGAGATCGAGTTCGGCGTGATGAGCCCCGAGCAGCGCAAGGAGCTCCAGACCAGGCTCCGCGGCGGCGGCACCGACCAGGAGCCGGTGATTCCGTTCGCCCAGCCCGGCTCCCGGACCCGGGTGTACGCGGTGGCCAGCGGCAAGGGCGGCGTCGGCAAGTCCAGCGTGACGGTCAACCTGGCGGCGGCGCTGGCCGCCCGGGGGCTCTCTGTCGGGGTGGTTGACGCGGACATCTACGGCCATTCGGTGCCGCGGATGCTCGGGGCCGAGGGGCGACCCACCCGCGTCGAGGACATGATCATGCCGCCCGAGTCGCACGGGGTGAAGGTCATCTCAATCGGGATGTTCACCCCCGGCAACGCCGCAGTGGTGTGGCGCGGCCCGATGCTGCACCGGGCCCTACAGCAGTTCCTCGCCGACGTGTACTGGGGCGACCTGGACGTGCTCCTGCTCGACCTGCCCCCGGGCACCGGTGACGTGGCGATCTCGCTGGCCCAGCTGCTGCCCAACGCCGAGATCCTGGTGGTCACCACCCCGCAGACCGCCGCCGCCGAGGTGGCGGAGCGGGCCGGCGCGATCGCGTTGCAGACCCACCAGCGGGTGGTCGGTGTCATCGAGAACATGTCGTGGCTGGAGCTGCCGGACGGCACCCGGATGGAGGTCTTCGGGGCCGGCGGCGGCCAGTCGGTCGCCGATTCGTTGACGAAGGCCGTCGGTGCGCAGGTGCCGCTACTCGGTCAGATCCCGCTGGACACCCGGGTCCGCGAGGCCGGCGACGAGGGCAACCCGGTCGTACTCGCCGAGCCGACCTCCCCCGCCGCCGCGGCGCTGGAGCAGGTCGCCGACCGACTCGCGGTACGACGTGAGTCACTACTCGGCAAACCGTTGGGCCTCAAGCCGGCCGGCAGCTAGCTCATACGTGGCCGGGCCGCTGGGACCGCCGGTCAGATGATCAGGCGGGCCCGCAGGTTGCTGACCTCGGCTGCGGTCAGGCCGTTCTCGAGGAGGTAGTCGGGCATCGTCAGGGCGGCGACCGTGGAGCTCAGCGATGCCTCGATGGTGGTGTTCCGCGTCGCCAGGCACTCGGTCACCGCGACGAGTTGGTCTGGGTGGCCAAGCTCGGCGTAGCGCTGTCGCATCCGCTCGTAGGAGAGCAGGTAGTCGGCGACGATCTCCTCCGGCGTCGCCTCCGCCAAGGTCAGCAACACCAGCGCGAGTAGCCCGGTCCGGTCCTTGCCGCCGGAGCAGTGAAACAGCACGCAGCCCGGTGCGGCAGTGCTGATCGCCCGGATGGCGGCTGTCACCCGCTCCGGCTGCTCGGCCAGCATCGCCGGGTAGTACAGCGGCGACGCCAGGTTGTCGATCTTCTCCCAGTGGTCGTAGAACGGTGTGCCGACCGGTTCGAGCGGCACCCGCACCGTCGTCATCCCCGCGGGTCTGGGCGCGCTGTCCTGCCCGTACTCGTCGGCGTTGCGCAGATCGACGACCGTGCGCACCCCGTACGCCCAGGCGGCCGCCCATCCCGCCGCGCTCAGGCCGTTCGGCTCCTCCATCCGGACCACCGCGCCCGGCCGCACCCGGCCGATCCCGCCCAGTTCCCGAGCGTTGACACACCCGTCCCAGGAGAGCTCCCTGCCCCGCGCCGCCGCCGGGTCATCGCCGTCGGCACGCCTGGCCCACGAGGCCACTCTGTCGGCACCGACAGGCGGCGTCGATCCACAGTCGATGTTAGTCATGCCACGGCACCGTAGTTCGGCGGTGCAAGCACACCCCGGCGAGGCGCCCCTCAGGTCACGCCGTCGTAGCTGGTCGCGCCGCCGTTGCTGGTCGCACCGTCAATAGCTGGTCGCACCGTCAGTCAGGTCGCACCGTAGTCAGGTCGCGTCGTCGTAGCTGACCCGAGGAGTGGGCGCGGGCGAGCTACCGCCGGTCGACTGGGTCGGGCGGCTGGCTGGGCGGCTCGCCGGGTCAACGGCCGTGGCGACATCCCTCAGCTCCTCCTGCACGCTGGCGACATCAGCCCGCAGGTTGTCGTAGACCCCCTGCAGCGGCTTCCGAATCGCCGCCTCATCCTCCTCGCTGAGCAGGTGCTTGCGAACGAACGTCTTCGGATGCAGGTCCTGGAGCTGGATGTCGGTGCCCAGTTCCCGACTCAGGTCAGTGGTGGCGTTGGTCGCCATTCGGCGCAGGTTACGCACCATCCGCAGACCGTCGCTGATGACCGCGGGCAGCCGGTCACCGAAGATCAGCAGCGCCAGGAGCAGCAGCGCACCGATCTCCCACCAGTTCAGGTTGTCGAACACCGCACGATCCTCCCTTCGGCCCCAGCGCAAGCCTACGCACGTCACAGGCTAGCTCGGCAGGGGGCCGAGCGGCTCACTTCACATCCGCGGCCAGGGTCACCGAGGCGTTCCGCCGTGACGTGCCACGCCGGTACTCCACCACCACCACGGACCCGGGTGCGAACTTACGGACCAGGGCGATCAGGTCCGTCGGCTCGTTCGTCGGCCGCCCGTTGAGGGTGACGATCACGTCATTGCCCCGCAGCCCGGCACTGGCCGCCGGGCCGGAGGGCTCCACCGAGACCAACCGCACCCCCACCCCGGCGCCCACACCCCCGCCGCCCACCTGGGCGCCGATCACCGTACGACGGGCCTTGCCGGTGCCGATGATGTCCTGGGTGATCCGCTTGGCCTGGTTGATCGGAATCGCGAAGGCGAGCCCGATGTTGCCGGCCTCCTGCCCCTCGGCGACCAGCGACTTGATCGTGGAGTTGACCCCGATCACCCGTCCGGCACCGTCCACCAGGGGGCCGCCGGAGTTGCCGTGGTTGACCGCCGCGTCGGTCTGGATCGCCGCGTAGTAGCGGGTGGGGCCGCCCGGCTCGCCCGCCTGCATCGTCCGGTCGAGGGCGCTGATGATGCCGGCGGTGACCGTGTTGGCCAGGGAGAGCGGCGACCCGATGGCCAACACCGGGTCGCCGACCGCGAGCGCTTCCGAGTCACCGAACGCCACCGGGCGGAGCCCTTCCTTCGTGACCTTGATGACCGCGATGTCCGACTCCGGATCCTGACCGACGAGGGTGGCCGGGGCAGCGCTTCCATCATTGAAGACCACCGTGGCCGGCCCGGTTGCGCCCGCCACCACATGGTCGTTGGTAATCACGTAGCCGTCGGTGGTGGCGATGAAGCCGGAACCCTCGCTCGTCCCGTCGGGCCCCGCCACCCGAACCGTGACCACGCTCGGCAGCACCCGCTCGGCCACCCCGGCGAGCGACTCCGGCCGGCGCTGGGCCAGCTCCGGCGGCTGGATCGGGGCGCCACCGAGGACCGGGGCGGCATCGCCCCGGATCGCGAACGCGTAACCAAGCGCGCCCCCCAGTGCACCGGCGAGCAGGGCCGTTACCAACGGAATGATCAGCAGGTGCCGCAGTCTGGGACGGGCCGAATCCGGGTCGGTGATCGGCTCCGGCTCGGTGCCGGGAACCGGCGCGGCGGGCACGACCACCGCCGCCGGTGCCGTCGGATCCCGCCACGGGTCGGCCAACGCGTCAGACCACCAGGGCGAACCCGGGCCGCCGGGCGGAGGAGGGGCCGACGACGAGCCCGCCGCTGTGGCACCCGTCCCGGGCTGGCGCCAGTCCCAGCCATCGGTCACGTCGCTGCCTCCCACTCGTCCCGGGCCCATCCGTGCCAACCACGCTCGACCGGTCACACTCGTTTGGACACCGCCTCCAGGATTGCACGGAAGCCGCGGGTGGAGTCATGGCTACCCACCGTAATCGTCGATGCATGGGATGCGCGGCTGCGCCCCGTGCACATCGCCTCTAGGCTCACAGTGCCCCACTCACCCCTGAAGGGCGCGTTCCGACCTGCTGCCGCAGCACCCGGAGCCCGCTCTGACCCGAACGCCGTCCGGAGGTGTCCCATCGCCACGGTCGCCAATTCCGGCTCTTCGGCCCAGGCTCTGCAACTCGCCGAGTCGTACGTGACCGAGGATCTCGTACTGCGCACCGCCCGCGCGCTCGCCCACGAGGTCGGCCTCGAGGCGGTGACCCCCGGTGCGGGTGCCGCCCTGCGGCTGCTGGCCGCCGCGGGCAGCGCCCGCGCGGTGGTGGAGATCGGCACCGGCACCGGCGTCAGCGGTGTCTGGCTGCTGCGCGGCATGCGCCCCGACGGGGTACTGACCACGATCGACGGTGAGATCGAGCATCAGCGCATCGCCCGCCGGATCTTCACCGAGGCCGGTTTCCCCTCCGGGCGGAGCCGGATCATCACCGGCCGGGCGCTGGACGTGCTGCCACGCCTCGCCGACGGCGCGTACGACCTGGTGTTCGTTGACACCGAGGCGACGGGCTTCGCCACCTGCGTGGAGGCCGCCCACCGGCTACTCCGACCGGGTGGAGTGCTCGCCCTCAACGGCGCCCTGGCCGACGGCCGGATCGCCGACCCGGCCGCCCGGGACGTGGAGACGGTGACCACCCGGGAGACGATCAAGGCGATCCGGGAGTCCGAGTACTGGATTCCCGCTCTGCTC
Source organism: Salinispora sp. H7-4 (assembly GCF_013416675.1). Lineage (NCBI taxonomy): Bacteria > Bacillati > Actinomycetota > Actinomycetes > Micromonosporales > Micromonosporaceae > Salinispora > Salinispora sp. H7-4. The sequence goes on from NZ_JABZED010000064.1 coordinate 148,754, forward strand.
CCGGTCGGCCACGGGCTACTCACCGCGGTGCGCAGCTAGGCATCCGGACGCCCGGATCGCCATCGATCCACGTCACCCGAGCGTGTCCAGCCAGCGCAGGAGCGAACGGACCCCCCAGCCGGTGGCGCCCGGGGTCAACTCCGCATCCGCCCCTTCCGACCAGGACGGCGCCGACATGTCGACATGCACCCACCGGTCCCGCAGCTCGCCGAGGAACTCGCGCAGGTAGAGCGCCGCCACCACCGACCCAGCTCCCTCGGCCGGGGCGCTGTAGAGATCGGCGAGCTCGCTGCTGAGGTAGTCGACATAGTCGGTCGGCAGCGGCATCCGCCACGCCGCTTCACCGGCTGCGTCGACCGCCGCCAACAGGTCCCCGGCGAGACGGTCGTTCTCGCTGTACAGGGCGCCGGTGCGCTTGCCCAGCGCCACCGCGTTCGCACCGGTCAGCGTGGCCAGATCAACGACCAGGTCGGGCTGGTGTTCCCGTACGGCGTAGGCGAGCGCATCGGCGAGGACCAGCCGGCCCTCGGCGTCGGAGTTGGTGGTCTCGCTGGTCACGCCGCCGTAGTGGCGGATGATGTCGCCGGGCCGGAACGCGGCGCCGCTGACCATGTTCTCGGCGAGCGGGGCGAGGGTGGTGACCCGGACCGGCAGCCGCCGCGCGGCCGCCCCCAGCGTGGCCGCCACCACCGCTGCCGCGCCGGCCATGTCCTTGCGCATGAGCTTCATGCCGGCCCGGGGTTTGATGGAGATTCCCCCGGTGTCGAAGGTGATCCCCTTGCCGACCAGCACGACGTGCGTCCGCGCCCCGGCCGGCCGCCAGTCCAGCTCCACGAGCCGGGGGCCGTTGGCGGAGCCGCTGCCCACCGCGACGATCCCGCCGAAGCCCTCGGCGGCCAGCTCATCCGGTTCCCGGACCCGCAGGTGCAGGTCGGGGAGGTCGGCCGCGGCGTCGGCCACCTGCCCGGCGAACCATTCCGGGTTCTTCACCGACGAGGGCATGTTCACCAGGTCGCGGGCGAGTCGGGTCATCTCCGCGGTGGTACGGGCGCCCGCGACCACGTCGGCGTACTCCGCTGCATCCGGCACCACCAGGTCAACCGCGGCCAGGGCGGGTGCGGCCTCGTCGGCGCCGAGCCGGAACCGGTACGACGCCAGCAGCAGCCCTTCCACCAGCCCCCGTACGGCTGCTGGGGTGGCAGCCGTCGGTAGCGGGAGCGTGACGTGCTCCGCGCCGGCCGCCGCGCGGGCGAGGGCGGCTCCGGCCGTCCGCCAGGCGGCCTCGTCCCCGGCCCCGATCCCGAACGGGAGCAGGCGGGCCGGCACCCGTTCGGGTCGAATCTGGGTCCAGGTCTGGCCGGCCTCGCCACCCAGCCGCGCGACCGGCAGCAGCGCGGCGAGTTCGTCGGTGACCTCGGCCGGCAGGGCCGCCGCGACGGGCACCGGCTGAGCTGACGGTTCCGCCTCGCCGGCGGGTCGGACGGGCAGGGCCAGGACATCGAGCCGCTCAGGCTCGGCGATCAGACGGATGGCGAGCACGCGACGCCGTACCTTCCAGGAGAAGCCTGCGGAGTGCTCCGCAGATCAGGGAAAATTCCGCAGGCGGCTGCCGGGGCGGTGGGTATCACCTGACGACCAGCGGTGGCCGCCCGGAGTCCCGGGTGGCCACCGTCTGGCCGTCCCGTTTCAGCATGCCTACGACCACCGGCGAGCGAACGCCGGTGGATCAGGAGGCGGACGGACCGTCCACGCGAGGCGCGGACGGTCCGTACTCAGCCGGCAGCCGCCCTCAGCGCGTCACCGAGCGCGTTGGCCTCGTCCGGAGTCATCTCGACGACGAGCCGGCCACCGCCTTCCAGCGGGACTCGCATGACGATGCCCCGGCCCTCCTTGGTGACTTCCAGCGGACCGTCGCCCGTCCGCGGCTTCATCGCCGCCATGTTGTCTCCCCTCAGACCTGAACCAGGGTCGGTGGGTTGCCCCACAGCCACTTCGCCACGACCACCCGCAACCTTCACCGGGGTGTCGACCAACGATTTTCCCTGATGAACACCGCTGGACCCAAACCGAGGCGGTATTGATGTAACAGAACCTAGCTTATCCCGAGAATGCCTGTCACAATGTGCGGTCATGCAGGCACGGTCAGCACTCTTCGACCTGTACGGTGACTACCTCCGGCCCCGAGGCGGCCGCGCACAGGTCGCTGCTCTGGTCAAGCTGCTGGCGCCTCTGGGCATGGCACCGCCAGCAGTACGGACGGCGGTCTCCCGGATGGTGCGCCAAGGCTGGCTCGAACCCCTCCGGATGGCCACCGGACCGGGTTACGCGATCACGCCGAAAGCCGCACGCCGGTTGGACGAGGCGGCCACGCGGATCTACCGCACCGGCAAAACTGGCTGGGACGGGCGCTTCGACCTGCTCGTCCTGGCGGCACCGGGCGCCCGCCGGGAACGGCAGCGCCTCGCCGCGAACCTGAGCTTCCTCGGCTACGGCACGCTCGACGAGTGCACGTGGGTGGCCACCCGACCGGGGGATGGCGTGGACCTGCTCCTGGACGAGGCGGGGGTGCGCTACGAGCGGTTCACCGCCGCGCACGCCGCCGGCGCCCCGGGGGCGATGGGCATCGTCCGCCGCGCCTGGGACCTGGCCGAGATCGGCCGGGCATACGAGCAGTTCGTCGCCGAACAACGGACGCTGCTCACCGGAGTCACCGTACGCAGTCCCGACGAGGAGGCGTACGCCGCCCGGTTCCGACTCGTGCACGCCTGGCGCACGTTCCTGTTCCGGGACCCACAGCTGCCGCTGGCGCTGCTCCCCGAGCGCTGGCCGGGCACCGCCGCCGGCAGCTTCTTCGACCGCCACGCGGCCCGGCTTCGGCCGGCCGCTGACCGCTACGTCGAGGCATGTCTCGACGCCGGTAACCGCATCACTGGATAGAAGGGTCATTTGACACCATGACCGAGCCACTCCTCATCGACCGCACCGACGCCGTCGTAACCCTCACCCTGAACCGCCCAACGGCCATGAACGCCTTCGACACGGCAATGAAGGAGGCGCTCCGGGACGCCCTGGCCGAGCTGGAGAGCGACCGGAGCTGCCGAGCGGTGGTGCTGGCCGGGTCGGGCGGTTCGTTCAGTGCCGGTCAGGATCTGCGCGAGCACGTGCGGACGCTGGAGTCCAGCGAGGGTAACCCGCTGGACACCGTGGGAACGCACTACAACCCGATCGTCGCCCGGCTGGCGGGCCTGGCCAAACCCGTCGTCGCCGCCGTGGGCGGCATGGCCGCCGGGGCGGGTGCCTCACTGGCCTTCCTCGCCGACATCCGCGTCGGTGGACCCGCCACCAGCTTCCTCATGGCGTTCGCCAAGGTGGGGCTCGCCGCCGACACCGGCGCCTCGTGGACGCTGCCCCGGCTCGTCGGCCACGCCAAGGCCGTCGAGCTGCTGATGCTCGCCGAGCCGGTACGGGCGGCGGAGGCTCACCAGCTCGGCCTGCTCAACCGGCTGGTCGCGACCGACGAGGAGGTGCTACCGGCGGCGCAGGAGTTGGCCGCCCGGCTGGCGGCTGGCCCGACCATCGCGTACGGGGCGATCAAACGACAGCTCTCCATCGCGGACGCGGGCACCCTCGCCGACGCCCTGGCCGCCGAGGCGCAGGCTCAGTCGATCTGCGGCGCCACCGCCGACCACCGGTCCGCCACCATGGCCTTCGTCGCCAAGCAGAAGCCGGTCTTCGAGGGCCGCTGACGGCGCCGGGGTCCGCCCCCGGTCAGTCGTCCTCCTCCGGGTCCTGGTTGGCCTCCTCGCCGAGGACGAACGCCTGCATGGCCAGCTCGTTACCGGACGGCCAGACGAATGCGGGCAGCTCGCCGGGGCCCAGTTCCTGCACGTAGGACCAGAACTCCCGAACCGCCTCCGCCGGCGACACGGCCTCGATCGGCAGGTTGAGACTGACCATCCAGGACTGCCGCGGCGGGGGCGGGCCGAGCTGGTCGGCCAGTGCTTGGAAAGCCGTCGGGTCCAGCGGTGTGACCGGCCCGTCGACCATCAGGGAATCGGCCGACACCGGCGTGTCGAAGGACCGTCGGGTGTACGTGATCACCAGCCGCGGCTCGACCTGATCCGTGGGCGGGCCCTCCGGGCGCAGGTCGCCGATGTCGGTGACCCGACCCAGCGCCACCAGCCTCGACGGCGCATCGGCAAGCACCGCGACCTGGTCGCCGAGGCGCGGCCGAGTTCCCTCGGCACCGGTCAGCTCGAACGTGTCATGGTGCACGAGCCGCTCGGCCTCGTACCGCCCCGGCGGCAGCAGCACCGCCCAGGTGTCCGCGCCGTCGGCACGGGGTGTCCGGTCGGTCCGGTCCGCGGTGTCCGTCATCATGCACTCCATCCCATCACGTCGGCACCGCCCACCGGCACGTGGCAACCAAGGAGATGGTCGTCGACCATGCCGGTGGCCTGCATCAGTGCGTATGCGGTGGTCGGGCCGACGAACCGGAAGCCCCGCTTCTTCAACGCCTTCGCCATCGTGGTGGACTCCACGGTCAGCGCCGGCACCTGCGCGGACGAGGCCGGCCGGGCGCGGCGCGAGGGCGGCGCGTACGACCAGAGCAGGGCGGAGAGACCGGCCGGAAGGTCCCGCGCGACCCGCGCGTTGGAGATCGCCGCCTCGATCTTGGCCCGGTTGCGGACGATGCCGGTGTCATCGAGCAGCCGGGCGACGTCCGCCGCGGAGAACGCGGCCACCGACTCGATCCGGAACCCGTCGAACGCCTCCCGGAACGCGGCCCGCTTCCGCAGGATGGTCAGCCACGACAGCCCGGACTGGAACGCCTCCAGCGTCATCCGCTCGTAGAGGGCATCGTCGCCGTGCAGCGGACGGCCCCACTCGGTGTCGTGGTAGACGACGTAGTCGGGCGTGCCCGCCCCCCAGGCGCAGCGCGGCGAACCGTCAGCACCGGTCACGAGGTCCGTCACCACACCGGTCACGAGGTCAGTCACGCGTCAACGCTACGGCACCCCACCGACACACCGACCACGCCCGGCCGTGGCCAGCCGGGCAGATCAGGGAAGGCGACCCTGCTCCACCCGCCGCCCGAATCGCCGGAGGGCCCGCGTCAGGCCGACCTTCGAGCCCGGCCACAAGAAGGGCCACACCACCCGTCCGGCCGCCCCGCCCGGCAGATGGAACCACTCGTGCCAGACGACCTGGGTCCGCTCTCCGGCCAACGGGGTACACCGCAGCACGCCGGGGCCGCGCAGCAGCTTCCCGCAGTGGACCACGCGCACCTCGTACGGTGCGTCCACCCGGACCACCCGCATCTCGTCGCGGAGGGTGGCCGGCCCGACCGCGGTGACCGCCTCTACCAGACTGCCCTCGCCACCATCCCCCTCGACCACCCGGACCTGGGTGAAGGGAATCCATTCGCTCTGTCGTTCCCAGGAGACGAGCGCCGCGAAGACCCGCTCGGCCGACGCGTTGACGATCACCGCGGCGGTAACCTCGCCGGCCCCCGGCCGCGCCACCTCGCGCAGGTCAGCGCGGTCCGGGGTGGCCGGCTCCTCGGCGCTGTCCCCCACCGTCACACCGACTCCGACCGGGCTGCCGGGTCCGCTGCGCCGGCCGGCCGGACGCCATCCGCCGACTCAGCCGTGCTCTCACCGCCGGACCGATCCTCGGAACCGGACCGGGCCTCGCCGCCGGAACCAGCCTCGGAACCGGACCGGGCCTCGCCGCCGGATTGTGCCTCGCCGCCGGATTGTGCCTCGGAGCCCGGCGTGCCCCCGCCACCGAGGCGGGCCTCGTCCGCCAACTCGTCAGCGACCTCGCCAGTCTGTGGTTGGGACCGCTGCGCTGCGCCATCGGGCGGGTCAGCGGCGGCCGCGGAGTGCGCTCCGGCGGCCTGCCTGCGGGCGCGCAGCAGCGTCTCCGCATCGGCGTTGCGCCCCTCACGTAACGCGGTGACCTCTGCCTCCAGCACCCCGATCAGCTCCGTCTTGTAGCCGATGTCGTACGCCGCCCGGCGCATCGCCTGGTCGACCTGAGCCATGCGGTACCCACGCAACGCGGTGTCGAACCGCACCTGGCCAATATCGGACTCCCACAGCGGGCGACTGCTGGGCAGGGGCACTGCTGCCCCGTCCGGCTCGACTGGCGCAAGACCCGAATCCCGGTCAGTGACCAGCACCGCCACGCCGAAGACCACCGCCGCGACGGTGAGCGCCGCGACCAACAGGAGCAGAACCTGACCCATGCACCAGATCGTGGCATGTCCACCGGGCCGGGGCGACCCCACCACCCCGGTTCCCCGGTGAGCAGGCGAATCGACAGCCGGTCCGGCCGGCTCAGCGGTCACCGACTAGCGTCGGGACGGCCGGGAGGTCCGGCGACACCCCTCAGGAGGCGGGATGGCGAACGCACTGCGGCTCGGCCGACGCACCTTCGGCCCAGGTGAGCTCGGAGTCATGGCGATCGTCAACCGCACCCCGGACTCGTTCTTCGACCGAGGCGCGACCTTCGGGCAGGAGAGTGCGCTGCGCGCGGTGGAGCGCGCGGTCGCCGAGGGCGCCGACATCATCGACATCGGCGGGGTAAAGGCCGGTCCCGGCGCCGAGGTCGACGTGGCCGAGGAGATCCGCCGGACCGTGGCCACCATCGCCGCGGTCCGCGCCGCCTTCCCCGACGTGGTCATCTCGATCGACACCTGGCGGGCCGAGGTAGCCGTGGCGGCGGTGGCCGCCGGTGCGGACCTGCTGAACGACACGTGGTCCGGCACCGACCCAGCGCTGGCTCAGGTCGCGGCGGAGACCGGCGCCGGGCTGGTCTGCTCACACGCGGGCGGGCTGACACCGCGTACCCGGCCGCACCGGGTCGGCTACGACGACGTGCTGGCGGACGTGGTGGCGACCGTAACCGGCCTCGCCGAGCGGGCGGTGGCGCTGGGGGTACGGCCCGACGGCATTCTGATCGACCCGGCCCACGACTTCGGTAAGAACACCTACCACTCCCTGGAGCTCACCCGCCGCCTCGACGAACTCGCCGGGACCGGCTGGCCGCTGCTGGTCGCCCTGTCGAACAAGGACTTCATCGGCGAGACCCTGGACCTACCAGCCGTCGAACGGTTGGAAGGCACCCTGGCCGCCACCGCGATCTCCGCCTGGCTGGGTGCCCGGGTGTTCCGGGCGCACCAGGTCCAGGCGACCCGCCGGGTCCTGGACATGGTGGCCACCATCCGCGGCGACCGCCCACCCGCGTCCACCCGGCGCGGCCTGGCGTAACGCACCGCCACCGTGGGCCCTCACCCGGTGTGGCCGAACGGTCAGGTCCAGCGCAGGATGTTCTTCCGCCACGCGTAGAGGATGCCCAGCGCCAGCACCGCCACGAAGATCCCCATCTCCACGACGGTGACCAGCCCGTAGCCGCGCCGGTTGAAGATCACGGCCCAGGGGAAGAGAAACACCGCCTCGACCGCGAACAACACGTACAGGTAGGCGTACACGTAGTAGCGGATCTGGGCCTGGGCCCAGTCACCGCCCACCGGGTCCAGCCCGCACTCGTAGGTGGCGCGCTTGCCAGGTGGCTCGGCAGGGCGGGCCGGGCGCAACACCCGGTTGGCCGAGAAGGCCGTCACGAAGAAAAGCAGACTGGCGAGGAGCAGGAGCCCGAGCGTCGCGTAGGAGCCCAGGTAACCGGTCACGGTGGCTCAGACTACCGGTCCGGCCCCCGGCCCGCATCCGTCGCGCCGCGGAGGACGACAGCGGGCCGGCCCCTGGTGGGGCCGGCCCGTTGTCGGTTGGTGGGTGGTCAGCTG
>NZ_JABZED010000065.1:0-228 GCF_013416675.1 Salinispora sp. H7-4
CGACCCGCAAACGGGATCGCCCCGAAGATCACCGACGCCGAACTGATCACCCTGTCGGTGTTGCAAGCCCTGCTCGGCTACCACAAGGAAGCCCGCTGGATCCGTCACGCCCGCATGAACCTGACCCACCTGTTCCCCTACATCCCGAAACAGCCCGGGTACAACAAGCGGCTGCGGACACTCGGCACGCAGATCACCCACCTGATCCGGGTTCTGGCCCTGGACACC
>NZ_JABZED010000066.1:0-1186 GCF_013416675.1 Salinispora sp. H7-4
AAACTCACCCAAGTCAAAGCAGCAGCCGCCCGCACCAACGGCGCCGTCCGCATCGAAGCCCGCGCCGGAATCCTCAGCACCGACGTCATCGGCGGCGAAGGTATCTGGAACTACCGGTACCGCTGCAGCCTGGGCTTCAATGTGAAGACCGCCCCCAACAGCTACTACTTCCTCACCGCCGGGCACTGCATCACCGGGACCGAAAGCTGGTACGGGAACTCCAGCAGGACAAGCCTGATCGGGCCCGCGCTCCACAAGAGCTTCCCTGGCGACGACTACGGCATCGTCTACTCCCAAAACGGAAAGCAGGATTACGGCCACGTCAAGGTCGGCAACAGCTGGCGGGACATCACCGCCAGCGGTGACGCCTATGTCGGTCAGGATGTCACGCGCACCGGCTCCACCACCGGCACGCAGAGTGGCGCGGTGGTCGCCGTCAACGCCACGGCCAACTACGCGGTGGGGCCGGTTTACGGGCTGGTCGTCACCAACATCTGCTCCGCCGGTGGTGACAGCGGCGGTCCGATCTTCGCCGGCAACACCGCCCTCGCCATCCACTCCGGCAGCCAGGGCGGGGGCTGCCCCAACGACAACGCCCGCGGCTTCCACCAACCGGTCGGGGAAGCTCTGGCCGCGTACGGCGTCTATGCCTACTGACCGGCAGCGGGACAGCGGGTCGCCGGCCGTGCTGGTGGCCCGCTGCACGGTGGCACCGGCCAACTGGACAACAACCGCGCGCTGGGGTTCAGCGAACTTACCTCATAAGTTCATTAATATCCATCTTGTTTAATATAGATGCCGACGATAGCTTTACGCCCCATGAAGTCCACTATGTCGTCGTTCCGTCGGGTTGGTGCCGTCGCCGCAGCCGGCACGCTGGTCGCCAGCGGACTCCTGGGAGCACCCACCCAGGCCGCACCCGCCGCATCCGCCTCCCCCGAAGCCGCCACCAACCTCGCCGAACGCCTCGGCGACCGCACCGCCGGCATCTACGCCGACCACCACGGCAACATGATCATCACCGTCACCGACGAAACCACCGCCCGCCAGGTACGCGCCGAAGGCGCCACCCCCAAACTCGTCACCCGCAGCGCCGCACAACTCCGAGCCGCCACCACCGAACTCCAACAATCCGCAAGCATCCCCGGCACCGCCTGGTGGACCGACCCCACCACCAACCAAGTCG
>NZ_JABZED010000067.1:0-429 GCF_013416675.1 Salinispora sp. H7-4
CGACAAGAACTCATCCGCGCCTACGGCCTGCGATAACCAACTGACGGGGTCCCCGGACCGACAACGCTCCGGGGACCCATCGGCCCCGACCTACGTCGACAACGGTCTGACCCAGATCCTGGCCTGGGGCCGACGCGCCGACCAGCGGCCAACGCAGCACAGGGTCATGCTCCGCACCGTGGAGCGGGCCGTCTCGCCAGTCGATCGCAATGCCAACAGTGGAGTCACGGTCACCCGGTGGCGGAGTGACGTCGTGGCGGCTACCCGCCGGCCGCTAGCTGTTCATTCAACGGACGATCGACGGTAAAACCATGCCATGTCTTCCCATCCAGGACCCTTCACCACCAGCGGGTCACATCGACGGCGGATGATCGCCGCGGTCGTCGCGGCCGGGATGATCACGGCCTCCGCCGCCGCGATCCATCCCAC
>NZ_JABZED010000068.1:0-454 GCF_013416675.1 Salinispora sp. H7-4
TACTCCCGGTCGACTACGAGGCCCAGCCGAACTTCTACTACTGCGGCCCCGCCGCCGCCCGTAACGCCCTGTCCGTACAGGACAAGGACATCGACGTGGACACGATGGCCGAGCGGATGGGCACCACCGAGTCCGGCACCGACTCCATCAACGACATCACCCCGGTACTGAACACCGAAACCGGCCGCGACGTGTACCGCAGCGTCGAGATCTCCACCCCCGATGCCGACGACAAGCAGACCGACACCCTGCGCGAGGACATCATCCGCACCGTCGACGACGGCCGCGCCGTCGTGGCCAACATCGCCGGCACCGCCACCGACACCAACGGCGAGAGCCACTCCTTCGCCGGCGGCCACTACATCACCGTCAACGGCTACCGCGACGCCGGCAACCAGGTGAAGATCGCCGACTCGGCGAACCCGAACACCGCCGAGTACTGGATCACCACCGA
>NZ_JABZED010000069.1:0-13878 GCF_013416675.1 Salinispora sp. H7-4
CTGGCCGGAACTGTTGGCGCCCCAGGCCAGCATGGTGCCGGTGGAGGTCACTGCCAGACTGTGGCCTTGGCCGGCGGCGACGGCGGTGATCGTGGTGTCGGCCGGCAGGTCCACTGTTACGGGGGTGCTGCTGTTGGTGGTGGTCCCGTCGCCTAACTGGTCATCGGCGTTGTTGCCCCAGGCCAGGCCGGTACCGGGTGGGCTTGCTGCCGCCGACGGAACGCTCTGCGCGAGCACGGGTGCCGCGCCGACCGAGGTTATGCCCAGCACGACCGCGACCATCAGCGGCACCGCGAACAGCCCCCGCAGACTCGCGGGCCGGAGCCAGCTTCTTCTCACGTCCGCGACCGTGCCGGTCCAGATACTCTCCATCTACCCCTACCCCTCTGACTCCCCGCCACCGGCCACGTCCGACCACGGCCGGTACAACGACTCCAGCCGGCCGCAGGCTGCGTCGGTGAGGTTGGCGCTGCGCAGGTCGGCGCGGGTGAGGCCAGCGTCGTAGCGGCCGTTCAAAACGGGGTTGATACGGGTCTGCGGTCGGCAGTCGGGGTCGGCGGTTGGAGAAATAGAGCATCTTGTTGATGCGTCGGTCGATGTTAGTCGATGCGCCAGGTAAATGTCTCGTCCGCCGGGGCCTTCCGGTGTGCGGAAGGCCCGGTCTCCTAAACCCCGAGATACGGCTGTTGGCCGGCACCCGAATCCGGTGCCGGCCAACAGCGTGCTCTCCCCTGGTGGGGGCGTGATCTTGGTGGTTCAGCTGACCAGCTCGGCAGCTCGGCAGCTCGGCAGCGCGGTCAGCGGCCCGGTCGGCTCACTTGTTGAGCCGCCACTGGTCTACGGTCTCGCCCCGGAGAACGCTGAGCAGTGCCTCTTTGTTCTCGAAGCTGGTGACCTTGTCCCGGTCCTCGCTCAGGTGGATGTGCCAGAGGTGCGACGGGTCCGAAGAGGCGGCTTCGTCCTTGCGGAAGTCCCAGCCTTCCACCTCGTTGTCACTGTCGGCCTGCCCGAAGAACTCGCGCCAGCCGTCCAGTCGAGGATCATCGGGATCCTGGCCGGAGGCGAGCAGACGGCTGGAATACTCCGCGATGTTGGTGGCCTCCGAGAAGGTCCAGTCGTAGGCAGCGGCCTTGTCCGAGGGTCCGCCCTGGTCGTTGTCGTCAAGGACGGAGTAGTCGGTGGGGCTGTTGGCCGTGCGGGTGTTGTGATAGCCGGGCTTGTCGGTGAAGACACCGCCGTCGGCCGTGCCGGGCTGCAACTTCAGAAGTTCCTCCTGCAGCCACGACGAAGCCTCGGCCACCTTGTCCGGGTTACCAGCAGCGGTTACGGGCGTGGCGGTCACCGCGAACGCTCCGCCCAGAGTCGCGGACGCAGCCACGGCCAGCACACTACGACGCAGAATCGTGTTCATGAGAATGCTCCATTCGGGGGTCGACACCCCACACGCACCCGAAGGGGGCAGGTGGCAGGGGTGCAAGCACCGTCCGGCGCTCAACAGAACAGGAAAAGAAGATCCTCGACTACCGCGGTCCGGTGGGACACGCGGGCGCCGGGTCCATGTGTAACGACCGGCGGGCCGCCATCATTCCGGGGCCTCACCCACCACACGGACGGGTCGCTTCCTCGGTCGTACGCATGGTGTAACGCCCCGACGCCGGCCGGGATTCCGCCACCACCATGCCCCCGACCACACCCCAGACGGGGCGTCACGCGGATATCAGTGATGCTTACCTAATTGGGTGCCGAACCCACCCATATACGACACGATCCACGCGGCAGCGGGTCCTGAATCAGTTCGTGCGCTCGGAGGTCCGCCTCCGGCGGTCCTGGTCGATCCTTCGGGGCAGCGGAATGTCATCCCAGGGCACCCGGTGCAGCACCCGATCCAGCAGGAGGCCGAGCAGCAGCCCGGCGATCGAGTCGGTCAGCCAGTGCCAGCCCAGGTACAGGGTCGTGGCGAACACCACCAGGGGCGGGACGACCCGCACCGCGATGGCGAGCCGGCGTGGCAACGTGCGCCCGTACGTCTGCAGTAGCTGGGCGAGGAGCAGGACGATCACGCCCCACCAGATGATGGTGTTGACGACATGCCCGGACGGGTAGGAGCGGGTGAACTGCAGCGCCAACTCGTGCTGGAAGAGCGGCAGGGTCTGCTCCGGCGCGAGGAAGGGTTCGCGCGTACTCGCGCTGGGCGCGGGCCGGGCCGTCGCCACCTTGAGTCCGCCGACCACAAGGTTGATCAGGACGAACCCGGCGACCGGCGGCAGCAGTGGGCGGGCGGAGCGCAGTCGTACGGCGAGCAGAACGCCGAGCCCGACCGCGACCAGGGTCAGCGGGCCGCCCTGGCCGAGGTGGTTGAGGATGAAGGCGACCCAGTACGCGGCGGTCGGGCGGTGCGCGTCCGACCAGTCGGCCACCGCCCGGTCGAGGCCGAAGAGGTAGCCGGCGGCGAGGGCGCCGGTCAGGGCCACCAGACCGGCGAGGAGCAGCCCGTCGAACCACCAGCCAGCCGGGCGGACCGATCGGAGCCGTACCGCTCGCCACGGGGTCATTGCCTGCCGCATCTCGGCCACGCTACCGGCCCGTTCGGCCCCCGGCCCGGTCCGGGTGGCTGTGTGCCAAACCACGCGGGGAGGCGTTCCGGCAGGGGAGGGCGCAAACTGGAGTGCGTGCGGATCACCTCGGCTCTCGTTGACCCGGCGCTGCTCGACCTGCCCTGGTCGACCCCGCTGGTGGAGTGGCCGGCGCAGCACCTGGTGGCGCTGCCACAGGGCATCTCTCGACATGTTGTCCGGTTCGTCCGGCTCGGCGGCTACGTGTACGCGGTCAAGGAGACCGGTGAGCGGGTGGCCGAGCGAGAGTACGACCTGCTGCGGGCCCTGGAACGGATCGACTTCCCAACGGTGGAGGCGGTGGCGATCGTCGCCGACCGGCAGACCGAAGCCGGGGAACCGCTGGACCCGGTGCTGATCACCCGGCACCTCCAGTTCTCCCTGCCCTACCGGGCGCTCTTCTCGCACACGCTGCGGCCCGAGACGATGGAGCGACTCCTCGACGCGTTGGCCGCGCTGCTGGTCCGGATGCACCTGACCGGCTTCTTCTGGGGCGACTGCTCGCTGTCGAACACCCTCTTCCGTCGGGACGCGGGCGCGTTCGCCGCCTATCTGGTGGACGCGGAGACCGGGGTGCTGCACCGCTCGTTGTCGAACGGGCAGCGCGGTGAGGATCTGGAGATCGCCCGGGTGAACATCTTCGGGGAGGCGTTGGATCTACAGGCGGCCGGGCTGCTGCACGAGTCGATCGACCCGGAGGCGGTGTGCGAGGAGGTCGTGCAGCGGTACGAGCGGCTGTGGCATGAGATCACCTATGAGCAGCAGATCGAGCGGGAGGCGCGGCACGACATCGAGGGCCGGATCCGCGGGCTCAACGAGTTGGGCTTCGACGTGGCCGAGATCGCCGTGTCGACGATCGACGACGGGCGGTATCTGGTGCGGCCGAAGGTGGTGGACGCCGGCTACCACACCCGGCGGCTGCTTCGCCTGACCGGTCTGGACGCGGAGGAGAACCAGGCGCGTCGGCTCCTCAACGACCTGGACGCCTACCGGGCCGAGAGCGACCTGGTCGATGAGCAGCAGGCGGCACACCGCTGGCTGACCGAGGTCTTCGAGCCGGTGGTCCGCGCCGTGCCGGCGCACCTGCGCCGCAAGCTGGAACCGCAGGAGATCTTCGCGCAGATCATCGAGCACAAGTGGCTGCTCTCCCAGCGGGCCGGTCGGGATGTCGGCATGGGCCCGGCGGTGCAGTCGTACCTCGGGGACGTGCTGGCCCACCGCCCCGACGAGCAGGCGGTGCTCGGGGTGGAGATTCCGCCCCCGGGCTGACCGGCGGTGCGTACCGCCGTGCCGTGTACTGACGCGGCCCGTTCGGCCCGGTCAGTCCAGCCAGGTGCCGGCGCGCATCACCCGGACCACGTTCAGGTCGTCGTCGAGCACCACCAGGTCCGCTCGGAGGCCGGGCTGGAGGGCGCCGACCCGATCGCCGAGACCGATCGCCCGGGCGGGCGTGGTGGCCACCATCCGGGCGGCCTCCGGGACGGCGACGCCGGTGCCGACCGCGTGCCGGAAGGCGGCATCCATCGTCAGCGTGCTGCCGGCGACCGCCCCGTCGCTGGCGAGCCGGGCCACGCCGGCGGTCACGGTGACCCGCTGTCCGCCGAGCTCGTACTCGCCGTCGGGCTGACCGGCGGCGGCCATCGCGTCGGTGACCAGGGCGGTCCGCTCCACACCGGCGGTGGTGGTGGCGAAGGCGAGCATGCCGTCGTGCAGGTGCACTCCGTCAGCGACCAGTTCGCAGACCACGGTGGGGGCTTCCAGCAGGGCGATCACCGGTCCCGGCTCCCGGTGGTGCACCGGGCGCATCCCGTTGAACAGGTGGGTGGCGACGCTCGCGCCGGCGGCGATGGCGGCCTGGGTCTGCTGGTACGTGGCATCGGTGTGGCCGATCGCCGGGACCACGCCGTGGGCGGTGAGTAGCTTGATCGCCGCGGTCGCTCCCTCGCGCTCCGGGGCGAGGGTGACCATCCGGATCGTCCCGCGGCCCAGCTCCAGCAGCTCGGTCAGTTCCGCGGTGGAGGGGTCGCGCAGGTGCGCCGGGTTCTGCGCCCCGCACCGGGCCGCGGAGAGGTACGGGCCCTCGAAGTGAATCCCGGCGAGCACCCCTTCGGCGACCAGCGGCCGATAGGCGGTGGTGGCGGCGCGCATCAGCGCGAACGGCGAACTCACCAGGCTGGCCAGCAGGGTGGTGGTGCCGTGCCGGAGGTGGAAGCCGGCGGCGGCCCGGGCCTCGTCGGCGTCTCCGGTGGTGAAGGTGTGTCCACCGCCGCCGTGGGTGTGGATGTCCACGAACCCGGGGAGGATCCAGTGCCCGTCCCGCCCGGACGGGTACTCGGCGACCGCGGTGATCTGCTCGTTGCTGATCTCTACGCAGCCCTGGCGGATCACCCCGGCGGGGGTCACCACCCTACCGGTCACCCGTACCGTCATCGCTTCTCCAGGCTGTCGAGGGCGAGCAGGGCGGCGCCGATGCAGCCCGCCTCGGCGCCGAGGGCCGCCGGGACCAGCCGTGGCTCGCGGTGGAAGGTCATCCGGTCGTGTAGCGCGGCCCGCAGCGGGTCGAACAGCTGGGCGCCGGCCCGGGCCAGCCCGCCGCCGAGCACGACCGTCTCCACGTCGAAGAGCGCCTGGCCGGTGGCGAGGCCGTCGGCGAGGGCCGCGACCGCCTCCGCCCAGACCTGCTGGGCCAGCCGATCGCCGGCGGCGGCGCGGGCGGCCACCTCGGCCGCGCTCGGCCCGGGTGTGCTGCCGGTCAGCTCCGTGTAGCGGCGGGCGACCGCCGAGGCGGACGCGATCGCCTCCAGACAGCCGGCCTGCCCGCAGCCGCAGCGCGGCCCACCGGGGCGGACCAGGATGTGGCCGAGCTCCCCGGCAGCGCCGTGCGCGCCGACGGCGGCCGTTCCGTCGATCACATGGGCGGCGGCGATGCCGGTGCCGATGGCGACGAAGAGGACGTGTCGGTCGTTCTGACCGGCGCCGAGGCGTGCTTCGGCGATGCCGCCGACGCGGACGTCATGGCCGAGCACCGCCGGCATCCCGAGCCGGGCCGTGGCCAGGGCTCGCAGCGGCACGTCGCGGAAGCCGATGTTGGACGACCAGATCGCCACCCCCGCCGCTTCGTCGATGACGCCGGGGACGGCGAGGCCGAGCGCCACCGGAGTGAGCCCTTCCCGGCGGGCCGTGTCCGCCAGGCCGTCGGCCACGTCGAGGATGGTGTCGATCACGGCCGCCGGACCGCGGGCGGCCTGGGTCGGGTGGTGTTCGGTGCGCGCGACGGTGCCGTCCCGGTGGACCAGGGCGCACTTCATGCCGCTGCCGCCGACGTCGATCGCGACCACGACCTGCTGCCGGTCGGGTGCGCCGTCCGGAGCGTTCAGTTTCCCGCTGCTCATGCCAGCACCACGGAGCGGGCGAGGTGCCGCGGTGCGTCGGGGTCGAGGCCGCGGCTGGTGGCGAGCGTGACGGCGAAGCGCTGCGCCAGGATCAGGTCGGCCATCGGGTCCATCGGGGTACGACCGGCGGCCCAGTTTCCGATCACGCTGCGGCACCCGTGGGTGCGGCTGTGCACGAAGGCGGCACCGGTGGCCGCCACGTCCTCGGCAAGCCCCTCGGGCAGGTCACCGAAGGCCCAGACCAGTCGGCCCGGTGCGGCGACGGAGATCGGGCCGTGCCGGTAGTCCATGGCCGGGTACGCCTCGGCCCAGAAGGTGGCGGCCTCGCGGCACTTCAGCGCCGCCTCGTGGGCCAACCCGACGGTCCACCCCCGGCCGAGGAAGGTGACCTGTTCGATCTGGGCGGGGTCGATCGGTAGGGGGGCGCGTACCGCCACCTCGGCGTCGGCGGAGAGCGCGGTGATGTTGTCGCCCAGGTGGGCGCGGAGCAGGGCCAGCGCGGTCGTCGCGAATCGGGTCTGCACCACCGCGCGTTCGTCGGCGAAGGCCAACGGCACGGTGGCGTCGGCCAGGTCGGCGGCGAGGGCGGCGGGGTCACCGGCCAGGACGGTGGTGGGCAGCACTCCGCGGAGCGCGGCGAGCAGCTCGGTCACCTCGGTGGTGGTGCCGGAGCGGGTGATCGCGATCAGTCGGTCGTAGCGGCGCCCGGTGGGAAATTCGCTGGCCTGGAAGGCGTCGGTCTCGCCGTGGCCGGCGTGCTCGCGGCGGGCGGCGTAGGCCATCGCCATGAACCAGGAGGTGCCGCATCCCACGACGGCGACTCGCTCGCCGGGTTGGGGCAGCTGGTCGGCCACCGAGGTGGCCAGCCGTGCCGCGGTCCGCCAGCAGTCCGGTTGACTCGCGATCTCCATGTCGACGTACGACATCAGGTTCTCCAGAGCGTGCGCAATTTGGCTCGTTAGGCCCGGCTTTCGCGCGCTATTGTGCGCCGATTTGGGTGGTAGTGGCAACCAGGCCGGGGATCGAGCAGAACCGGCGTTGCCTTTACCTAGTTTCGCGCACTAGTGTGCACGCACAATCACCAATCGTGCAGCCGCTGGAGGGTTCGGGGTGGACCGGTACGCGAGATGGAACGCCCTGCTCGAGATGCTGACCGACAGCGGTCGGGTCAGTGTCGAGGGAGCCGCCGAACGCCTGGCCGTCTCGCAGGCCACCATCCGTCGGGACTTCGACCAGCTCGCCCAGCAGCAGATGATCACCCGTACCCGGGGTGGGGCGGTCGCCAACGGCGTCTCGTACGACCTGCCGCTGCGGTACAAGTCCGCGAAGCACTCGGCCGAGAAGCAGCGGATCGGCGCGGCAGCCGCGGCGCTGGTGACCCCGGGCACAGTGGTCGGCCTCAACGGCGGCACCACCAGCACCGAGGTGGCGCGAGCGCTGGCCGTACGGCCGGATCTAAACACCAGCGCCGAGGGCGCCCAGCTCACCGTGGTCACCAACGCCCTCAACATCGCCAACGAGCTGCTGGTCCGGTCCCGGATGAAGGTCGTGGTGGCCGGTGGGGTGGTGCGACCCAAGTCATTCGAGCTGGTCGGCCCGCTGGGCGGGGCCCTGCTGCGGGAGGTCACCCTGGATGTGGCCCTGCTCGGGGTGGACGCGGTTGACCCCCAGCTCGGTGCCGCCGCCCACCACGAGGGGGAAGCGGCGATGAACAGCCTGATGGTGGCGCGGGCGAAGCGGGTGGTGGTGATCGCCGACTCCTCCAAGCTGGGTGGCCACGCCTTTGCCCGGATCTGTCCGGTGGACCGGATGGAGGCCCTGGTCACGGACTCCGGTGCGGCACCCGAGGTGGTCGCTGCCTTCCGCGCGGCCGGCGTGCGGGTGGTCTGCGCCTGAATCACACGACCACACCTCCTATCGTCGCTTTCCGACGCGATGCGCGGATTGGGTATTGCGCAAACGGTAGTACCGCGTATTGTGTGGTGAGTGCCGCCAACGGGGGAGGTGCAGCGTGACTGCTGTCCTGGAAATAGAAGGTCTGCAAAAGTCCTACCGCAGCCGAAGACGCGGCATCCGCAACGCGCTCGACGGCTTCGACATGCGGGTGGAGGCGGGCCAGGTGCACGGCTTCCTCGGCCCGAACGGGTCGGGTAAGACGACCACCCTTCGTACGCTGCTCGGTCTCATCCGGCCCGATGGCGGCCGGATGAGACTGCTCGGCCACGACGTCCCGGCCGACCTGTCCGCGGTCGCCGGTCAGGTCGGCGCGATCGTGGAGAGCCCACAGTTCTTCCCACACTTCACTGCCCGGGACACCCTGTCCCTGCTGGCCACCGCGGGCGAGGTCCGCTCCACCCGGATCGACGAGGTGCTGGAGTTGGTGGGGCTGCGAGACCGGTCCCGGGAGCGGGTGAAGACCTACTCGCTCGGCATGAAGCAGCGGCTGGCCGTCGCCTCCGCCCTGCTGAAGGAGCCGCGACTGTTGATCCTGGATGAGCCCGCCAACGGGCTGGACCCGGGTGGCATCCGGGAGATGCGGGCGTTGATGCGGAACCTGGCCGAAGCGGGCACCACAGTGCTGCTGTCCAGCCACATCCTCGCCGAGATCCAACTGATCTGTGACTCGGTCACGATCATCTCGTTGGGTCGCCGGGTCGCGTTCGGCCCGGTGGAGAAGGTGCTGGCGACCCATTCGGCCGGCATCGTCCGGGTACGCCTGGAAGCGGTGGCCGACCTGCCGGAGGCGAGCGAGGCGCTGACCCGGGCCGGGTTCCGGGTCACCCGGGAACCGGATCACCTGCTGCTCGCCGGGGTGGAGGAAGCCGCCATGGTGACCCGCCTCCTGGCCGGTCAGGGCCTGTACGTCAGCGAGTTGGTCTGGGTCGACGCCGACCTGGAGAGTGTCTTCCTCGAACTGACCGCCACCGCGCCGGCCCCCGGCCAGAGCCGGCAGGTCGACCAGTCGGCGCGGCCTGCCACGGTGGGTCAGCGCAGCGCAGGAGGGTGGGGCGCGTGAGTCTCTATCGTGCGGAACTACGCCGGCTGGTGCTGCGGCGCCTCACCCGCTGGGCGACCGTGCTGGGCCTGGCGGTGTTGGCAACCGTGGCCGTCGGGGTCTTCCTGTCGAACCAGAAGATCGACGACGCGGCCTGGGCCAAGGCCGAGGTGGCCGCCGAGCAGTACTGGCAGCAGCAGGTGAAGCAGACCGAAGAGTTTCGGGCCGAGTGCGAGCAGGCGGCGGCCCGGGGCGACCAGTCGGATCGCTTCCCCCCCTGCTCCCAGATCTCGCCCCCGCCCCCGGACGCCTTCCCGGCGGAACTGTACCTACCGGCCACCTTCGACTTTCGGGTCAGCTTCGGCCAGACGTTGACCGCGGTCGCGGGGATCCTGGCCCTGGTCGGTTTCGTGGTCGGCTCCTCCTTCGTGGGTGCCGAGTGGAACACCGGCGGCATGATGACCATGCTGTTGTGGCGGCCGAAGCGGGTGACGGTCCTGCTCACCAAGCTGGCCGCCCTGCTCACCGGGCTGTTGGCGTTGGCGGTGACCACGACGGTGCTCTGGTTCGGCAGCTTCTGGCTGATCGCCACCACGCGTGGCAGCACCGAAGGGATGACCGCCGGTGCCTGGCAGTCCTTCGCCCTGACCGGCCTGCGTGGCGTGGTGCTCGCCCTGGTCGCCGCCGTTCTCGGCTTCGGGCTGGCCTCACTCGGCCGGCACACCGCGATGGCGCTGGGCGGCGCGGTCGGGGTGGTGGTGGTCGGGCAGTTCGGTCTTGGAGTGCTGCTCGGCCTGACCGGAGCGAAGTTCATCCAGGCATGGCTGCTCCCCACCTACGTGCTCGCCTGGATGCAGAAGGAGGTCGTCCTTCGGGACTTTCAGACGTGCAACGTCAACCCCTTCGGTCAATGCGAACCGGAGACCCTGACCCTCACCTGGCAGCACTCGTCCGGGCTGCTCGTGGCGGGGCTGGTGCTCGTCCTCGGCAGTGCGTGCTGGGCGATACGTCGGCGAGACATCTCCTGACGTCGCCTCGCCGCTTGGCCAGCCGTCTCGTGCGGCTGGTCAAGCGGCGCACTAGGCTGAGGCATCCCGGGTCGGCCGTACCGAGCCGACCGCCCCCGCGAGGAGGGTCATGCCGCCCGACACCGCCCCGACCGCCGCCGAACCCTCCGGTGACGGGCGACCTGGCGATGGGCGCGGGCGCTCCGTCGTACCACCGCCCCGGCCGGTGCCCGAGGTGGAGGCCGTCGCGTCCGCCGATCCTGAGCCGGACGTCGGATCGACCGTCGGACTGACCGGGCGGGAGCGGGACATCCTCGACTTCGAGCAGCAGTGGTGGCGGCATCCGGGCGCCAAGGAGCAGGCCATCCGGGACCGGTTCGGCTGTACCGCCACCCGCTACTACCAGCTGTTGAACGGGTTGCTGGACAACCCGGCGGCCCTGGCTGCCGAGCCGCTCCTGGTGGGGCGGCTGCGTCGCCTGCGCTCGGCCCGAGCCCGAGACCGACGTCGCTGAGGGGCCGGTAACGCCCGACCCCAGCGGTCGGATCAGCGCTTTTCGTGCATGCGCAGGCCGTTGCCGATGGCGAAGAAGGTCGGAGCCCACTCGCCGATGAAGATCCCCCAGCGGTCGGCGCGGGCCATGCCCGCCCGCTCCAGATGCTTCGAGAGGAACCAACTGCCAAACGACAGGCCAATGCTTATGAAACCCGCGAGGTAGGCGTGCTCGGCTCGGAGTCCGGTCTCGTGTAGGCGCTGCAACATCCGCGATCCCCCTGTCGCAAAGGTCGGCTCGTGCCACGGAAAGCCCGGTGGGCCACCCAGTGCTGACGCTACCTGCCGCCGTGGCGCGGGACGGGGAATTCTGCGACGGAGAGTGAGGAGGATTCGGGTAGGGCCAACTGGCTGATCTCGTCGTCCGGATCGCCAGTCCGCCCCGTTTTAGCTGGACGCTCGCCGATGAGCCCGGCAGACTGCCGGACGTGGCGGGTGACGTGCGGTTGGAGCCGGTTAGTGAACGCAACCTCGAATCGTTGCTCTCCGTAGCTGCTGCTGAGGCGGATCCGACCGATGTCATGCCGCCGGTCGAAGCCCCGGCCGGCTGGTCGCAGGCCCGGCGGGAGGCGTTCCGCGAGTTCCACCGGGCCAGCTTCGCCGGGTTGCCGGGCCCGACCCGCACCCGGATGTACGCCGTCCTGGCCGCCGGCGAGGTCGTCGGGGTGATCCGGATGACCCGCTGCGCCGAGCCGGAGGCGGTCGAAACCGGGCTGTGGCTGGGGCGTTCGGCGCGGGGCCGGGGGATCGGAGCGGCCGCGCTCCGGGAACTACTCCACAAGGCCGCCGCGGCCGGCATGCGCCGGGTGGTCGCGGCGACCACCCCCGACAACCGGGGTGCGCTCTCCGTGCTCACCAACTGCGGCGCGCGGCTGCGCGAAGCGAACGGCCAGGTCCACGCCGAGCTGTCGCTGGACGTTACGCCGAAGGATCACTGACGTTTCTTCGCGTACTCGGCCAGCCAGGTGACCTGGGCCGGGTCCAGGGAGGGGCGTACGCGGGTGCGGGCGACCGCGACGTGGGCGGTGGTCACCGTCGCCGCGGCGAGGGATTCGCGCATCGCGGCGAGCGCCGCCTCCCGGACCAGGGCCGCGCAGTCCGCGGCGGAGAAGCCGTCCAGGTCACCGGCGAGCGCGGCGAGATCCACCTCCGGCGCGAGCGGCACGGTGCGTGACGCCGCCCGCAGGATCTCCGCGCGGCCCGCCTCGTCCGGCGGCGGGACATAGACCAGCCGTTCCATCCGGCCGGGGCGCAGGAGAGCCGGGTCGACCAGGTCCGGCCGGTTGGTCGCGCCGACCACAACCACGTTGCGTAAGGACTCCACGCCGTCCAGTTCGGTGAGGAGGGCGGCCACCACCCGGTCCGCCGTACCGCCGTCGGTGGCCTGACCGCGTACCGGCGCCAGCGCGTCCACCTCGTCCAGGAAGACCAGCGTCGGCGCGGCCTCGCGGGCCCGGCGGAACAGCTCGCGCACCGCGCGCTCGCTCTCGCCCACCCACTTCGACAGCAGCTCGGCGCCCTTCACCGAGAGCACATTCGCCCGGCCGGAACCGGCCAACGCGGTCACCAGGTACGTCTTGCCGCAGCCGGGCGGGCCGTAGAGCAGGACCCCGCGGGGCGGCTGCACCCCCAGCCGCGTGAAGGTGTCCGGATAGGTGAGGGGCCACAACACCGACTCGGTCAGGGTCTGCTTGACCTCGGCGAGGTCCCCCACGTCGTCAAGGGTCACCGCCGCCAATTCCAGGTTCGACGCGGCCATCGTGGTCGGGCGGACCACCGCCAGCGCCGCGTGCAGGTCGGCCATCGTCATGCGGGGCTGCTCCACCGTCTTCTGCCGCAGGGCGGCCCGAACCCCCGCCTCGCGGACCAGCGCGGCCAGGTCGGCGGCGACGAAACCGGGCGTCCGCGCCGCGACCTCGTCCAGCCGTACGTCCTCGGCCAGCGGCACCGGTCGGGTCAGCACCCCGAGCTGCTCCCGGCGCCCGGCGGCGTCCGGCAGCGGGACGCTGACCCGCAGCGGGAGTAGGTCCGGGGTACGGAGGGCGGGGTCCACGGCGTCAAGGCGGCTGGTGGTGCAGACGACGGCGGCCCCGGCCGCGACGGTCTCGGCCACCACCTGACGGAAGACGGTGGCCACCGGGCCGGGCGCGGTGGCCGGGGCCAGCGCCTCCACGTCGGTGATCAGCAGGACGGCCGGTCCGTTGACGCGTACCGCGGCGGCGGCGGTCCGCAGCCGCTCGGCGGCGGCCGGGTTGGTCAACGCGGCGAGCTCCGGCCCCCAGAGTGGCCGAACCCGCGCACCGACCCGGGCGGCGACCGCGCGCACGAGCGCGGACTTGCCGGACCCGGCCGGGCCGTCCAGGAGTACGCCGAGCGACACCGTGGTGCCGAGTCGGCGCAGCACCGCACCGTGGTGGAAGCCGAGGTCGAGCAGCTCGGTCAGCTCCTCGGCCTGGGCGTGCAGCCCGGGCAACTCCTCCACCGCGGGCCCCGGGTCGGTCGTCTCCGCCGGCTCGGTCTCCCGCGCCCCGGTGGGCGCGGCGGCCCGGGGCAGGGGTGAACCCTCGGCAGGGGAGAGTGCCGGGGAAGCCACCAGGCCCTGGGCGGCCGGGGTCGCGGGGTCGTGGGTGGCGGGACCGTGCTCCCACCCGACGGCGGTCTCCATCGTGACCAGCGCCGCTGACGCCGGTGTGGCGGCGGTGACGGTGAGCAGCGCGCTGGTCCAGGCGTAGCCGACCCGGTTGGCCAGGCTCTGCCGGGCCGCCGTCAGGAGGCCACGTAACGCCGGGCCGGGCAGCGCCGTGGGCAGCGCCCCTCCAGGCGTCGCCGCCGGGGGCGGCAGCTCCTGCGGCAGCAGCGAGACGTCGTCGCCGGCGGTGACCACCTTGCCGAGTAGTGCGAGCCGGAGCAGTTCCGGGGAGATGGCCGCGACCACCTGTGGTGCGCCGGTGAGCACCACCCGGGCGGCGGCGGTGACCGGGGTCGGGCCGACGGTGACCTCGCCGCCGTCGCGCAGGCCGAGGTTGCCCAGGGTCAGGTCATCGGCGTACAGCAACCCGGGGGTGGCCTCCGGCTCACTCGCCGCGGCCCGGGCGGCGGTGACCCGCCGACCGGCCAGCCGGACCGGGTCGCCGGGGCGGATTCCGAGCGCGGTGAGCACCTCCGGGTGCAGCCGCACGATGCCCCGGCGGGCGTCGAGCGCGGCCGGCCGTCGGCTGGCGGTGAGTGCGAGCTCCGGTCCCCCCACCCACCGAACCCTAGACGATCTATTCCGAGGGATCAGTGGTCGTAAGCGATGAGGGAGCGCATGACGGGTTGGC
>NZ_JABZED010000070.1:0-26091 GCF_013416675.1 Salinispora sp. H7-4
CACCGCATGATCGTCTGTGTGTTGTGGACACAACATCAGACCTTGCGGTGGCCGAGAGCCACAGCGTAGATCCTGCCCGGTGGCGACGCACCATCGACCTGGTCATCGACTCGTTCGCCGGCCGGTTCGGCCGGGTCGAGCCTCGCCGGGCGGCTGCCGACTTCGTCACCGGCCTGCTCAGCGACCTGGAGATCAAAACCTGCTGGCAGGTCGCTGAGCAGGCCGGACATACCCGGCCGGATGCGATGCAACGGCTGCTCTACCGAGCCAAGTGGGACGCCGACGTGGTGCGTGACGACGTGCGCGAGGTCGTCGTCGACCGGCTCGGTGACCCCGACGGTGTCCTCGTGGTCGACGAGACCGGCGACCTGAAGAAGGGCGTGCACTCGGTCGGTGTCCAGCGGCAGTACACCGGCACCGCTGGTCGCATCGAGAACGCGCAGGTCGGCGTGTTCCTGGCCTATGCGAGCAGGCACGGCCACGCCCTGATCGACCGCAGGGTCTACCTGCCGAAGTCCTGGACCGACGACCGTGACCGGTGCGAACAGGCTGGCGTCCCGGACACGATCGGGTTCGCCACCCGATCCGACCTCGCCGACGACATGATCACCGCCGCCGTGAAAGCCCTGGTCCCGGCCCGGTGGGTCGCCGCGGACGAGGCCTACGGCAACAACACCCGACTGCGCGGTGAACTGCGCAGACTGCGTCTCGGTTACGTCCTGGCGGTCTCCTGCGATCACCTCGTGCCGATCGACAACGGGAAGATCCGCTGCCGCGCTGACCGGCTGGCCGCCGATCTGCCCGCCACCGCGTGGACCCGGCGCAGCACCGGCGACGGCTCGAAAGGACCACGGTTCTACGACTGGGCCTGGCTCGCCGACGTCGGCGTAGACGGTGATCCCGACGACGACGGCCGGCACAGTCTGCTGATCCGCCGTAACCATACGACTGGTGAGCTGGCGTTCTACCGCTGCTGGGCGCCGGGCCCGGTCACACTCGCCCAACTGGTCCGCGTGGCCGGAATCAGATGGATCGTGGAAGAGAGTTTCCAGGCCGGAAAGGGACAGGTTGGGCTTGACCAGCACCAGGTCCGCCGCTGGACGTCCTGGCACCGGTTCACCACCCTCGCCCTGGCAGCCCTCGCGGTCCTCGCGATCTGCGCCGCCGACGCCCGATCAGCAGACCGTCCCGCTCAACCCGACATGATCGACCTGACCGTCAACGAAATCCGCCGCCTGATCAACGTCCTACTGATCCGGCCGACGCGCAGCATCGCCTACCACCTGCGCTGGTCACGATGGCGACGCCACCACCAGGCACGAGCCAGACGAGCCCACTACGCCCGGCGACTCACCCTCGAACTCCAGCCATGATCACGAATGGCGGCTGCCGTACTAGCGTTCCTTGGGTGAATACCGGAGCTGATCGGAGATCGTCAGCCGAGGTCCGGAATCGCGCAGTTCGGCGTGGCCGGGCGACGCGCTCGCCCGGTTCGCCGCGGAGCGTCCCCGGTTGCGACGCACTGAATCGCGGCCTCACTCCCGCGCCTCCCTGGGTGTTCGTCGGAACGGTCCCCAGGCGATGAATCGGTCGAAGAGCTGGCGGGGGGTTGGTCCGTCGTGGGGGTTGAGGTGGTAGAGGCCGGCGAGGTAGATGGACAGGTGTGGTTGTCGGTTGTGGTATTCGGCGGTGAGGTGGAGGCGGGCGTCGGGGCAGGGCCATGGTTGGGCGCAGGCGCGGCAGGTCCATAGGGGTCGTCGTGGTGTGTGGGGTGGTCGGTTGGTGGTGTGGTGGCGGGTGTTGGGGGTGGGTCCGAGTCGTGGTGGGGGTGGGTGGTGTGGGTTCACCAGTGGCCTCCGTTGGCTCGCCATTGTTGGGCGGGGGTGAGCCAGCCGGCGCGGTCGGGTCGGGGGTCGGCGAGGGTTGGTTGGGTCATCCATGTGGGCAGGTTTCTTGGCTGGGCCCGGTGCGGTGCGTTGGTGCGGTGCGGCAGGGGCGTTTGGTCGTTTCGCCGGTGTCGGCTGAACAAGCGGATTCGCATTGTGGGCTCCTTGATGGTGTTGGCGGGACCGCCCCCACCAATGCCGGTGTTGGTGGGGCGGTCCGACGGCGTGTCCGGCGGGTCAGGCCTCCACCGGCTCGCGCCGTTCCGTAGGAATAGTTTTGCTGTCAGTAGTGGACAGCAAAAGCCCATCTATATATGGCCGCTAGACATCCGAAATGCCTACCGGAGGGGCCATGAACGAGGCGCTTCGGCTGGCCATGAACGAGGCTGCCCACACCGCTCATTCGCTCGCTGAAAGGGTCGGGGTCGACCGGAAAACAACGACCCGGTGGCTCGTGAAGGATCACATTCCGCACCCGGCGCACCGCACGGCGGCTGCGGAGGCTCTCGGAGTGGACACGGAGGACATATGGCCGGACACTTCGAGACGTCGTAATCCAGTTTGGTTCCGACCGTGGCAGGAATTTGAACGCGAGGCGACGTTGCTGCGGTCATATCAGCCGTTAGTTTTGCCCGGCTTGCTGCAAACCGAGGCTTACGCTCGCGCGGTGCTGTCGATCGGGGGTTTACGGGGGCGCACGGACGTCGACCGGCTGGTGGCCACGCGGCTGTCGCGTCAGGCCATCCTCACCAAGGACGACCCGCCGCAGTTCGCGGCCGTGGTGGACGAGACCGCCCTCCGGCGGCCGGTCGGCGGCCGGGCGACGATGCGGGAGCAGGCGCGCGCCCTGCTGGCGACGTGCGAGGCCCCACACGTGCGGTTGCACGTCGTGCCCTCGGCTAGCCGCCCGAGCTGAGGGTGGCGAAACGCGGCCGGGTCGTGTGCGGAGAACAGGGTCAGGTCCGGTTCCGCGCGAGCCCGTACGGCCGCGAGGCGGGCATGGTTCTCGCGCACCCTTCCCCGGTCGAACGCGACGAGGGTCTCCATTGCCCGCAGGACGAACGGCACACTGCCGCCGCCGATGCTGCCAGGGTGGTAGAAGGCGTCCCCGGCGTGCAGCAGCCAGTGATCGCCCGCGTCGACCGCCACGCAGGCGTGACCGCGGGTGTGACCGGGCAGCGGGATCAGGACGAACCCGGGCGCTATCTCGTCCAGTGGCTTCACCGCCGCGAAGCCACGCCACGGCTCTCCCGCCGCGCCGTGTTCGATGATTCGTGGTCCGTGCCGCCACTGGGCAGGGCGAAACCGACTTCTCTCGCGCCAGGTGGGCGGGTTCCGGGCACCACGCACCTCGTCAGCGGTGGTGTGCACGGCCGCGTGCGGAAAGTCGGAGAGGCCGCCGATGTGGTCGGCGTCGAAGTGCGCGATGACGATGTGCCGTACGTCGTCACGTCGGAACCCGAGGCGTTCGACCTGACGTGCGGCTGTCTCGTCCGGGTCGAGCACGGGCCGCACGATGGTCCGTGTCGGGCCGATGCGTCGCCGGGGGTCGGCAATGTCGTCGAGGCCGTAGCCGGTGTCGACGAGGACGAGGCCGTTGTTGGTCTCGACGAGGAGCACGTGGCACACCAACGGCTCACGGAACACCCGGATACTTCCGCAGTTGAGGTGATGGACCTTCACCGCGCTGCCGCCTGACCAGGTGGGGTGGCCGGGCGGCAGCGCGGAATGTCCTTCGAGGGCAACGCGCAGGCGGTCACAGGCGAATTAGATCCATGATCTGACCGTCTATCCAGTGGCTCCGGTCCGTTCCCCTTCCTGCGTGCGGCCGATGTGCGTCATCGGTAGTCCTGGGGGTTGACGTCGTCGCCGCCTCCTTGCTGGGTCGCACCGAAGTAGCCACCCCAGTCCGGCCGCGACCCGTCCGCGTCGGTGAAGCCGTACTCCTTGGCCAGTTGCCAGGTCGCCAGTGACTGTCCGTTCCAACGGCTGACGTCCGGGTCGGCGGCGAGTGCGGCCACTGCGCGGCCGAGGTAGGCAGGGCTCTCCGACATCGCGAAGTAGGGGTCGGCGGTGATGGCGTCCCGCCAGGTGTCCTCGGTCACGCCGAAGTGGTCGAGCATCGCCTCCGACCGCAGGAACCCGGGCGTGAGAGCGACCGCGGTGACGCCGTGCGGTCGCAGGTCGCCCGCCTGCGCCTGGGCTGCTCGGATCACCCCGGATTTGGCCAGATCGTAGAAGAAGGTTCCCCGGTAGCCCTGGTCGGCCGTACCGTCGGTGACTTCCACGACCAGGCCACGGCGACGGGCCACCAGGAGCGGCAGGGCGTGCCAGCTGGTGATGATGTGCGTGTGCACCGCCTGTCGCTGTAGCAGCAGGCCATCGTCGAGTGGTTGCTCCCACAGTGGCTTGTCCCACACCGTCAGCGGATCGCCACCCCAGACGTTGTTCACCAGAATGTCGAGCCTGCCCTGCTGTTCCCGGTCGATCCTCGCCACCAGGTCGCGGACCTGAGCGACATCCAGGTGATCGGTGGGAGCCGCGATACCGTGACCGCCGGCGGCGGTGACGAGGTCGGCGGTCTGCTCGGTGGTCTCGGGGCGGTTCATCGGCGATCTCGAGGTCGTCGTGCTGCGCCCGGTCACGTAGACGGTCGCTCCGGCGGCGCCGAGCTGGACGGCGATTCCCCGGCCTCCGCCACGGGTGGCTCCGCTCACGAGGGCAACCTGTCCCGTCAATGGCTTGTCTGTCACTATTTCTCCCTTGTCAACCTATATGTCGGAAGGATCGTGTCACGGTGGTGACGACGGGCGTTGGCGAGTGACCCGTTACCCGGAAGAACACCGGATTTCGTCAGTAGTGATGATCAGAATCAGCGCCGGTGGATTGACTTCCCGATGTCTCCCGAGGTCGATCAGCTCGCGACCTTCTCGGCTTCGGTTGCCTGACCGAGCCGGCGTGGCACGGTGACGGCGATCGTCGCTCCGACGGCGAACAACGCGGCTGCGGCGAGCACACCGGCGCGGTACCCCTCGGCGAGGCTGGTCGCACTGCCGCCGGGTCCGGCGGCCGTGGTGGCGATGAGCGCGAGCATCGCGAGGCACACCGCGGCACCTATCTCCTGCGCCGAGTTGATCAGCCCTGATGCCGCGCCCTGGTCCTCCGCCGTCACACCGCTGGAGGCGGCGATGTATGTCGGGGCGTAGGTCAGACCACTACCGATCGCGAGCAGAAGCATGCCGGGCAGGACGTCGGTCCAGTAGTCGCCGTGGACGGGTAGCCGGGCGAGCAGGAACGCGCCGGCGGCGAGGACTGTCAATCCGCTGACCAGTACCCGCCGGGCGCCGAATCGGGTGACGAGTTTCGCAGCGCGCGGTGACAGCAGCATGATGAGCAGGGTGATCGGTGCGAATGCGACACCCACGGCCAGCGGCGAGTAGCCGAGGACGATCTGGAGGTAGAGCGTCAGGAAGAAGAGGGTCGCGCCGAGCGCGCCGGCGTTGAGCAGCAGCGTGGCGTTGGCTGCCCGTACTCCGGGCAGGCGCAGCAGCGCGTACCGCAGGACCGGTGTCGACTCGCTGCGTTCCACGAGGGCGAAGCTTGCGAGCAACACGAACGCCGTGATGGCCGCGGCGAGCGACCGGTCCCGGCCGCCGTCCTCAGCCAGCCAGGTCAACGCCATGATGCCGCTGGCCAGACCCCCAGCCAGCAGGAACGCGCCGGCCAGGTTGATTCGGGGTCGGTGGGTGGCAGGGGTATCGCGAAGGAGTAGCGCGAGCACGGCTACGACCGCCAAGCCGACCGGGATGTTGATGAAGAAGATCCAGCGCCAACCGAGAAACTCGGTGATCGCACCGCCGACGAGTTGGCCGGCGATGGCACCGGCTGAGCTGACGGCCGCCCACAGCCCAAGCGCCCAGTTACGGGCCGGACCTTCGGCGAGGCTCGCGGTGATGGCGGCCAACGCGTTCGCGGAAACCATCGCCGCGCCGACGCCTTGCAGGCCCCGGGAGACGAACAGATGCCAATCGACTTGGGCGGCACCAGCGCCGAGCGATGCCGCGACGAAGAAGGTGAGGCCGGTCAGCAGGAGCCTCTTGCGGCCGAGGAGATCACCAACTCGGCCACTGATGATCAACAAGCTACCGAACGTGATGGTGTACGCCGTCGCGGTCAGCTGGATGCGGCTGTCGAGCAGGCCGAGGTCTTGCCGGATCGAGGGGATGGCCACATTGATGATCACTACGTCGAGGATCAGCATGAACTGCGCCGCACACAGCGCGATCACCGTCCAGGCGGCCCGCCGTTCCACCAT
The DNA here is from genome assembly GCF_013416675.1 of Salinispora sp. H7-4. Classification (NCBI taxonomy): domain Bacteria; kingdom Bacillati; phylum Actinomycetota; class Actinomycetes; order Micromonosporales; family Micromonosporaceae; genus Salinispora; species Salinispora sp. H7-4. Next base: position 6,202 of record NZ_JABZED010000070.1, read on the forward strand.
GCCCAACTCCATTTCTCTACGCCGTAGGATTAATTGAACCCTACGCTGTAGTATTGGTGTGTGCCAGAAGATGTGACCGACACGACCAGGCGTCGTGGCCCGGGCCGGCCGCGAGTGAGCGAGTCGCCCCTGACCCGGCAGGCGATCCTGACCGCCGCCCTGGCTCTCGTCGACGAGCAGGGCATCGAAGCGCTGAGCATGCGCCGGCTGGCCGCCGCGCTCAAGGTCGACCCGATGTCGATCTATCACCACGTACCCAACAAGGCGGCGCTCGTCTCCGGCCTAGTGCAGACGGTCTTCTCCGAGATGGCGCTGCCCGCACCTGGCGGCTCCTGGCCGGTGCAGGTCCGCGCGTGGGCTCGGGCCTACCGGGCCCTGGCCCTGGCCCACCCCAACCTCGTGCTCCAGATCGTCACGGACGCCGCTGCCGTCTCCGAGGCCGCAATCCTGGTCAGCGAGCCGCTGTACGCCGCCCTGGACAGCGCCGGCCTCGGGGCCCGTGCGGTGGTGGACAGCGCAAACACGCTGATCGACTTCGTCAACGGGTACACCCTCGCCCTTGCCGAGGGCACGACATCACAGTCAGCTGGCGTCGGCTCGATGGGCGAACGTCTGGCGGCCATGGACCCCGACCAGGTGCCCACGATGTGTCAGGTTCACGATGCGCTGAAGGACGAGCAGACGACGTCCAGCGGCTTCGAAGCGGGACTCGACATCATCATCCGTGGCATCTCATGACGAGAAGTCGGATATCTCCTGCTGCAGTATGGGTATCGCCAGCTGACTGACCATTCCGTCGTCGGCGCTGTGGCGGGACGACGGTGGGACCACAGATGAGTGTGGCCCCACCGTCGCGCCGGACAGGTCAGCTGGCTGGTTCGAGGCAGAGCACCCGGTTGCTGCCGGAGCCCGGGAGCGTCACGTTCGGCTTCGGGTTGGTGCACTCCTCTTCGGAGTTCACTTTCGACACCACGGTGTGTGCCTCGGCGTCACCGCAATCCACCGCCACCGCCGCTTCCCCCGACTGCTTGACGCAGCTTCCGACCGCTGGGTTGAAGCCCTGTGCCGAATCGCTGCCGCCGATCTTGCCGAGTAGCAGGAGAAGGCCCATCGGTATGGTCAGGATCAGCACCGCGGCGACAAGCACCGCGGCCAGCACCCGGCCGTTACGGACCTTTGGGACAGGCGCGTCGGCGGCCGGCTCGGCGATCGGCTGGAACGCGTCGAAGCGGTTCTGGTCCGCGTCCGAACTGGTCGAGCCGTTCTGGTCCCAGGGCGGGGTTGAGGGCTGCGCCGTCGGCTGGGCCTGGTCCCAGGCTGGGGTTGGCGGTTGGGCCTGGTCCCAGGCCGGGGCTGGGGGTTGGGCCTGGTCCCAGGCCGGGGTCGGGGACTGCGACGGTGGGGGGAACGCCGACTCGGGTTGCGGGGGGAAGGCGGTGGTGCTGTTGACGTTGGCGGCACCCGTCACCGGTTCGCCGAACCGGTCGGCGGGGCGTTCTTCGCCCGGGTGTGGCCGGGTGCCATTGACCGGTCGGTCGCTGGCCGGGGCGTCGGTGAAGGCGGGGATGCTCGGCGGGATGGGCGCCGCGGGGGCTGGCACGACGGGCGCGTAGCCGGTGGGGCGTTCCTCGCTGCCGCGACCGAAGCCACCGTCTGGGCCGAAGCCGCCGTCCGGGCGGGGTCCGTTGGCTGGGCCGAAGCCACGGTTGGCGTCGAGCCCGGTGTCCTGGCCGTCGTCCGGCAGACCCGCCGGAGCGAATCGTTGCGGGTCGGCCTGGTAGCCCTCGGTCTCGGCTGGCTCCGGCGGCGCGGGCCGGCCGTACACGCGTGGCTGTGGCGCTGGCGTGGGGGTTACCTGGGCCGGGTCGGCCGGGGGCGTCACCCGGCTGCCCAGCGGCACAGCGGCGCTGGCCGAAACACCGCCGGACACTGCCGGGGGTGCGGGCTGTTCGGCTGACTCCGGGGACGTACGCGGCGCGGGCACCGCCGAGGGCTCGCCCGGCCCACTCGGCGGGGGCCATCCGTGCTGGTCTGCCTCGAATCCAGGGTCGGGGCGGGCAGGTTCCGGGGCGCCCGGCGGTGCGGGGAAGTCGGCTGGCGCGGGGAAGTCGGCCGGTGGTGGTGGCGCGGCGAAGTCCGCCGGCGCGGGGAAGTCGGCTGGCGCGGGGAAGTCGGCCGGTGGTGGAACAGCGGCCGGTGGTGGAACAGCGGCTGGTGGTGGTGGCGCGGCGAAGTCCGCCGGTGGGCTGGCCGCCAGGCTGGCGCCGGGTATCCGCTGCTCCTGCGGCGGGAGCGGGACCGCATTGGCGGGAGAGATGCCGGGGCCCGGTGTTGGCTGGTAGACCGCCGGCTCCTCGGGGCCGGCCGGCTCCTGCCCGGCAGCGGCCGAACGTTCGGCGTTCCCCCAGGCCTCCTCCGGCGCCCACGGTTCGACGCTGGGCATGTTCAACCCATCGGCCGCGCTGCGGGGCGCGGGTACCCAGGGCTGTGCGGGACGCTCGCCGGGCGTAGCCGTGCCGGTGAAGCTCGACGGCGGCTCCCCGGGCTGCCAGCCGCCCTCGTTGCTGGTGGCGACGGCGGGACTCCCGGGTGCCCAAGCGGCTGCATCGGGTGCCCAGCCGACCGAAGGTGCCGGGTCCGGTTGGCCGGCTCCGACGTTCCACTCGGGACTCGGCGTCGCCCGGCCGCTCGCCGGGGGTGCGTCCGGCATGGACTGGCTGGACGCTGGCGGGGGCACCTGCGCGGTGGCCCGGACGACCGGGGGCGGCTGCTGCGTCCAGGTCGGTTCGGCGGCCGGGGGCGGGGCCCAGGTCGCCTCGGGTGGGCCGCTGCGTCCCAGCTCAGGCTGTGGCGCCTCCGCGGCCGCGGCCCATCCCGCCGAAGCGGGTGCCACGTGTGGTTCCGGCGGCGCAGCGGTGCCCCACGTGGGGGCCGGCGGTGCCTCGGTTGCCCAGGCGGGCCCGGGCGGGCTCGGGTGGGCTGGGGGCGGAGGCGCCCAGCCCAGATCCGGCTGCCCCGCGGCGTACCCGTTGTCCTGCTGCGCCGGCCGGTCGCCGTATGGCGTCGGTACGACAGCGCCCGGCGACGCCTCTTCCGGCTGCTGGCCGGGGTGGTGCGTGCCTTCGGACGTCATGCGTGCGCCTCCTCCATCAGCTTCGGCCGCGGATGCCGGTGCGCGGCACGGAAAACCGGCATCGCCGGACCGTGCGCCCCGGCCGCTCTCCGCACCGTATCCGGTCCTCCTGAAGGGAGGTTTCGGGAGCGTCGGACCGCTACCCCGCGTTGCCGGGCGGTCTCGATTGGCTTCGATACCGGAACCGCCCTGCCGCATCGGGCGACGACCGGACACCACCGTACCGGGCGAAGGGTGACGGCGAAATCCCGGTGTCAACCGCCACAGGACCCGGTCGACGGTGTGCGCCGTGGAACGCCGAAGGCCCGTCCGGCGGAGCCGGACGGGCCTTCTGTGAGGAGGCGAGAAATGTCGTGGGCGGGTCAGTACATCTGACGCTGCGCGATGGTGAGGATCTCGTCGCGGACCGCCGGCGAATTGGCGGAACGCAGCGCGCGCTCGATGGCACGGGCGCGGCGGCTGGCGTCGCGACGGCTGCGGAATCGATCGATCATGCTCATGGGTCTCACTCCTGGCTATTCGGTTGTCGGTAGCCCCTGCTGACACCAATTGAAGCGCAACCGGGTCCGAGATCGCCAACGATTCTTAGGTGAGCTGGGACACGAGCCGAAAGATCTAAGGCAAGCTGGCCGTTTGACCGAAGGTGTCTCGCCAAAGGCGACGGCCGGTGTGCCGGGGCGTCAACCCCGGGCACACCGGCCGTCAGTGGATCAGCCGATCGCTACCGGTCAGGTCCAGGCGAGCAGCGCCGCCTCCGGATCGGCCAGGAAGTCGCCGATGTCCCGCAGGAAGCGTGACCCGAGCTCCCCGTCGATGATCCGGTGGTCGAACGAGAGCCCCAGCGTGGTGACCTGGCGGGGCCGGACCTTGCCCTTGTGTACCCACGGCATCTTGCGGACCGCGCCGAAGGCCAGGATCGCCGACTCGCCCGGGGGCAGAATCGGGGTACCGGTGTCCACGCCGAAGACCCCCACGTTGGTGATGGTCAACGTGCCGCCGGACATGTCCGCCGGTGAGGTCTTTCCGGCCTTGGCGGTCTGAACGAGATCGGTCAGCGAGTCCGCCAGCTCCCGCAGGGTGAGCCGCCCCGCGTCCTTCACGTTCGGCACGATCAGGCCACGCTCGGTCGCCGCCGCGATGCCGAGGTTGACGTAGTCCTTGACGACGATCTCCTCGCCCGCCCAGGTCGAGTTCACCATCGGGTGCCGTCGGACGGCCAACAGCACGGCCTTGGCGACCAGCAGCAGCGGGGAGACCCGGACATCCCGCCACTCCCGTCGCTGGCGGAGCCGCTCCAGGGCCTTCATCGCCCGGGTCATGTCGACGGTCAGGAACTCCGTCACGTGCGGCGCGGTGAACGCCGAGCGGGACATGTTCTCCGCGGTCAGCTTCCGGACCCCCTTGACCGAGATCCGCTGCTCGCGGTGCACCCCGACGTTCGCCGCCGGCCTACCGACCGCCGCGGCCGCCGTCAGCGGTTGCGCCGCCGCCGGGGTACCGCTCGCCGCCTGCCGTACGTCCTCCCGGCTGATCGAGCCGAGTGGACCCGACCCGGTCAGGGTGGACAGGTCAACCCCGAGATCCTTCGCGAGCTTGCGTACCGGGGGCTTGGCCAGCACCCGAGCACCACCGGCCGGACCGCTGTGGCCGTTGCCGGCGGTACCTGGCCCGCCGGCCACCGGCGCGGGAGCCGGCTGAGCCGGTAGCGGAGCCGCCGGGGTCGGTGCGGGAGCCGGCTGGGTCGGTGCGGGAGCGGCCTGGGCTGGCGCGGCCGGAGCGGCACCCTTGCGGGGGCGGCGCTTCGCGGCGGTGGTACGCGGGCCGTAGCCCACCAGCACCGGAGTACGCCCACCGGACGCGGCATCGCCGTTCTGGCCGGACTCGGCCGAGCCCTTGGCGGCCTCCCCCGTCGCGGTGGACGATGCCTTCGCGGCGTCGCCAGCCGGCTCCGGCGTCTCCAGCGGGCCGGCGGTCGGATCGGTGTCGATCGCGATGATCGGCGTTCCGACCTCGACGGTCGCGCCCTCCGCCTGGAAGATCGACTGCACCCGGCCGGCCCACTTCGCCGGGATCTCGACCGCCGCCTTGGCGGTCTCCACCTCGACGATGGGCTGGTTCAGCTCAATCGTGTCGCCGACCTTGACCAGCCAGCTGAGGATCTCTCCCTCGGTCAGGCCCTCGCCCAGGTCGGGCAGGTTGAATTCCTTGACTCGTGACATCTCACTCACCAGCCGAAGGTGCGGTCGACGGTGTCGAGCACCCGGTCGAGGTCGGGCAGGTACTCCTCCTCCACCCGGGAGGCCGGGTAGGGGATGTCGTAGCCGGTCACCCGCAGCACCGGCGACTCCAGGGAGTAGAAGCACTCCTCGGTGATCCGGGCCGCGACCTCGGCTCCGAGGCCGATGTTCGACGGCGCCTCGTGCACCACGACGGCCCGACCGGTGCGGCGCACCGACTCGTACACCTGGCCCAGGTCCAGCGGGGCGAGCGTGCGCAGGTCGATGACCTCCAGCTCACGGCCGTCCTCGGCGGCGGCGGTCGCCGCGTCCAGGCAGGTGCGCACCATCGGCCCGTACGCGATCAGGGTCGCGTCGGTGCCCGGCCGCGCGACCCGGGCGGCCTGCAGCGGGTAGGCCTCCGGCAGCGGCTGGTCAAACTCGACCGGGCCCTTCTCCCAGTAGCGGCGCTTGGGCTCCAGGAACACGATCGGATCGTCCGACGCGATGGCCTGCTGGATCATCACGTACGCGTCCTGTGGGTTGGCGCAGGTGGCGACCTTGAGCCCGGGGGTGTGGGAGAAGTACGCCTCCGGCGACTCGGAGTGGTGCTCCACCGCCCCGATGCCGCCCCCGAACGGAATACGGATCACCATCGGGATCTTCAGCTTGCCGCGGGAGCGGTAGTGCATCTTCGCCACCTGCGACACGATCTGGTCGTACGCCGGGTAGACGAAACCGTCGAACTGGATCTCGCAGACCGGCCGGTAGCCGCGGATGGCCAGGCCGACCGCGGTGCCGATGATGCCCGACTCGGCGAGCGGGGTGTCGATCACCCGCTGGTCACCGAAGTCCTTCTGCAGCCCGTCGGTGATCCGGAACACGCCGCCGAGCTTGCCGACGTCCTCGCCCATGATCACGACCTTCGGGTCGTTCTCCAGGGCCTTGCGCATGCCGGCGTTGAGGGCCTTGCCGAGGGTGAGGGTCTCCGTGGCCATCAGTGCGCGCTCCCCTCGAACGACTCCTGGTACTGCGTGAACTGCGCCCGCTGCTGGTCAACCAGGGGCGATCCGTTGGGGTAGACGTGGTCGAACATGCTGCTCGGCTCCGGGTTCGGCATCTCCAGCACCCGCTCGCGCAGGTGCACCGACTCGCGCTTGGCCTGCTCGTCCACCTCGGCGAAGAAGTCGTCGCCGGCGATCTTCTGCTTTACCAGGAAGGTCTTCATCCGGGCGATCGGATCCTTCGCCTGCCAGGCCTCGACCTCGCTGGCGATCCGGTACCGGGTGGGGTCGTCGGAGGTGGTGTGCGCCCCCATCCGATAGGTGTACGCCTCGATCAGGCTCGGCCCCTGCCCGTGCCGCGCGTTGTCCAGCGCGTGCCGGGTCACCGCGTAGCTGGCCAGTACGTCGTTGCCGTCCACCCGGATGCCGGGGAAGCCGAAGCCGGCGGCCCGCCGGTAGAGCGGGATGCGCGTCTGGCGCTCCAGCGGCTCCGAGATGGCGTACTGGTTGTTCTGGCAGAAGAAGACCATCGGCGCGTTGAAGACGCTGGCCCAGACGAACGCCTCGTTGACGTCGCCCTGGCTGGTGGCGCCGTCGCCGAAGTAGGCGATCACCGCCTCGCCCTCGTCGGTGCCGGTCTTGCCGTCCATGGTGATGCCCATGGCGTACCCGGTCGCGTGCAGGGTCTGCGCCCCGATCACGATCGTGTACATGTTGAACTTGAACTCGTTGGGGTCCCAGCCGCCCTGGTCGACTCCGCGGAACAGGCCCAGCGGCATGATCGGGTCGATGCCCCGGCAGTAGAGGACGCCGTGTTCCCGGTAGGTCGGGAAGGCCATGTCCTGCGTACGCAGCGCCCGGCCGGAACCGACCTGGGCCGCCTCCTGGCCGAGCAGGCTCGCCCAGAGGCCCAGCTCGCCCTGCCGCTGCAGGGCGGTCGCCTCGGCGTCCAGCTTCCGCACCAGCACCAGGTCCCGATAGAAGCCGCGGTACTCCTCGTCGGTGAAGTCGACCCGGTACTCGGTGCCGTCCGGCCCGGTCACACTCTCGATGCGCTCACCTTCGGGGGTGAGTAGCTGCACCAGCTCGGGGTCGCCGGTCGCGCCCTTCCTGGATCGGGGTACGGCCCGCCGGCCGCGGGTGCTGACCCCGGGGTCGCCTTTTGCCATCCGTCTCTCCCTGTCGTGTCTGCGTCGACGCCGGGGGTAACCCGACGACGCGCAACTCGTGCGCCTGCCCGACTGCTGCCGGACAAGATCCTGGCGGCCACGCCTAGCCCCGGTGGGGGTTGCCGCGCGGCGTGAGCCGGATCCAGGGGAGTGGATCCGGTTCGGGAGCGCCGGCGCCCAGCCGTACCGCCTGCGGGGTGCGCGGAGGTTCCGGCTGCGTTGCCGTCGTGGTCCATACTCGCATCACACGTGAGCACGCCCACAGTCCGGCCCGTCCGCGTCCCGCCGGGCGCCCGCTTCGGGTGCCGGGTACCAGAGTGCCGCCGGTAGCGGTGCATCGCCGAACCGAGCTGGTTCGTGCCACTTCCACGGCATTGGCGTGTCGACACGCTGTGCTAGTTGGTGTACCCAGTGTGACTGAGTCAGGGTGGAGTACTGCTGGCGCCGCGGCTGCCCCACGTTGGGTCACTCCCCGCCGGCCGAGGACGACGAGGAGGATGGCGTGCCCGAGTCAGGTGACGCGGTGGGTCCTTCCGCCACCGGCCGGCACCACTCGGCTACCGGCTATCGACGGGTTGTCGGCGCGCACCGCGCCCCCAGCGGCGGGGGTTCCTCCCGCGGCTACCTGTTCACGATGGCGCTGCTCGCCGGGACCGCCTCCCTGCCGCTACTCGCCGCGGCCGGCGCGGGCTCGGCCACCACGCCCCCGCCGGCCGACCAGCCCTCGTCGTCGTCGCCTGCGTCGTCGTCGTCACCTGCGCCGTCGTCGCCCGCGCCGACGCTCCCGCCACCCCCGTCGCCCTCGCTCACCCCGGTGTCGCCCCCTCCTCCCGCGCCCTCATCATCGGTGCGAGGTGTGGTCAGGACCCTTCGTCGGTGAGATGGTGTCGGTTCGCCTCGATCCACGCGTCGAGTGCGGCCGGGTCGTCCGGGTCGACGCCGTCCGCTAGTAACTGGGCGACCGCCGCGGTCGCCGGGCTGCGCCGCTCGCCGGTGGTGTAGAGGCGGGCGAATTCCGGCACCATCTCGTCAATAGCGGCATTGGTGCGGGCCGTCGCCGATGCGGACAGCCCGCGCTTGCGGCCCGCGTACGCCGCCCAACCCCGCAGCACCCGGGGCAGCAGCGCCGCGTCGTCCATGTCCAGGACGGCCTGCCGGTGCACCCAGTCCAGCAGGAACAGCCCGGCGACCGTCGGGCTCCACCGCAGCGGGTCGGGGTCGGTGAAGGTGGCGGTGTGATCCAGCAGTAGCCCGAGGCAGAAGTGCAGGGAGGCCAGCTGATCGTCGCCGAGGGAGTCCAGCCCGAACTGGGTGGCCTCCGGTGCGGCGAGGAACCGTCGGATCAGGTCCGTCCGTTCCGTCGCGGTGAGCGGCTCCGCCCGCTGCCGCATTGCTGCCGCCCGGCTGGTCGGCAGCAACGCGAGCCGGGCCCCGACCAGGGCGCGGTCGGTGGCGAGGGACCCTTCTCCGGGCAGCTCGCTGAGCTCGTCGGTGATGGCCAGGTGCCGGCCCACCTCGGTGTGCATGGCGGCTGGTGTCTCTTCCCGGAACCAGGTCAGCTCGTCCTCGGCGCACATCTGGCGGATCTGGTCGAGGACCCGGTCCGGCGGACCGCCGACGAAGATGTCCTTGGTGATGCCGATGTTGTGGTCCAGGAGTGCGACCAGGGCGTGTTCCGGTCCGCCCGCCGGATCGTCGTAGGCGAAGGTCGCCAGGTAGGAGGTCTGGTCGCCGAAGACGTCCCCGTACGCCCAGCAGCCGGTGAGGTGGACCCGGCCGAGCTGCCCCGACCAGGCGGGTGCGGCCGCACCCGGCCGGACCCGGTCCGCGCCGGGCGCGTCCGGCACCAACGCGGCGAAGACCGAGCGGATGGTGGTGGCCGCCGCCGCCCGGCGGCGGGAGGTGGCGGCGAGGAAGTCGCTGACGAAGGCGCGGACGGCGTCGTCCCGGCGGGCCTCGGCGACCGCGTAGACGCTGCCCAGCAGCGCCGCACCGAGCCGTTCGGCGTCCAGGGCGTTGTCGAGCTCGGCCACATCCCGAGCCGCGTGTAGCACCGCGTCGTGGGGGGTCTGCGCAGTTCCCATCCACCGACCCTACGCTGCTGTCCGCCCACGGTGGCCCCGGAAGTGGCCGGGCGTCCCACCACCCCCCCGACAGGTCCCGCGACCTCCCAGGTCGCGGCCGCTTGGGAGATGGAGCCGGGGTGATCGGATGGGCGACCCATGCGGCGACGAAGAGTGACTTGCGCCGGGTACGCTCAACCCCGACTTGACGATCGCCGACGGCGTGGCAGTATTGAGCCCGGTCCACTCAACTTGTGCGGGGTGCGCTGCGGCGGCGCCCGGCAACGGTTCAATCGAACGAAGCGAGGAAGCGAAGATGGCACGTGCGGTCGGCATCGACCTCGGCACGACGAACTCCTGCGTCAGCGTCCTGGAGGGCGGTGAGCCCACCGTAATCGCCAACGCCGAGGGCTCGCGGACGACCCCGTCGATCGTCGCCTTCGCCCGAAACGGCGAGGTGCTTGTCGGTGAGGTCGCCAAGCGGCAGGCGGTGACCAACCCGGACCGGACGATCCGGTCCGTCAAGCGGGAGATCGGCACCGACTGGTTCGTCGACATCGACGACAAGAAGTACACGCCGCAGGAGATCTCGGCTCGTACGCTGATGAAGCTCAAGCGGGACGCCGAGGCGTACCTGGGCGAGCAGATCACCGACGCCGTGATCACCGTTCCGGCGTACTTCAACGACGGCCAGCGGCAGGCCACCAAGGAGGCCGGTGAGATCGCCGGCTTCAACGTGTTGCGGATCGTCAACGAGCCGACCGCGGCCGCCCTGGCCTACGGGCTGGACAAGGGCTCCAAGGAGCAGACCGTTCTGGTCTTCGACCTCGGCGGCGGCACCTTCGACGTGTCGCTGCTGGAACTGGCCGAGGGCGTCATCGAGGTCAAGTCCACCAGCGGCGACAACCTCCTCGGCGGGGACGACTGGGACCAGCGGATCATCGACCACCTGGTCAAGACCTTCAACGGTGAGCACGGCATCGACCTGGCCCAGGACAAGATGGCGATGCAGCGCCTCAAGGAGGCGGCGGAGAAGGCCAAGATCGAGCTGTCCGCCGCCGCCACCAGCAACATCAACCTGCCGTACATCACCGCTGGTGCCGCCGGCCCGCTACACCTCGACGTGACGATCACCCGCGCCGAGTTCCAGCGGATGACGCAGGACCTGCTGGACCGCTGCAAGGTCCCGTTCGAGCAGGCCGTCAAGGACGCCGGGATCAAGGTCGCCGACGTCGAACACGTCATCCTGGTCGGCGGCTCGACCCGGATGCCGGCCGTGACCGAGCTGGTCAAGCAGCTCACCGGCCGGGACCCGAACAAGGGCGTGAACCCGGACGAGGTCGTCGCCGTCGGTGCCGCCCTGCAGGCCGGTGTGCTCAAGGGCGAGGTCAAGGATGTCCTGCTGCTCGACGTGACCCCGCTGAGTCTCGGTATCGAGACCAAGGGGGGCATCTTCACCAAGCTGATCGAGCGCAACACCACCATCCCGACCAAGCGCTCCGAGGTCTTCACCACGGCCGACGACAACCAGCCGTCCGTGCTGATCCAGGTCTTCCAGGGTGAGCGGGAGATCGCCGCCTACAACAAGAAGCTCGGCACCTTCGAGCTGACCGGCCTGCCGCCGGCGCCGCGCGGCATGCCGCAGATCGAGGTCACCTTCGACATCGACGCCAACGGCATCGTCAACGTCCACGCGAAGGACACCGGCACCGGCAAGGAACAGAAGATGACGGTCACCGCTGGCTCCTCGCTGCCGAAGGAGGACATCGAGCGGATGCGTCGGGACGCCGAGGAGCACGCCGAGGAGGACAAGCAGCGGCGGGAGGAGGCGGAGACCCGCAACGTGGCCGAGGCGCTGCAGTGGCAGACCGAGAAGTTCCTCGCCGAGAGCGGCGACAAGCTGCCCACCGAGTCCCGGGACCAGATCAACGAGGCGCTCGGCGAGCTGCGCAGCGCCCTCGGCGGTCAGGACATTGAGAAGATCAAGTCTGCGCACGCGCAGCTGGCCCAGGTTTCCCAGCAGGCCGGCTCCCAGCTCTACACCCAGCAGCAGGGTGAGCAGGCCGGCGCGGCCGGCGACCAGGCGGGTGCGCAGGCCGGTGCGCAGGCCGGTGGCCCGGACGACGTGGTCGACGCGGAGATCGTGGACGAGGACAAGGACAAGAAGTGACCGTTCTCGAACCCGGACTCCACGTACAGGGATGAGGTAGCCGTATGACGGACAAGCCACGAGCCACCGACCCGGACGCTGCCGGGTCGGTGCCGGGTGGCTCCGCCTCCGCCGGCGAGGCCGGTGCGGAGCCGCGGGTCGTGATCCGTGACAACCGCAAGATCAGCGATGCCACGGGGTCCGGCTCGGATACCGCCGACGCGGAATCCGCCTCGGACGCGACGAGCACCGGCTCGGACGCGGCCGGCTCCGGCTCGGATGCGGCCGGCTCGGACGCGGCGGACGCTGCCGCCGCCGACGCCGGGTCGGACGTCCCGGCAGCCGGGCTGGTCGAGGAGGCGGATGTCGTGGTTGACGAGATCCAGGCCGAGACCACCGAGGGGGCGTCCGCCAGCCCACCGGTGGTGGACGCGCCGGCCGAGCCGGTTGACGCCGCCACGGCGACCTCACTCGGTGCGGAGCTGGAGGCGTTGCGGGTCGATCTGGATGAGCGGACCCGGGACCTGCAGCGGGTGACCGCGGAGTACGCCAACTACCGCAAGCGGGTTGACCGAGACCGGGCGCTCGTCACCGAGCAGGCCACCGGCTCGGTGCTCGCCGCGCTGCTGCCGATCCTCGACGACCTGGACCGGGCTCGTGAGCACGGCGACCTGGTGGGACCGTTCGGATCGGTGGCGGAGCAGCTCACCACCGCGCTCGGCAAGTTCGGGCTGACCCCGTTCGGTGCCGAAGGCGACCCGTTCGACCCGACCCAGCACGAGGCGGTGACGCACCGGACCTCCGCCGAGGTCACCGAGCCGACCTGCGTACAGGTCATGCGGCGGGGCTACCTGGTGGGGGAGCGGTTGCTGCGGCCGGCGTTGGTCGGGGTCGCCGAGCCGGAGTGAACGGGTGACACGACGGCATGATCGTCCCGCCCGCCCGACCGGGGCGGGCGGGACGATCACTCGACGGAAGGGGGCGGACCGGTGAGTTCCAAGGACTGGATCGAGAAGGACTACTACGCCGCCCTTGGAGTGGGCAAGGCCGCCTCCGCTGATGAGATCAAGAAGGCGTATCGGAAGCTGGCGCGCGAGTCGCACCCCGATCGCAATCCCGGCGACACGTCAGCCGAGGAGCGGTTCAAGGCGGCCTCCGAGGCGTACACGGTGCTTGGCGATGACGCGAAGCGCCAGGAGTACGACGAGATGCGGTCGTTGTTTGGCTCGGGCGCGTTCCGGCGTAACGCCCGCGGAGCGGGCCAGCCTGGCGGGATGCCGTTCGATGTCGGCGACCTCTTCGGTGGCGCGGCCGGTGGTGACCGGCGGTTCAGCGGGGCCGGGTTTCAGAACCTGTTCGGTTCGATCTTTCCGGGTGGGGGTGGGGCCGCATCGCGGGGCCCGGCCCGGGGACGGGACGTGGAGACCGAGGTCGCGCTCGACTTCGACGACGCGATTGGCGGGGTGACCCTGCCGCTGACGTTGCGGACGCCGGGGGTGTGCGACACCTGTCGCGGCGACGGGGCGAAGCCGGGCACGCAGCCGCGGGCCTGTCCGACCTGTCGCGGCGCCGGGGTGACCACCCGCAATCAGGGGTCATTCAGCTTCTCCGAGCCCTGTTCCGACTGCCAGGGCGTCGGCACGGTGGTGGACGAGCAGTGCCCGGAGTGCCAGGGCAGCGGTGGCGTCACCAAGAACCGGACGTTGAACGTCCGGTTCCCGGCTGGCGTGGCCGACGGTCAGCGGATCCGGCTGGCGGGGCGGGGTGAGCCCGGGGCCCGGGGCGGGCCCGCCGGTGACCTGTTCATTCAGGTCCGGGTCAGTCCGGACGACCTGTTCGGGCGAGCCGGCGAGGACCTGACCCTGACGGTGCCGATCACCTTCGCGGAGGCGGTACTCGGCACCGATCTGCGGGTACCCACCTTCGATGGTGCGGTGACGCTCCGGGTGCCTCCGGGTACGCCGAGCGGACGTGTCCTTCGGGCCCGTGGCAAGGGGGTGGTCCGTACCGATGGACGGGCCGGCGACCTGTTGGTCACCCTTGAGGTGGTGGTACCCGCGAAGCTGTCGGAGGAGGCCCGGACGGCGTTGGAGACGTTCGTTGCCCAGACCCCGCCGGCTGCTCGGGAACATCTCGACGCCCGGGTGCGTCGGGGGAGCTGACCGGGCGGCGGGCTCGGCGGAGTGCACGCGGAGGTGAGCGGGGATGGCGGACAACTTCGTCGGTGCGGATGACCCTGCCTACGAGGCCAAGGTACTGATGATCTCGGTGGCTGCCCGGATGGCGGGCATGCACCCACAGACGCTGCGCCAGTACGACCGGCTCGGTCTGGTGCAGCCCGGCCGCGCGGCCGGGGGCGGTCGTCGGTACAGCGTCCGGGATGTGGTGCTGCTCCGCGAGGTGCAGCGGCTCAGCCAGGACGACGGCATCAACCTGGCCGGGGTGAAGCGGATCATCGGGTTGGAGCGGCTGCTGGAGCAGGCGCAGCAGCGGGTGGCCCGGCTGGAGGTGGAGCTGGAGGCCGCGTACCGCCGGATCGCCGAGTTGGAGGCGGTGGCCCGCTTCCCCGGCAGCGACCTGGTGCCCGCCCGCCGTACCTCCACCGCGCTGGTGGTCTGGCGTCCCCGCCGGAACCCGGAGCGGTGAACTCGCGCCCGATTCGGGGTTCGGCCCCGCGGGGCGTCCAGGTCGACTAATCTCAGAATCAGGTCCAAATCTACCCAAATCGGACGTTGCTGGTAGGGGGTCATGGCGGATTCAGCCAAGGGTCTCGCCCAACAGGCGGAGGAGAGCCTCGAGCAGGTGGCCGAGGCGATCCGAAAGCGGTTCGACGAGCTCACTGAGGGAAGGTTCAGCGACCAGATCAGGGAAGGACGGTTCGCGGACCCGGGTGACTCCGGCACCGACCAGGGGCACCCCGCGGACCAGCCTCAGCGTCGCTGACCGAGCCGGGTCGACCGATGGGCGGGCCGGGACCCACGGGGGGTCCCGGCCCATCCGGTCAGGGCAGGCGGCGGTTCTCCCGGACCAGTCCCCCCTCGCACCAGTCGCGGTAGACGAAGACGTCCGGTTGGGCCAGCAGGATCCGGCTGTTCTGCGCCCACGTCCGCATCGGCTCGTCCCCCTCCCGCTCGGCCCGCTCCACCAGCTTCCAGAACCGCCGCTTGGGATGGGCCCGAAACCCCGACCGGATCCCGCCCGCGGCGTAGATGTAGAGGCAGTGCAGCGCGAAGCGGCGGGCCGGACAGGCTGGATCCATCGCCAGGTCGAAGAGGGTGGTTACCAGTCCGTTGCCGGCGACCAGGAGGTCCCAGTCCTGGGGCATGGCGGCCAACGGCACCGAGTCGGGCTGGTAGGCCCAGGCCCGTAGCTCCGCCGACGACGGGTCCACTGGGTTCGCGAAGCCACGGAAGGTCGAATCCTGTGCGGTCACGGGCCAACCCTCCGCTCCGCTACCTGGGCGACAGCCCCGGTGCCCCTTTACCGCCGTTGGGCGGCAACGGTAACGCGAGCATGCCAGCGGCGGTAGCCCTCGCGGGGGTGGAGGCCGGCCACCGAGGGGAGCGGATCAGTCCCCCACGGGCACCGGTTGGGCCTGCTGCTTGGCGGCGCGTTGCCGCAGCCAGCTCTTGAACCAGTCGAGGTCGGGCACCCGGGCGAGCGTCGGCCCGACCACCACGGTGATCAATACGTACGCCGTGGCGAGCGCGGCCAGCTGCGGATCGACACTTCCGGCCGCCACCGCCAGCCCGGCGATGACGATGGAGAACTCTCCGCGCGGTACCAGGGTGAGCCCGGTGCGCCAGCGACCGGGCTCGGCGATGCCGGCCCGGCGGGCGGCGAGGTACCCGGTGAGCGTCTTTGTGCCCATCGTCACCACCGCCAGCGCGAGCGCCGGCAGCAGCACCGGCGGGATGTCGCGTGGGTCGGTGACCAGCCCGAAGAAGAGGAAGAACACCGCGGCGAACAGGTCCCGCAGCGGCGTCAGGAGTTGGGTGGCATGGTGTGCGACCGGTCCGGAGATCGCGATGCCGACCAGGAACGCGCCGACGGCGGCCGAGACCTGGAGTTTCGCGGCGACCCCGGCGACCAGCAGGGTCAGGCCGAGTACGCCCAGGAGCAGCGCCTCCGGGTCGCGGGCCGACATGACGTTCGAGATGGTCCGGCCGTACCGGATCGCGACCACCAGCACGACCAGCACCGTGGCGACCGCGACGGCGAGCGCAGCGCCGCCGGCGACCAGCCCGGCTCCGGCCAGGACGGCGGTGAGTAGCGGCAGGTAGAAGGCCATCGCCAGGTCTTCGATGACCAGCACCGACAACACCACCGGGGTTTCCCGGTTGCCGAGCCGGCCCAGGTCGCTGAGGACCTTCGCGACCACGCCGGAGGAGGAGATCCAGGTGATGCCGGCGAGGACGATCGCCGCCACCCAGTCCCAGCCGAGCAGGAGCGCGAAGGCGGCGCCGGGCAACGCGTTGAGCAGCCCGTCGATCAGCCCGGCCGGCGCGGCGGCGCGGAGGTTGCCGACCAGCTCGCTGGCGGAGTACTCCAGGCCGAGCATGACCAGCAGGAGGATCACGCCGATCTCGGCGCCGATCGCGAAGAACTCCTCGCTGGCCTTGAATCCGAAGACTCCGCCGTGCCCGAAGAGGAGCCCGGCGAGCAGGTAGAGGGGGATGGGGGAGAGCCCGATCCGGCGGCTGAGTCGGCCGAGGAGTCCGAGCAGGAACAGCAGTGCGCCGACTTCGATGAGCAGTGTGGTGGTGTCGTGCATCCGCCTCAGCCGTCCGGGTCGCCGTCGGCGAGGATGGCAGTCACCCCGTCGAGACCCTGCCGGGTCCCGACCACCACGACAACGTCACCGGCCGCGAAGCGGAATGCGGGCTCGGGGGAGACGATCACCTCGCCGTGGCGGAGCACCGCCACGATCGAGGCGCCGGTGCGGGTACGTGCCTTCGTGTCGCCGAGCTTGCGGCCCACGTACGACGAGGCCGCGGGGATGGCGACCTGTTCGGTCAGCAGCCCGGCGGCCTGCTCCCGTAGCCCGGAGAGTTGGCCGAGGAGTAGCGACGCGCCGAGGATGTCGGCGAGCGCCTCGGCCTCGTCGTCGGTCAGCGGGATGTCGGCCTGGCAGGCGTCGGGATCATCCGGGTCGTAGAGAACGAGATCTCGCCGGCCGTTGCGGTGGGAAACCACGCCGAGTCGCCGTCCGGACTCCGTCATCAGATCGTGGCGGACACCGATTCCCGGAAGAGCAGTCTGTTCGACACGTACTCGCACGTGGACAAGGCTACCGTGCGCGGCGGGTCGAGATGATCGAGCGGGATCGCGGGCCCGGTGTCAGCGGGACACCCGATTGGGTGACTCACTTCACACCGGTAAAGTTGAGCGGAATAGGCTCAACTTTGGCAGTGTCCGTACCAGTGGACACGCCGACCCCGGGGGAGCCCATGAACACCGAACGCCTCACCACGAAGAGCCGCGAGACCATCACCGGCGCCGTCACCCTCGCCGGCCAGCGTGGACACGCCACCGTGGAGCCCTGGCACCTGCTGCTGTCCCTGCTGGACACCGCGGGATCAACCGCGGTCGGCCTGCTGCGCGCCACCGGAGCCGACCCGGACGAGTTGCGCCGGGCTGCCCAGCGTGCGGTAGCTGCGCTGCCCGTCGCCCGCGGCTCCAGCGTCGCCGAGCCGACCCTGGCCCGGGAGTTCGTCAACGCCATCGGCGCCGCCGAACAGATCGCCCGACCGCTCGGCGACGAGTACACCTCGACCGAGCATCTGCTCGCCGGCCTGGCCCGGGTCGGCGGTGCGGTGTCGACGGCGCTGGGGAGCGCCGGGGCCACCGAGGAGGCCCTGGTGGCCTCGTTCCCGACCGTACGGGGCGGGGACCGTCGGGTCACCAGTGCCGACCCGGAGCAGACCTACCAGGCCCTCGCGAAGTACGGCGTCGACCTCACCGCCAGCGCCCGGGACGGCCGGATCGACCCGGTGATCGGCCGGGACACCGAGATTCGCCGGGTGATCCAGGTGCTGTCCCGGCGGACGAAGAACAACCCGGTCCTGATCGGCGAGCCGGGCGTCGGCAAGACCGCGATCGTCGAGGGCCTGGCCCAGCGGATCGTCGCCGGTGACGTCCCCGAGTCGCTACGGGACAAGAAGCTGGTCTCCCTGGACCTCGGCGCGATGGTGGCCGGCGCGTCGTACCGGGGCCAGTTCGAGGAACGGCTGAAGTCCGTTCTTTCGGAGATCAAGGATTCAGATGGGCAGGTCATCACCTTCCTGGACGAACTGCACACCGTCGTCGGCGCCGGTAAGGGCGAGGGCGCGATGGACGCCGGCAACATGCTCAAGCCCATGCTGGCCCGGGGCGAGCTGCGGATGGTGGGCGCGACCACCCTGGACGAATACCGCCAGCACATCGAATCCGATCCAGCCCTGGAACGTCGCTTCCAGCCGGTGCTGGTCGGCGAGCCCACCATCGAGGACACCGTCGGAATCCTGCGGGGCCTCAAAGAGCGGTACGAGGTGCACCACGGCGTGCGGATCACCGACGGTGCACTAGTCGCCGCCGTCACCCTCTCCGACCGCTACATCACCGACCGGTTCCTGCCGGACAAGGCCATCGACCTGGTCGACGAGTCCGCGTCCCGGCTCCGGATGGAGATCGACTCGCGGCCGGTCGAGGTGGACGAGATCGAGCGGGCGGTGCGTCGCCTCGAGATCGAGGAGATGGCGCTGGCGAAGGAGGCCGACGCCGCCTCCGTCGAACGGCTGGAGCGGCTGCGCAAGGAACTGGCCGACAAACGTGAGCAGCTCACAGCCCTCTCTGGACGCTGGCAGACCGAGAAGCGGCACATCACCCGCCTCTCCGCCGCCAAGGAGGACCTGGAGCGGCTAAGCGGGGAGGCCGAGCGGGCCGAGCGCGACGGCGAGCTGGAGCGCGCCGCCGAGCTGCGGTACGGGCGCATCCCGGCGCTGGAGGCCGACCTGACCGAGGCGGCGGAGGAGCTGGCCCGGCTCCAGGCGGACGGTGCGATGCTCAAGGAGGAGGTCGGTGCGGATGATGTCGCCGCCGTGGTCGCCTCCTGGACCGGCATTCCCGCCGGCCGGCTCCTGGAGGGCGAGACGGCGAAGCTGCTGCGGATGGAGGAGTCGCTGGGCGCGCAGGTGGTCGGCCAGGCGCGCGCGGTGGGCGCGGTCGCCGACGCGGTCCGGCGGGCCCGCGCCGGTATCGCGGACCCGGACCGCCCGACCGGCAGCTTCCTCTTCCTCGGCCCGACCGGGGTCGGCAAGACCGAGTTGGCCAAGGCGCTCGCGGGGTTCCTCTTCGACGACGAGCGGGCGATGGTCCGAATCGACATGAGCGAGTACGGCGAGAAGCACTCCGTCGCCCGCCTGGTCGGCGCCCCACCCGGCTACGTCGGGTACGAGGAGGGCGGCCAGCTCACCGAGGCGGTACGTCGCCGGCCGTACTCGGTGATCCTGCTCGATGAGGTGGAGAAGGCCCACCCGGACGTCTTCGATCTCCTCCTGCAGGTGCTCGACGACGGCCGGCTCACCGACGGCCAGGGCCGGACGGTGGACTTCCGCAACGCCATCCTGATCCTCACCTCCAACCTCGGCTCCGCGGTGGTGGGTGACCTGACCGTGGCGGAGGAGCAGCGCAGCGAGGGCGTCCTGGCGGTGGTCCGGTCGCACCTCAAGCCGGAGTTCCTCAACCGCCTCGACGACACCGTGGTCTTCGCCGCCCTCCAAGCCGAGCAGCTGCGGACCATCGTGGACATCCAGCTGGACCGGATGCGCCGCCGGCTCGCCGACCGTCGGTTGGGCCTGGAGATCACCGACCCGGCTCGGGAGTGGCTCGCCGAGCACGGCTACGACCCGGTCTACGGCGCCCGCCCGCTTCGTCGCCTGGTGCAGACCGCGATCGGCGACCAGCTGGCGAAGGCGTTGCTGGCCGGCCGAATCCGCGACGGTGACACCGTCCGGGTGGGCCTGGCGGACGGCAGGGACGCCCTCACCGTGACCGCCACCTAGACGATCTATTCCAAGGGGTACGGGGACAGCGAAGAGAGGCGAGGGCGTCCATGATCGACGTTGCTGAGCAACAATGACCATGGAGGCCACGTGCACGTCGATCGGGACACCCTC
>NZ_JABZED010000071.1:0-755 GCF_013416675.1 Salinispora sp. H7-4
TGTGGTCCCTTCCTCGAGACGGTCACCGGCCTTGGTCGCTGGCAGTCGGCTGGCAGCAACACGGAGCGGTCGGTGGGCGCGTCGATTCCTCGTTCGGGCACCGCCGATGGTGGTATTCGGGCAGGTACGGAGGACAGGCCACAACACCGGCCATTCGTGACCGGGCCGGCACTCCGCGACAACAACCGCCCTGGCGACGACGGGGCGGGTGCGGTTCAGACCGTGCCGACGAACTGGCTGACGTGGTAGGCGGTAGTCCTGCGGTCGGGTGTCCTGGTCCAGGTCGAGACCAGGAGGTGCAGGTCGTTGATGTGCCGACTGGACCACGGATGGATGAACCCGCCGTAGAGCCCGGGCTCCTGCCACGGGAAAATCTGCACCTTCTCCGCCGTCCAGGCCTGGTCCGGCCCGCCAGCCGTACGGGTGACGATGCAACCAGTGACGCAGTTGAGGTACGACATCACCCAGGTACCGTCGCGCTGCATCGTCCACATCTGGTACGGGTCGGTGTTGGTACCGTCGTTCCACCACTTCAGCGGAGCCGTTCTCCAACACGTAGGGGATGCCGAGGTCGGTGCCACCGACGGCGCCCCCGTACTCGCCTCCGCTGCCGGCACCGCCTACCGGCACTCGCAGCCGGGCGGCGCCAGCAACTACATCGTCATCGATCACGGTGGCGGGTGGCAGACCTACTACACCGGCAACTCCTTCGGCGCACACATCCACTACGAGCAGCTCCACAACGGGGTGGGGCA
>NZ_JABZED010000072.1:0-28109 GCF_013416675.1 Salinispora sp. H7-4
TCGGGCCGACGGGCGCGGCGTTGACCACGTTGCCCATCATCACGAATGCGGTGGTGGCGGCTACCACAGCGGTCGCGGTGGCGCGGGTGGTCATCACCTTTGCGCTTCTGTTCATGATTTCCCATCACATTGACGACTCTTTGCCCTCCTAGGTGATGATAGGTACGGAATGGGCTATTCATGCGTCTTGACCTGCCCGGGCCTGTCGAGTCGAAACCGCGTAGCACCAGACCGCGGCCAGTGTGCACGACCGCGCCCTCCCGTGGGGCGCGGCGTGCCCCCGACCGCGCCCCGCGGGGCTGCATGCCGGCGCGCGAGTGCGCCGGCTAGGTGCTGACCGGGGCTGATGCCGGCGACGGGAAATGCCGCCGGGCCGAATCAGTCCTCAACATGGCGTGGGCGAGGACAACGTAGGCCACGGTGGGGCCGAGCACAGCGACCGCGCTGCTCAGGCACATCAGCATTGTTTCGGTAGCCGACGCGTCGGTCGCTACCGCCAGGACGACATCGTAGATCGTGGCCAGCGCGGCGGCGACGGCGAACGTAACCACTAACCTCGGCCCTTCGTTAAGGGCTGCCCAAGGAGTGGACCGCAAATGAGGAAGTGCCTTCTGATCAGGGAAAATAGGACTTGCTGAGGGTCCGATGTTCCTGTCACGGAAGGCACTTGCTGGATGAAGGCTACCGCAACACGTCCGAAGATCATGGTGACCGGAGACGGGCGGGGCGTTGTCGGTCACGCTGGTGCCCGGCTGCTCGCTGATCTGGCCGATGCGACCGGCCTGACCAGCGCGTTCAGCCACGCCCTTGCGGGTCTGCGGCAGCGGCAGCGCGGGCATGATCCGGGCCGGATCGCCGTCGATCTTGCCGTGATGCTGGCCGACGGTGGTGAGGCCATCGCTGACCTGGCAGTACTACGAGACCAGCGGGCCCTGTTCGGGCCGGTGGCCTCCGACCCGACCGCGTGGCGGCTGTTGTCACAGCTCGACGACACGGTGCTGGCCGATCTGCGGTCTGCACGGGCACACGCCCGGGAGATCGCCTGGGCCCAGCACGCCGAGGTTCGCGGTGACCTGCCGCAGCCGATGGTGGCCGGCCAGCCGGTCGACGGCCTGGTCCTGGACATTGACGCGACCATCGTGATCTGCCATTCCGACAAGGAGTCGGCGACGCGTACCTGGAAGAAGACGTTCGGCTACCACCCGCTGCTGTGCTTCCTGGACAACACCGGCGAAGCCCTCGCCGGCCTGCTGCGCGAAGGCCGGGCCGGATCCAACACCACCACCGACCACATCACCGTGCTCGACCAGGCCCTCGCCCAGATCCCCGACGCGCACCGGCACGGCACCCCGATCCTGCTGCGCGCCGATTCGGCTGGTTCTAGTCACGGCTTCCTCGCTCACATCCGCGGCCTGCGCGAGCAGCACCTGGACATCCGGTTCTCCGTCGGCGCCGCTATCACCGAAGGTGTGCGGGCGGCGATCCGGGCTGCCACCGGCTGGGCTCCCGCCGTCGACACCGATGGTGGCCTACGTGAACATGCCGAGGTCTGCGAGATCACGGGCCTGGTCGACGCCACCGGCTGGCCGGAGGGCACCCGGTTCCTGGTCCGCCGGGAACGCCCGCACCCCGGCGCCCAGCTGTCGCTGTTCGACACCATCGAGGGCTGGCGGCATCAGGTCGTCGCCACCGACACCCCACCCGGCGGCGGCAGCGTCCAGTTCCTGGAGGCCCGGCACCGGGCTCACGCCCGCGTTGAAGACCGCATCCGCACCGGCAAGAACACCGGTTTCGGCCGGTTCCCGTCCCGACGCTTCGCCATCAACCAGGCCTGGCTCCAGTTGGCACTGACCGGCATCGACCTGCTCACCTGGACTCAGAACCTGCTCCTGAACGGCGAACTGGCCACCGCCGAGCCCAAGAAGCTGCGTTACCGGCTGCTACACATCGCAGCCCGGACCACCCGCACCGCCCGGCGGACCCGCCTCGCCATCGCCGCCAACTGGCCCTGGGCCGACGCCCTGGCCAGCGCATTCAACAAGCTCGCTGCGCTACCCCGGCCCGCCGGCTGACTTCGAGGCTCACGCTCCAACCAGCAACACGGAGGAACCCGGCCCAGCGCCGGGCCCTCAGCATGCCAACAAAGCGGCAAAAACAGCGCGAATCAACTTCATCGATAAACAGCTATGAACCCATGCTCAAATGAAAGACCGAGGCTAGCACGCACTGGGCGCGCACGTGAGCAACGCCGGGCGGGGCGATATCTACCGCCGCAGCGGCGTACCGCACCGCTTCCTCGTACCGGCCAGTCCAGTACGCGATCGTGGCCTGCATCCCCCGGGCGTAGGCACGAACTCCTTGGTGTCCGATGATCTCTCCGTAGGTGTCGGCGGCCCGGGCGTACTGCATCGCCGGCGACCACAAACCCAGGTCAGCAGCCGCGCTGGCCAGCAAGGCCGCCGCCTGCGCGGTGATCAGATACAACTCGTGCTGCTGGCCGGGCCGTCGGGTTCGCTCCAGTGCCTCGACGGCGAGCCCACGCACCCGCAGCGCCTCGTTGATCGTGGCGGCGGGTGTCAGCTGCCCGAAACCCCGTGCGATCCCGATCGCGTCATCGCGTAGCTGCTCAATCGTCAGGTCCGACACGGCCCTAGCCCCTGCGTCCATCGCGTGCTTGCTGGTCTCCCGCGCGACGATCATGATCGCCTGCCGCACTCCAACGTACGCTGCACCCGGATCCTGCACCAATACTGAGTCACCAGTGGAAGCACCTGTGGTCGGCAACAGCCTGTCGGGATCGGGAAGCCGGCTGGGGGAACTGGCCTCGGTGATCGTCTGGTGATCGAGGACTGTGCCCCAGCGGGCGTGGCGTGCCGCGTCGGCCTTTTCCTCCCGATGCCTGATCTCGAACGACCGGTACTCGTCGTAGCCGGCGATCAGCTCGCCGCCGGCCTGGAGAAGTGACTCGCACTGCACCCAGAAGACCCGGTCGACCACCTGCTCGCCGCGTTCGACCCCGGCCACCGTGCTTCGAGTGCTGTGCACCAGCCGCGCCACGTCATCCTGAATCAGGCCACGCGTCTTGCGCCACGCGGCGAGCCGCCGTCCAAGCGCCCGCTTCACGTCCTTGAGTTGCTGCGGGTCCAAGGGGGAGGACCTCCATCGCGATCGGAGGAAGACGGTCACCGCTTTCTATATTTCCCTAACGGCACGTTGGCATTAACGGATGTCAGCGACAGGGGCATACCGGCGCCCGCAAGCCGGAGAGATTGACGAAGACGTACCGCCAGCGCCGCGACACCCGACCAAGGAGCCCGGCCAGCCTCGCCGTCTCGTTTCTGGGCTCGTAGGGCTAGAGGGGGAACCATGATCAAAACCCACTGGGACAGGGCGGGCTGCCACCGGGACGGAGCGGGACGGAGGGGATGCGCGTCGCACGAGCACCCACGGAGCACCCAACCGTCCACTAGGGACGAGACAGCAAAGGCGCCTGACCCCTGTTCTTGCAGGTCAAGCGCCTTACGATCTTGCGCGCCCGAAGGGATTCGAACCCCTAACCTTCTGATCCGTAGTCAGATGCTCTATCCGTTGAGCTACGGGCGCTGGTGCTTGGTCAGCCTACACGACCGACTTTCGCGCGGAGACTCCGGGATTCGAACCCGGGAGGGGCTTTAAAACCCCAACCGCATTAGCAGTGCGGCGCCATAGACCAGACTAGGCGAAGTCTCCCTGGCGGCCTCGCAGGCCACCGGGGGTTGAGAATACAGGGCCCCGGTCGCCGGGAGCAAAGCGACTACCCGCGGGCCGACCGGAGGTCGGTGTCGCCGCGGACCTCAGAGCCAGTCGAACCACTCCTTCGGCAGCGCCGCGTAGCCGACAAAGGCCACGATGTCCAGGAGCGTGTGCGCCACCACCAGTGGCATCACCCGCCGGGTGCGGAGGAAGTACAGGCTGAAGATGACGCCCATGACCGCGTTGCCGACGAACGCGCCGAACCCCTGGTAGAGGTGGTAGGAGCCGCGGAGTAGCGCGCTGGTGGCGACGACCGCACCGAGTCGCCACTGGAGCTGCCGCAGTCGGGTGACGAGGTAGCCGACCACGATCACTTCTTCCAGTACGGCGTTCTGCACGGCGGCGAAGATCAACACTGGTGCTGCCCACCAGACGTCCGGCAGCGCGGCGGGCACCAGCGTCGCGTTGAGCCCGAGTTGCGCCGCCGCCCAGAACAGGGCCAGTCCGGGCAGGCCGATCAGCGCGGCCAGGCCGGCGCCGCGGACGAGGTCCTGGCCGGGCCGGCGGGCGTCCAGGCCGAGCGTCCGGGCCGGATCGCCGGGGTTGCGCGCCAGCAGGTGTACGGCGAGCAGCACCGGCAGCAGGGCGAAACTGATCCCGAGCAGCTGGTACGTGAGATCAAGGTAGGGCCGCTCGGACCGGGAGGTGTTCAGGGCGGCGGTCTGCGCCGACAGCGGTCCCTCGGCGGTGAGTTTGGCGACGATCGAGGTCAGGGCGTAGACGGCCGACTGACCGAGCGACAAGCCGAGGACCAGCCACGTTTCGGTGCTCAGCGTCCGGCGAGTCACCGGTCGGTCTAGATCGAGGGTCACCGCACCACTGTGCCTGACCCGACTCCTGATCGTGGCACCGAGCAGACCTCATGAACCGGTCGCACATTCTGTGCGACCGGTTGGCATGCTCCGTGGCCATTCTTGGGTTGCCCGATCCCCGTACGGAGAAGGAGCGCGCTCCAGTGGACGACGTCGCGCGGCTACTCAAGGAGAGTTGGACCCTGGTTGAGGAGCACCGGGACCGGCTGAGCGAGCACTTCTACGCCCGGCTGTTCCTGCTCGACCCCGAGCTGCGTTCGCTCTTTCCGGCGCAGATGGCGGGCCAGGGTGATCGGCTGTTGGAGGCGATCATCACCGCCGCCCACACGGTGGACGACCCGGAGGGCTTCGACGAGTTCCTCCGCTCGCTGGGTCGGGACCACCGGAAGTACCACGTCGAGGCGACGAACTACGAGACCATGGGCGTTGCCCTGCTGGACGCCCTGCGCAGCACCGCCGGTGACGGCTGGAATCTGACCTTCGACCAGGCCTGGCGGGACGCGTACGCGGCCATCTCGGGCAAGATGCTCGCGGGGGCGGCGGCGGACGACAACCCGCCGTTCTGGCATGCGGAGGTGTTGACCCACGTTCGGTATGGGCCGGACACGGCGGTGTTGACGGTCCGCGCCCTCCAGCATCCGCTGCGGTGGCGGGCCGGTCAGTACGTCAGTATCGAGGCGCCCCGCTACCACCCGCGGGTGTGGCGGACCTATTCGGTGGCGAATGCGCCGAACGACGACAACGTGCTGGAGTTCCACGTTCGGACGCCGCCGGGTGCGGGATGGTTGTCCGGCGCGTTGGTTCGTCGGGTGAAGCCGGGTGACCTGCTGCGGTTGGCGGCGCCGATGGGGTCGATGACCCTGGATCGGGGATCGGACCGGGACGTCCTCTGTGTCGCCGGCGGCGTGGGCCTGGCTCCGGTTAAGGCGCTGGTCGAGGAGTTGGCGGGCTATAACCGGACCCGCTGGGTGCACGTCTTCTACGGCGCCCGTACGCCGCTTGATCTCTATGGCCTGGCCGGGCTTCAGGAGCTGGTCTCCCGGCATCCGTGGCTGTCGGTGACACCGGCGTGTAGCGCGGATGCGGGCTTCGCAGGTGAGCTGGGCGACATCTCTGAGGTGGTCGGCCGGTACGGTCCGTGGACGGCGCATGACTGCTACGTCTCCGGGTCGGCGTCGATGGTCCGGGCCACGCTGCGGGTGCTCTCCGGCGATGAGGTGCCGCCGGAGCGCACCCGGTACGACACCTTCGGTGAGTTGTAACGGACATTACCCATCGGGCGGACCGGCACCGCCCACGACGGCCACGTCCGCCCGGCCCTCCTTCCCCCGGGCGGACGTGGCCGTCCGATGCTGTCAGTAGCGCCAGGGCTGGCCGGTGTGCCGGTACTCCTCGACCGGTACCAGGGGCACGCCGGGCGCCATCCGGTCGACGTAGAGGCGTCCCTCAAGGTGGTCGATCTCGTGTGCCACGAGGCGCGCCATGGCGTACTCGTAGGAGGTGATGACCCGACTGCCGTCGAGGTGGGTGTGCTCGACGTCGATTCGCAGCGGGCGGGGCACGAGACCGCGCTGGTCAAAGAAGGAGAGGCACCCCTCGTACTGTTCGTCGGTGTCGGGTGCGGTGTCGACCACCCGCGGGTTGAGCAGGACGACGGGTTCGCCGCCGCGGTCCGGGGGGCGGACGACGGCGGCGGCGCGGCCGATGCCGATCTGCGGAGCGGCGACGCCGACCCCCTTGCTGAACGGGTGTAGCTCGTCCAGGCGGAGCAGGGCTGCGGTGAGCCGTTCCACGGTCTCCTGGGCTGCCCCTACTTCGCGGGGTAGGTCGAACGGCTGGGTGGGCTGGCGGAGTAGATCGGCATCGTGTTGGAGGATGCCGAGGCTGCGCATCCGGTCGCTTGGTCGCAGCCAGCCGGGCTCTGTCGGCTCCCCTTCGGGTCGGGACCGGAATCGCCACTGCATCCGGTAGCGGCCGTTCAGCGGCGGCTCGTCTGCCGCCCAGGCGAAGATCGTTCGATCGCCCTCCTCCCGGCGGGCCACCGGGGTGCGGAGCGGGCCTTCCGCCGCGGAGAGCGAGGTCTGGGCACCCCAGACCTGTGGGTCGAGGACGGTGGGCAGGTCGAGCCGGACGGCGAGGTGCCGGGTGGGTACCCGGACGGCCCGCTGGAACCAGGGGCCCCACTTGTCCGCCCCGACGTGGTAGGCGTACTCGATGGTGGCGCGGTCGCCCGGGTAGAGCGGGAAGCGCCGGTCGGCGTTCTCGAAGAGCAGCCAGATCTCCTTGAAGGCGTCCCGGTCGTGCTTGGTTCGCCAGTGCATCGCCTCGCGCTCCGGCCCGTCCAGCCGGTACGCGCGAAGCTGCAATTCGGCGAAGGTGAGCGGGTGCGTCCGGTGGTGCCGGTTGGAGCGGCCGGGGTCGCTCGGGTAGCGGTCAACGGCGACGCGGACGAGGTAGCGGGTGATCGGCTCGGTCCCGGCGTTGTGCAGCTCCCGGCGGATCACGCAGTGGTACGTCTCATCCCGGTAGGTGAGGCTGGCGTGTTCCCGTTCGACGATCAATCCGGTGCCGGGGGGCAGCCACTGCCCGGGGGCGGGTGGCTCGCGGTGCGCCGTCCGGTCGCTACGGGTGTGTCGGAGTTCGTCGTATTCGCAGAAGCGTTGCCAGATCGCTCCGCTGGCCTCCAGCACGGCCTCTGCCCGCCGGGCGAAGTCTTCGGTGGGCCGGTGCCGGCGTCCCTCCACGTGGCTCACATACGACGGGTCGAACCCCATCAGCGTCGCCAACTGCTTCTTGGTCAGCCCTCGCTCGGTCCGGTGGCGGGCGAGTTCGACGGCAAAGGCGTCGGCCGCCCGATCGAGCGGTGATGTCGTCATCAGCTTCCTTGGGGCCGGGACTATCAGTTTCACGTTCTGTCATTGGTCGGATATAGAAGTGCCACCTTGTCGACATGAGGCTTGACTCACCAGCGATGAGGGTCGATAGTGCGGCGGTTGTTTCCCCGGGCTGGCGGGCGGGTAGTACGCCGAAGCGCGGGATGAGCGGGTCGTACGCCGAGGCGCGCGATGAGCCGGAGTCGCTGAGGCGCGCGATGAGCCGGAGTCGACGGGCGTGGGATGGGCCGGAGTTGTCGAGCCCCACAAAAGTTAGGCTAGCCTTGGCTTATCGGAGCGGTGGACGACGGGAGGGGCGTCGGGTGACAACAGCTATGCCCGGCACGGCAGCTGCCGCGCCGTTGGCGCCGGTCACCATGGCGCTGCGCCAGCTCTTCGGCACCGACGACGTGCCCGGGCTGGCCCGCGGCCTGTTGGTCACCGATGACGCTGGTTGGTCACCCGTCACCAGCTTGGTCGACGGGACGCGGCTGCCCGAGCTCCTGGCCGCGGCCGCTGACCAGTGGGGTGGCACCCGGCACGCCAGTGCGGCGCTGGCCTGGAAGGCATACAGCTACTGGGCGGCTCTGCCGGCGGTACTGGGTTGGGCCTCGGTCCGGCGGGTTCCCCTGCTTGTTCCCGCCGATGTGCTGATCCACTTCGCGGATCCGCGGTCGCTGCTCACCCTGGGTCTGCGCCGGTCCACCGCGGTGGCGGTCCTGCCCGGCGACCCGTTGGCGCTGTCCGGCCGGCCCGAGGTGCGGGTGGTGGCCGGCGACGTGGAGTTGCTCGCGGCACTCCGGGCGACGTTGCTCGACGCTCACCTCGCCCCGGTGATCGCGGCAATCCAGGCGGAGGTGCGGATCGGCACCCGAACG
Organism: Salinispora sp. H7-4; assembly: GCF_013416675.1. Classification (NCBI taxonomy): domain Bacteria; kingdom Bacillati; phylum Actinomycetota; class Actinomycetes; order Micromonosporales; family Micromonosporaceae; genus Salinispora; species Salinispora sp. H7-4. Next base: position 8,356 of record NZ_JABZED010000072.1, read on the forward strand.
TTGTTGGGCTCGGTGGCCGCCGGGGTCGCCCACGCCATCCTGAGTGCCGCCGACGGCCTGCCGGGTTCCTCCGTCGCCACGATCGACACGTTGCTCCAGACGCTCGACCTGCGGGACCTGGTCGACTTGGTGCCGGGTCCGAACGGCGAACCGACGGTGCAGCGGTACACCTGCTGCCTCGCGTTCACCCTGCCTCGCCCGAAGACGTGCGCGGGTTGCTGCCTCCGCCGATCCTGATCGGGCTGGTTTCGGTCAGGAGGTGACGTTTCGCACGTCCCAGAGCCAGACGCCCCCGGTGTAGGTCGGCGCTGTCCCGAGCAGTTCGGTCATGCCGTTGCGTAGCGCGTCGGCGTGCTCGTGCGGACCGAGGATGACTGCGCCGGCCCGCCAGTACCGCAGGTCCTCCTCGGCGGCCGTCCGCTGCTGCTGGCTGATCGATGGCACTGCGCCGGTGCGCCGGATCTCCTCGAAGAGTTCGCTGGTCAGGCGGGCCGGCGCGGTGAACAGGGCGACCCGGTGCCGACCGGGGCGGGTGTCCGGGCCGAGGAAGTATCCGCGGGCGATCGGCATGTCCAGTCCCGTTTCGGCGGACCACCGCAGCGGGTCGGCGTAGTGGGTGCTCGGTAGCGGCAGGGTGACGATGCTGCGTCCATCGGTCACGTAGGGCCGCCACGCGCCGGAGGTGACGAAGGCGGGGGTGGGCTCCAGCCGGACCGCTGGCAGTGGGGTCGGCAGGAGCGGCACGAGCGCCATCGCCAGTACGGTGACGGTGGCGAAGCGGATCTGCGGCCGGGCGGCGGGATTTCGGTTGGCGAGGCTCTGGGCGCGCTGCGCCCCGTAGGCGAGCAGGAGCCCGAACAGCGGGGTGATGGCCAGCGCCCATCGGGTGGGTACCACCGAGTGCAGGATGGGCAGGTTCTCCAGCACGGCCCAGGGGGCCGGGATGCCGGTGAGCTCGCCGTTGAACACGATCTCCCGGCCGAGTGAGAGCACCGCAAAGAGCACCGCGAGCAGGGCCAGGGCCCGGACGACGACATTGCGGCGCAGCCACCAGACGAGTGCGGCGCCGAGCACCAACAGGGGCCAGCCAAAGAAGGCGTTCTCCTCGGTGGGGTTCTGCGTCAGCCCGCGCGCGCCTGGTTCGTCGCCGGCCAGCGACTCCCGGGAGTACGCCACGTACGAGGCGAGGTCGGTGGAGTAGCCGCGGATGAGGGGGGAGAGTCCCCGGTAGGCGCCGGGGCCGAAGAACTGCACGTAGAGCGGGTACGCCAGCAGGAGGAGCGCGACCGCTGCGGCGACGCCCAGCCCGGCGAGGAATGGGCGTGCCCGTTGGCGCAGGTCGGGCCGGCGGAGGGCGAGCGCGGCCACGACCACGCCGAGGCCGATCGCGGTCATCAGCAGGATTTCCAGGTTGAGGAAGGCCTGCCAGACGATAACCAGGGCGAGCAGGATGCCGTTGCGGAGCCAGCGGCCCGGCTCGCTGAGGCGCAGGGTGCGCCAGATGATCAGTGGTACGACGAACTGGGAGACGATGTTGGGGTGGGCGTTGGCGTGCGAGACCATCGCGGGCGCGAACCCGCAGAACGTGGCGCCGAGCCAGGCCGGGCCGGGGGAGCGGACCACCACCCGGGAGAGCAGGAAATACCACGATGTTGCGGTGGCTGCCATACCCAGGGTTAGGAAGAGCAGGAAGGACATCCGGGGACCGGCCAGGAGGGTAACCGGCGTCATTGGTATAGACACAGATAGTACCGACGTGTTGGCCATCAAATTGACGGCCTCCGGCACATTCATTCGCTCCGAGGTGAACGGATAGGCGAAATCGGTCACTACTCGTGAACCGTGCGCCATCATCCACTCGAACTGGGACTGATCGGTGCGGTTGTCCCGGAGCCCGTCTTCGGGGTCCAGCCAGAGCCGGATGGTCACCCAGAACGCGAGCAGGACGAAGCTCAGTACTGCCAACAGGTCGACCCGCCACCGGGTGCGGGGCTGGTCAGGCGGGGAGGCCGGCGCTCCCTCCTCGGAGGCGTCGGCGGCGCGACTCGAATCGGCGGTAGTCATACCAATTCAGAGCGTAGTCAGGCGATGGCCGCGCTGGGCCAGGTTTTGGGTGATTGGTAGCATGTGCCGGCTCCCGGCCGCTGATCATGTACCTAGCCCGATCGCATTTCGGTCACCCCGATGCCCCGATTTGTTCCGCCTTCTATGTGGATGGTTCACTCTGTCGGTCCAGGCGGGGTCAAGTCAGTCCACACCGTGAGGAATCGACGTATGGCAGAAATAACTGGTAATCAGCGTGTCCAGTCCGAGGTGCTGGAAGGCCTTGCGACCGCCGTGAACCACCGCCGTTGGTTCGTTGAGCTGGCCCTGCCGTACCTCGGTGCGAACCCGATCGAGATCGGCAGCGGCCTCGGTGACTACGCGCTGGAGTGGGCCGCGCGGGTACCCCACTTCACCGCCACCGAGGCCGACCCGGAGCGCCTGGTCGCCCTGAAGGAACGGCTCGCCGCCGAGCAGCCGGGCATCGAGGTTCGTGAGATGCTGCTGCCGCACACCGACCGCGGCGATTACAGCGCCGCCGTCTCGTACAACGTCCTGGAGCACATCGAGGACCACGTCGGAGCCCTGCGTGGCATGCGTGACCTGGTCCGGCCGGGCAGCCCGGTGATCATCATCGTGCCGGCGTTCGAGTTCGCGATGAGCCCCGCCGACATCGCCACCGGCCACGTCCGGCGGTACACGACGAAGACCCTGGCCGCGGCGATGACCGAAGCCGGGCTGACCGTGGAAAAGATCCACTACGCGAATGCGCTCGGATTGATCGGCTACTTCATGGCGACCAAGGTCTTCCGGCTGATGCCGAAGGAGGGCCCGATGGTCAAGGTGTACGACACCCTGGTACTCCCGCTGACCAAGGCCGTCGAGCAGCTGGTCCGCCCCCCGTTCGGTCAGTCCGTCTTCGCGGTGGCCCGTACGCCCTCCTGACCCGACGGCCGCCCCGCCTTCCCCGCGATCCGGCGCTGGTCGCCTCCGCCATACCCGCCGACGCCACCAGGCCGGACGCGGATCGCGGAACGCGGGGGACGCTACTGCGTGACCTGGTAGGTCGGCCGGATCACCGCGCGGGCCAGGGTGTGGAAGGCGAGGTTGAAGCCCACGTACGCCGGGGAGGCGTCGGGGGTGACGTCGAGGCGCTCCACGTCCAGCGCGTGTACCGCGAAGAGGTATCGGTGCGGATGATCACCGGGCGGCGGGGCGGCGCCCCCGTAGTCCTGCTGGCTGTAGTCATTGCGAACCGCGAAGGCGCCGCCCAGGGCATCGCCGCTCGCGCCCCGCGGCAGCTCTGTCACCCCCGTCGGCAGGTTGACCAGCACCCAGTGCCAGAAGCCACTGCCGGTCGGCGCGTCCGGGTCGAAGCAGGTCACCACGAACCCCTTGGTCTCGGCGGGGAAGCCCGACCAGGCCAGGTGTGGGGAGAGGTCGTCGCCGCCGACGCTCGGATGAGCGTACGCCGCGTCCATCGGCTCCCCGTTGCGTACGTCGGCACTGGTGAGCGTGAACGATGGCACCGTCGGCAGCAGTTCGTACGGGTCCGGGGCGATCGGTCGTTCCAGGGTCATCGAGCCAGGTCCTTCCGGTGTGCGGATTGTCGCCTGTGCACCTTCATACCTCGTCCAGCCTGGCCGGTGAACCGGAAGTGTCTCCTCGGGGCGCGGGGTCTTGCCGGCTCTGGCTAGGGTGTCGGACCATGAGCGCGATCAAACCGTGGCACCTTACCCTGCTGTTGTGTCTTGCGGCATCGCTGGCGCTGATCGTCGGCCTCACGTGGTCGGTGGTGAGCCGGAGGGGTCGTCGCTGACCGCGCTTTCCCATTAGCTGACTGAATTCCCATCAGTCTCGGGCGTATCACGTGGCTATTGGCGATCCAGTCAAGCGCCTTCGGCCGGGGGACCTGACTGATACGGTCAAAACAGACGATCCGGCACGGCGGGACGGAAACGCGCCCAGGGTGGTGCGAGGTGCGTTGATGGCGCTATGACACCTAAATCGACGGGGTGATGTCCGGCATTGACCCGACGATTCCGGATTTGTCGGTGACCGGGCAACCCAATGGTGCCCACAAAATAGCCGAATTCGCGGGCCGGGCGACACTGGGTCGTTCTCCCGGTGTTGAAGGAGAAGGAAATGGAAGCCACTCGACGAAACGTCTTACGGGTCCTGGCGGTGGGTGCGGGAGTTGCCGGCGCCGCCGCCATCTCGCCCTCCGCTCTGGCGACCTATGGTGACCGTGCGCCAAGCGCGACGACAGCGGGGCGAGGTCCACACCCGGACCCGGGAAGGCTGACCGGGCGGCTGGTGTTCCCCGACGACGCCGACTACGACGCCGCGCGACTCGGGTGGAACCGACAGTTCAATCCGTACCCGCTGGTCATCGTCTTCTGCCAGGACTCCCAGGATGTGATCAATGCGATCACCTGGTGCCGTCGACACGATGTGGCTTTCCGTGCTCGCGGTGGTCGGCACGCCCTGGAGGGGTGGTCGGCGGTGGACGGCGGCGTCATCATCGACGTCAGCGACATGCAGGAGATCGAGCTGGACACGCATACGCGCCAGGCGACCGTGCAGACCGGAGCGACCCAGGACCAGGTCGTCGAGGCGTTGGGGGAACAGGGTCTCGCCATTCCCACCGGAGCGGAGGTCGGCGTCGGCGTCGCCGGGGTCACGTTGGGCGGCGGGATTGGTCAGCTCAGTCGGAGTCTCGGGGTGACCAGCGACAGCCTGGCGGGTCTCGATATTGTCATTCCCGACGGCGAGCGGGGCGCCCGGCTCGTCCACGCGGACGAGGCGCAGCACGCCGACCTGTTGTGGGCCTCGCGTGGGGGCGGCGGCGGCAATTTCGGCATCGCGACCAATTACACGTACCACGTCCATCCGGTTTCGGATGTCGTGGTGTATCAGATTACCTGGGATGATTGGGAACACGTCGGGGAGCTGTTCGAGCGCTGGCAGCGAATTGCGCCCTTCGCCGACGACGGATTCGGTTCGGTCTTCAACCCGAAGACCCGAACAGACGGCCACATCTACTGTAACGGTATCTATCGCGGTTCCGAGTACCGGCTGCGCAAGATAATTGGGCCGCTGATCGAGGTGGGAAACCCTCAGGTCATCACGGAGACCACCTCCTACCTGGACGCCTGGAACCAGCTCGCCGGAACGACGGACACACCGCGGAAGACGCACATCCCCTCGTCCTGGGTGTATGACCTCCTCCCGAGGCGGGGGATCGACACGATCGTTCGGCACCTGGCCGAACTTCCCGATCTCGGCGGCGAGATCTGGTGTCTGAACTGGGGCGGTGCCGTGGACCGGGTTCCGACCGATGCCACCGCGTTCTTCCACCGGGGCCCGAGGTACTACATGGAGTGGAGCGGGAACTGGGAGAACGACGAGGAGCAGAAGACGGTCATGGCGTGGACGGAGCAGTTCCGCCAGGCGCTGCTGCCCTACGTCAACGGCTCCTACGTCAACGTCCCGGACAGCAGCATCGGTGACTGGGCCACCGCGTACTACGGCGACAACTACCCCCGGCTGCGTGAGATCAAGACCAGGTACGACCCGCATGAGTTCTTCCAGTACGAGCAGAGCATCCGGCCGCACTGACGAGGTGGAGCCACGAGAGTCGTCCGGATGAGAGGAGATGCCGTACGGGTGGGTAAGGGGGGCGCGTGACCAGTCGCGAGGATGCCGGGAGGTCGCGTTGACGGCCCGCGAGCCCCGTTCCGGGCGGACGTCGGTGGGGGAGGGATCCCGCGGGCGGGCCCGGCGGTGGCTGGTGGCCGCGGTCTGTCAGGTGGTCGTATTCCTCGGGACGGTCACCACCGCGATGCTGGTCATCGCGGTGCCGCAGATCGCCGCGACGATCGGCCTCGGCGAGGACGGCCAGCAGTGGCTGGTCGCCGGCTACGCGCTGGCCTATGCCCTGATGTTGGTGCCCGGTGGCCGGCTCGGTGACGTGTGGCGACGGCGCGCGGTCTTCGTGTCCGGCCTGGTGCTCGCCGGGACGGCGGCCACCTCCGCCGCCCTCGCCCAAACACCGGTCTGGCTGGTGCTCTCCGTGTTGGTGCAGGGCGGCGCGCTCGGGGCGGTCAGCCCGCAGGTTCTCGGGCTGTTCCAGCAGCTGTTCCGCAAGGAGGAGCGGGGCCGTCCGTACGGTTTGCTCGGGGTGGCGTTCGCCGTCGCCCTCGGGTCCGGACCGGTTCTGGGCGGGTTGTTGGTGGACGTCAGTCCGGAGCACGGCTGGCGGCTGATTTTCGTCGCGGACGCCACGGTCGCCTTCCTGGCAGCTGCCCTGGGGTTTCTCGTGATTCCCGCGTTGCGGGTGCCCCCGGAACGGTTCTGGTGGCGACGCACGGACCCGGTGGGCGTCGTCTTGTTCGTCGTCGGAATAGTGGCGCTCTGGATTCCGATGGTGGAGGAGACGGCCCGGACCCCGGTCCTGTGGGTGCTGGTGCCGGTCGGCGTGCTCGTTCTCGCCGGCTTCGGGTTCTGGGAGCGGCGTCCGCACCGGGCGTCACCCCTGGTTGACCTGGGCCTGCTGCGGGTCCGGTCCTATGGCCTGGGTGCGCTCATCGCGGTGTTGTTCGGCGCGTACGACGCGCTGTACTTCGTACTCGCGCTGTACCTGCAGGACGGGGTGGGTCACAGCCCGGTCACCACCGGTCTCGTGATGGTGCCGATCGCCGGGGGCACGGCAGCGGGGGCGGTCGTCGGTGGTCGGCTGGCCTGGCGAGCCGGCCGCCGGGTGGTAGCCCTCGGGCTGCTGACCTCGCTCGTCGGAGTGGTGGCGGTCATGATCGGTGACATCTTCCTGCCGACCTTCGACAACCCGCACTCGGCGGCCCTGCCGCTGCTCCTCGCCGGCCTCGGCGCGGGATTCGTCCTCAGCGGCCTGGGTAGCGGACTGACCAACATCCCCAACCAGGCCGTGACCATGTCAGAGGTGTCCAACACGCGGGCCGGCAGCGCGGCCGGGATGTTGCAGACCGGGCACCGCCTGGGAATCTCCGCCGGGATTGTCGGCGTCAGTTCCGCGCTGTTCGTGACGTTGGACCGGACCGGCGGTGACTGGATGGCGGCTTTCCGGGTCACTTTGTTGATCATCTCGGCGTTCATCCTCGTCGCCCTCCTGATCGCCCTGTTGGACATCTTCACCAAAGGGGAGGAGGCAGCGCGGTGAACAGGTCACCCGGTCTCCCACCGGGTGCCTGTCCCCGCCGGTCGGCCGCTCAGGCTGTGGTCACGTCGGACACCACGACGGTGACGTTGTCCGGCGCGCCGGCCTGGTGGGCGAGCTTGACCAACTGCTCCCCGCAGAGCTCCCGGTCGCCGTACTGGGTCAGGGTGGCGGCGATCGCCTCGTGCTCGACGTAGTCGGAGAGCCCGTCGCTGCACAGCAGCAGCCGGTCGCCGGAGGTAACGGTCAGGGTCCCGATCGTGGGTGGAGCGCCGGCTCCCTGCACCGCCCGGGTCACCAGTGACCGCTGGGGATGGTGCCGGGCCTGTTCGGGGGTGATCGCCCCCTGGTCAACCAGCGCCTGTACGAACGTGTCGTCCCGGGTGATCAGACTCAGTTCCCCGTCGCGCGACAGGTAGCAGCGGGAGTCGCCGACCTGGGCCAGCACCAGCGTGTCCTCGGCGAGCAGCGTGGCGGTCAGCGTCGTCCCCATGCCCTCCCGGGCCGGATCCGCGGCGATCGCGGCGTGGATGCGCTGGTTGGCGGCGTTGACCACGGCACGGAGCGCGTCGGCAGCCGCAGTGGGGGTGGTTGGCGGAGTCAGTTCGTCCAGGATCCGGATAGCGATCTCGCTCGCCACCTCCCCGGCGGGCAGGCCGCCCATGCCGTCCGCGACTGCGAGGAGGCGCTCACCGGCCAGGGCGGAGTCCTCGTTGTTGTTCCGGACAAGGCCGATGTCGTTGCGGATGGCCGAACGGAGGATCAACGTCATGGGACCAAGCTTGCCAAGAACACCCTGCGTTCGTCTCTACGCGGGTGTGCGGGGTTGGGAAAGTCTCGGTCGGCGGGGTCACTCCTCGGCGGGCAACTCCGCCAGCGGGACGTCCAGGCGGACCGCGTCGGTGACCGCGGCGATCTGGTCGGCGGGCACGTAGACCGCCCCGGTACGGACCCGGTCGGTGGAGACCTTCAGGTAGCCCGAGTGGCGCAACCGAGCCGCCAGGTCGGCCGGGACGTCCGGCTCCTCCACCGCGGTGGCCTCGATCAGCTCGTTCAGGCTGCTGCCCGGATCGGTGGCCGGTGCCTGCACGGTCACCGCGTTCGGGTCGTCTCGCTGGACCAGGTCCACGGTGCCGATCTCGCTACCGGCGACGTCCACCACCCGCATCCCGGTGGTGACCCGGGAGAGGACACGTTGCTCGTTCATGCTGGCGCCGTTCCCGGCCGTTCTGTGCGTTAAACACCGCCCCAGCCGCCCGGAGGGCGGGGGGAGAGCTCACGCCATGTGTCGGTACCGCGGAGTAGCGCCCGGACCGTCTCTTCGGCCTCCTCGATGCTGCCGTACTCGTAGAACCGGGAGACCCCCTCCGAGCCGCCGGCGCGCTGTTCGACGTGCCATCGGTCGGCGTTGACGCGGAGGAAGACGTCGCGTCGGGCCAGGCGCCCCCATTTCCCGTTCCACCAGTGCTTTCGTTGCTCCATGACCAGGATTTTATCGAACAGGTGTACGACTAATGTCGGTGCCCGTGGGATTTCCATGGGTGTCGGTGTGCTTCGGGGGTGTCCGGGGTTGGCGGCGGTGCTGCCAGGTAGGCGCCGGCTTCGATGGCCGCCCGCTCCGGATCGCCGGCGCGGATGGCGTCTACCAGCCGGGAGTGGTCCACGTAACGATCGGGTGTCAGGGTCTCGCCCAGCGTCGCGGCGACCGTGCTGCGCATCGCGATGCCGATGGAGGCGTGCAACTCGGCGAGGATGTCGTTGTGTGCCGCCGCGACAACAATGGTGTGCAGCAGGGCGTCGGCCGCCACGAACTCGTCGACCCGTCCGCTGCGCCACGCGGACTCCCGGGCGGCGAGCGCGCCGGCGAGCGCCGTCAGATCCGCGGTGGTGCGCCGTAGCGCGGCGAGTCGGGCGGCCTCCACCTCGAGGGCGCGCCGAACCTCGACGACCTCGGTCATCCGGTCGTCGGTGAGTCGGCGGGCCACCACCGGCGCCAGTTCATCAACCGACACCACGTAGGTGCCGGAGCCCTGCCGGATCTCCAGCACTCCCGCGTGTGCCAGGGCGCGGACCGCCTCGCGAACGGTGTTGCGCCCCACACCGAGGGCCGCGACGAGTTGCGGCTCGGTCGGGATTCGGCTGCCCACCGGCCACTCACCGCCGAGGATCCGGTCACGGAGCTGGGCGATTGTCTCCTGGACCCGTTGGCCCCGCGGTGGGACGGCGGTGGCTTCGACCTCGGGTGGCACTGGTTACATCTCCTGCCGAAAATTCATCCCATGATTGTAGGTTCGGGGGCATGACCCCGCCACCGTCCGCAGCGTCCACCAGGATGAGGCCGCGCCCGCCCCGCGAGAGCAACTTTCCGGAGGTGCCCGGCCACCCTGGCCCGCCGGGCGTGGCCACGGCGAGGGCAGGCGTTCCGGGCGACGTGGCCACGAAGAGCGTGTCGGGCGACGTGACCACCGAGGGGCTGGGCGCTCCAGACGGCGCGGCCACGCAGAGCGGGTCGGACGGCACGGCCGCGGCTCTGGTCGGAGAGCGCCAGGTGGCGCGCCGAGCCGCGCTCGTGCTCGTCGGGATAATTCTGGTCGGTGCGAACCTGCGGGTCGCGGTGACCAGCCTCGGTGCGCTGCTGGACGAGGTCCGTACCGGGCTCGGACTCTCCGGAACCATGGCCGGCGTGGTAACCACGCTGCCGACGATCGCGTTCGCCGGGCTCGGGGCGATCACCCCGTGGCTGGTCCGTCGGGTCGCACCGGCTCGGGTGCTGGTCGTGGCGATGGCGGTGCTCGCCGCTGGCCAGGTGCTCCGGGTGGCCACCGACTCCGCGCTGCTCTTCGTCCTCACCAGCGCGTTGGCGCTGGCCGGGGTCGCGGTGGCGAACATCCTCCTACCCCTGCTGGTCAAGCAGTACTTCCCGCACCGCACCGGGCTGGCCACCGGGGCGTACACGACGGCCATGACCGCGGGTATGACGGTGTCCGCCGCCGCGGCGGTGCCGACCGCGCAGGCCTTCGGCTCCTGGCGGATCGGGCTCGGAATCTGGGCCGGGCTGGCCGCGCTGGCCGTACTCCCATGGGTGCCGTTGGCCCGCCGGGCCCGCTCCATTGCGCGGCGATCGGCGCCGACCGATACCGCCACCGGCGTTCGGGTACGCCCGGCGCGCACCCGGCTCGGCTGGGCCATGGCCGTGTACTTCGGCACCCAGTCCCTCAGCGGGTACGCGATCATGGGCTGGCTGGCGCAGCTGTACCGGGACGCCGGGTTCCGCCCGGCGACGGCGGGCCTGCTGCTCGCCGGGGTCACCGCGCTGGGCGTGCCGGTCGCACTCCTGATGCCGACGCTGGCCGGTCGGCTGCGGACGCTCCGACCGCTGGTGCTGTCGTTGGCCGCTGCGTCAACGCTGGCCTACCTGGGGCTGGCCCTGGCGCCGTACCGCGGCGCGCTGCTCTGGATGGCCCTGCTGGCCATCGGGCAGGGTGCCTTCCCGCTGGTCCTCGCGACCATCGGGCTGCGGGCGCGTACGGCGGAGGGAACGGTGGCGCTGTCGGCGTTCGCGCAGAGCACCGGCTACCTTATCGCGGCGCTGGGGCCGCTGCTCGTCGGCGTCCTCTACGGGGCCACCGGTGGCTGGGTTGTGCCGGTCGGATTTTTGATCTTGGCGCTGGCGGTGCAGACCAGCGCCGGCCTGGTCATCGCCCGTCCGCGCTACATCGAGGACGAGGGGTAGCGCCCCGGGGCCGATGGCGCAGGCGTCACGGTGGCGGCGCGGGGCGTCACGACGACGGCGCGGGCGTCACAGTGACGCTGCGGTGGGGTTGACGGCCTGCTCGACCGTCGGGTACGTCCGCAGCACCTCGACGAGCCCGCAGACCTCGAGGATGCGCAGCACATCGCGCTGCGGGGCGGCGAGCCGTACGCATCCGCCGGCCTCGTCGCAGCTGTTCTTCGCGTGGATGAAGGTGGCCAGCCCGGTCGAGTCGCAGAACGAGACCTGCGTCAGGTCGAAGACCAGCCGGCTGCGGCCCCGGTCCAACAGGTCGGTGATGTGCTCCTGCAGCCGCGGCGCGGTCACCGGGTCCAACTCGCCGACGACCGATACGACGGCGACCTCGCCGTGCTGTTGGATGTGCACCGTCAACGACATCCGCCGGACCTCCTGCTACCAGCAAAACGGTAACCCACCAGGGGGTGTTACGCGGTCCAGGAGGTTGATCCGGCCCTCGCCGCCGGCCTCGTGCTCACCCGGCGGTGAAGATGCCGGCGGCGAGGGCGAACAGGGTTCCGGCGGCCGACGCGCAGCAGCAGACCAGCCCGGCGGCGACCACACCGAGGATTGCCCAGACCCGCCGGTCCCGGGCCATCACGCGCAGACTGGGCCGGGGCCGGGGCCGGGGCCGGGGCCGGGGCCGGGGCTGGTCGCCCGTCGGCGGATTCTCCCCGCCACTGGCGACCGGACGTTCGCTGCTCACGCCCCGGAAGTCTAGGCGGGATCCGCACCGGGCAGGATCAGGTGATGGAGCTTGTGTCTGTTGACGACATCTGGAGTGCGTCCGCCGATATCACCGGCCAGGTCCTCCGTACCCCGCTGATGCGGGCCCCGTGGGATGCGGAGCTGTGGCTCAAGGCGGAGAGCCTGCAGCCGGTCGGCTCCTTCAAGCTGCGGGGCGCGACCCACGCGGTGGCCCGGCTCACTGCGGAGCAACGGTCGGCCGGCGTGGTCACCCACTCCTCGGGCAACCACGGCCTGGCGTTGGCGCACGCGGCGACCGCCGCCGGTGTGCCGTGCCGGGTCGTCGTACCCGAGGGGGCGCCGGCGGCCAAGGTCGACCGGATCCGGGCGTACGGCGTCGAGGTGGTGACCGTGCCACCGCCGCGCCGCGGGGCCGCGGCGCAGCAGATCGCGACGGAGACCGGCGCGGTGCTGGTGCCGCCCTTCGACGACCGGCGGATCATCGCCGGCCAGGGCACGATCGGCCTGGAGATCGTGGCGGACCTACCCGATGTCGATGTGGTGCTGGTGCCGGTCGGCGGGGGCGGGCTGTCGTCCGGCGTCGCGACCGCGGTCCGGGCGCTGCGGCCGACGGCGGCGGTCATCGGCGTGGAGCCGGAGTTGGCCGCCGACACCCGGGACTCGCTGGCGGCCGGGTCGGTGGTGTCGTGGGGCGAGGAGCGCACCTACCGGACCTGCGCCGACGGGCTGCGCCTGCCGCCGTCCGAGCTGACCCTCGCGCACCTGCTGGCGCGGCTGGACGGGATCGTGACCGTCACCGAGGACGAGATTCGGGCGGCGCTGAGCCGGCTGGTCCGCGACGCGCGGCTCGTCGTGGAGCCGAGCGCCGCGGTGGCGGTCGCCGCCCGGCTGTTCCGCCGCGCCGAGCTACCCACCGGGCGTACGGCTGCCGTGGTGACCGGTGGCAACGTGGAGCCGGCCGTGCTGGCCGCGGCGCTCGCCGACTAGCTCCCGGCGCGGCCGAGCTGGTCGAGCAGCCAGGCGTTGATGAACGCCTCCTCCCGCCAGGCGTCGTACCGACCGCTCGGCCCGCCGTGCCCGGCGCCCATCTCGGTCTTGAGCAGGTAGTCACCCCGCGGCGTGGTGGCCCGCAGCCGTGCGATCCACTTCGCCGGCTCGTGGTAGAGCACCCGGGTGTCGTTGAGGCTGGTCACCGCGAGGATCGCGGGATAGTCCACGGCCCGCACGTTCTCGTACGGCGTGTACGACTTCATGTACGCGTACACCTCGGGGTCGTCCAGCGGGTTGCCCCACTCCTCCCACTCGGTGACGGTCAACGGCAGCGACGGGTCGAGGATCGAGCTCAGCGCGTCAACGAAGGGAACCTGTGCGACGATCCCGGTGAACGCGTCCGGGGCGAGGTTGGTCACCGCGCCCATCAGCAGCCCGCCGGCGGAGGCGCCCCGGGCGACCAGCCGGTCGGTCGCGGTCCAGCCCGCCTTGACCAGATGCCGCGCACAGGCCACGAAGTCGGTGAAGGTGTTCTTCTTGGCCAGCATCTTGCCCTGGTCATACCAGCGCCGGCCCAGCTCGCCGCCGCCGCGGATGTGTGCCACGGCGAAGACGACACCCCGGTCCAGCAGGGAGAGCCGGGCGACCGAGAACCAGGGGTCCATGCTCGCCTCGTAGGAGCCGTAGCCGTAGACGACGCACGGCGCGGAGCCGTCGCGCGGGGTGCCGGCCCGGCAGACCAACGAGATCGGCACCCGGGTGCCGTCGTCGGCGATCGCCCAGTCCCGGTGCTGCTCGTAGCCGGCCGGGTCGTACGGGCGGCCATCCGGCCCGGGCAGCACCGGCCGCTGCCGGCGTTGTGTCATCCGGCGGGTGACCAGGTCGTAGTCGTACACCGAGTCCGGGGTGACCAGCGAGGTGTAGCGGAGTCGGAGCTGACCGGTGCGGTACTCCGGGTTGCTGTCCAGGCCGACGGCGTACAGCGGTTCGGGGAAGTCGATGTCGTGCGGGTCGCCACCCCCGATCGGCAACACCCGCAGCCCGGTCAGCCCGTTGGCGCGCAACGTGACCACCAGGTGGTTCTCGAAGGCGTCAACCGCCTCCAGGCGGGTGCCGGGGGAGTGTTCGATGAGCGGCACCCAGTCGCCGGGGGCGTCGGCCGAGGTGTACGCGAGGGCGAAGTCCTCGGCGCCGTCGTTGTGCAGGATCAGGAACCGGTGGCCGTGGTGCTCGACCGTGTACTCCACGCCCTGGCGGCGGGGGGCCACCGGGACCGGGGCGCCGGTCGGATTGCCGGCGGGGATGACCAGGATCTCGCTGGTCACCTTGCTGTGGATGTCAATGAGGAGGAACTTCTCCGAGCGGGTCAGCTCGACACCGACCCAGAACCGCTCGTCGTCCTCCTGGTAGACCACCACGTCCTCGCTGGCCGGGGTGCCCAGCGTGTGCCGCCAGACCCGGTTCGGCCGCCACGCGTCGTCAACGGTGACGTAGAAGAGCACCGAGGCGTCGGCGGACCAGGCCGTACCGTAGAACGTGCCGGGCACCTCGTCGGGCAGCAGTTCCCCGGTGCTGAGGTCCTTGACCCGGAGCGTGTACCGCTCGTCGCCGGAGAAGTCGGTCGAGTATGCCAGCCAACGCCCGTCCGGGCTCACGTCGAAGGCCCCGAGCGCGAAGAAGTCGTGCCCCGCGGCGAGCACGTTGCCGTCGAGCAGCACCTCCTCGTCGGCCAGGGGGGCGCCGTCGCGGCTGACCGGCGGGTCGGTTTCGCCGGTGTGGACGGCCCGGCGGCAGTGCACCCCGTACTGCTGCCCCTCGACGGTGCGGGTGTAGTACCAGTGGCCGCCCTTGCGGGTGGGCACCGAAAGGTCGGTCTCCTGGGTCCGCCGGCGGATCTCCTCGAACAGCTGCTCGCGCAGGTCCGCGAGGTGGGCGGTCCGGGCCTCGGTGTAGGCGTTCTCGGTGGTGAGGTAGGCGATCGTGGCGGGATCGTCCTTGTCGGCGAGCCAGGCGTACTCGTCGGTGACGGTATCGCCGTGGTGGGTTCGCTCGGTCGGCATCCGCTTGGCGACGGGCGCTGGGGTCTCGGTGGTCACGGCGCTACGTTACCGGCCGGGCTGCCCCGCCACCGGCCTGCCGATGATGTAGCCGACGGCGCCCCGCGCCTCGGTGACCATCTGCTTGAGACGGCCGGGTCGAGGTGCATCGGGTTGCCGGGCTGCTGCTGCAGCGTCATTGTGGCGCAGCGGGAATGCGGTCGCTCGTTCGACGCAAGGGCGACAGAATGGCCGCGACCATGGTGATCGGGTATGGGGGCGTCGGTGAGCGTGTCGCTGGGGACGACGTTGCGGCGATGGCTGCGCAATGTGAGTGGCAGCTCGAGCGATTTGCCTGAACGTGACTATCTGCCTGAGCTGCTGCCCGTCGAATGGCTGCGTGCTGGGGCTGGCGGGTTCGATCGAAGTGTTAGTCCAGCGGAGTTTTCTGCCGGGTTGCTGGCGGTGGCCCGCGATGGCGAGCCGGGTATGCGGGCCGCGACCGTGGATGCGCTTGGTTCCGCCGAGACGCGGTGGTGGTTGGCGGTGGATGGAGCGTTACGGAAGCAGTGGTGGTCGGCGCCACGCTGGTCGCGGATCCTCGCGGCGAACTTGGCTGACGGTGAGCTGGAGCTACTGCACTTGGTCATAGCCGGCTGCCACCCCGACGGGCGGATCCGCGAGGCGGCGGTCGTTCACCTGGCTGATCAGGCGCACCCGGCAGCGCTGGCGGTACTGGCGCTTCGGACGGTCGACTGGGTCGCTGAGGTGCGTCAGCGGGCAAGGAGCGCGGTGCAGGGTTCACTTTCGTCATCGCAGGGGTCGTTGGCCCAGCTGGCGGAGATGGCGTTCGCCCTGCGCGGTCGGGGTGAGGGCGCCTGGCTGGTCGAGCGCGTCGAGGGTGTCCTGTGGGACCTGCCGTTGGATGGCTTGGAGCCGTTGCTGATAGCGCGGGATCGCCGGACCCGGCGGGCGGCGTACCGCGCTGCGACAGCTGGAGGCCTGTTAAGTTTGCGCCGGTTGACAACGGTCGCGATGAAAGACGACGACCTGCCGATTCGGGCCCTGTGCGCCCGGGCTGCCGTGGAGTCCGCGACGAGTCCGGCTCAGCTGCGCGGGCTGGTTGTCAGCCCTACCGCGCTGGTCCGGGCTGAGGCGCTGCAGGCCGTGACCGCAGTCGGTGATCTGGAGGCGGCTGAAGCGGCGCTGCCTGATCGGCATCCCCTGGTGCGGGCCATCGCGCAGGCCGCGCTCCGCCGCAGCGGCGCGGATCCAGCAGAGTCTTATCGCCTGCTCGCTGTGGGGGAGTCACCGGTGCCGGGGGCGATTGCCGGGCTGGGCGAGACCGGTGAGGCCGAGGACGCCGGCCTGGTTCGACGATGGCTGGCGCATCCACGTTCGCGTGGTCGGGTCGAAGCGGTCCGAGCGTTGCGTCGCCTCAGCGTGACCCCGTCGGCTGAACTGGTACCGCTGCTGCGCGACGAGTCTGGAGCGGTGACCCGCCAGGTGGTGGTTGCCCTGCGGCACGACCTCGGCATCCTTGACCTGGGAATGCTGCAGGCCCTGCTCGGTCCGGGCAACCCGCCTCATGTCCGGTTCGCGGGCTACCGGCTTCTGACGGCGGGGAACGCCTGGCAACGGCTGATCACCAACCTGCGGCTGATCGCTGATCCCGACGACCGGTTGCGTGGCAGTGCGCGGGCGGACCTCACCGGGTGGCTCGATCGGCAGGCGGCTACGACCTACCACGGGCCGTCCCGCGAGCGTACGGCCGAACTCGACAAGCTGATCGAGCGTGCTCGCCCGATCCTGGGCGAGCACAAGGTCCGGTTGCTGCGGTTCCACGCCGGCCTGCCCCCGCAGGCGGCGCTATGACCAGCAGGCGACATGCCTCGTCCGCTCAGCGACATTGGTGGCCACCGGGGACCGGCGCCGTGGTGGCGAGGAACTGGCGCGGTGCCGCGGCTAGCTGGCGTCGTTGCGCAGGACCAGGATCGCGATGTCGTCCCGGGGCGTCTCGGTGGAGAACCCGAGCGCGGTCGAGCGCAGCCGTGCCGCCACCACGTCCGCCGAGTAGCCGGCGAGCGGCGCCGTCGCCTCCCGGAGCCGGTCCACCCCGAAGAGCTCCCGCCCGCGTCGCCGCTCGGTGACTCCGTCGGTGTAGAAGACCAGTGCCTCGCCGGGCTCCAGGGTGAGCTCGGTGGCCGGCGAGGAGATCGAGTCGAGTAGCCCGAGCGCGGTGCCGCCGGTGCCGACGAACCGGGCCGCACCGGCGGCCGTCAGCAGCACCGGCCGGTCGTGCCCGGCGAGGTGCAGGCTGACCTCCAGTTGGTTACCCGCCTCCAGTTGGTTACCCGCACCCGGTCCAACCGCGGCCAGGGCCAGGGTGCAGTAGCGCCCGCCGCCCCGCTCGACCAGTGTCTCGTTGAGCCGGATCAGCGTCTCCGACAGTGGCTTGCCGTCCCCGATCAGCGTCCGGATGACATCCCGGACCAGGCCGGTGAGGGCGGCCGCCTGCACTCCCTTGCCGGAGACGTCACCGATCACCACCAGCCACCGCCCATCCGGCAGCGGCAGTACGTCGTAGAAGTCGCCGCCGACGTCCGCGTCGTCCCCGGTCGGGACGTACTCCGCGGCGAAGCCGATCCCCGCCACCACCGGCAGCACGGGCGGCAGCAGCGACTGCTGGAGTGCCTGGGCGACCCGGCGGCGCTCGGCGTGGATGCGCGCATTCTCGATCGCCAGCGCCGCCCGCCGGGCCACATCCTCCAGTACGGCGACCTCGTCCGGGTCGTGTCGGTGTCGCTGGTGCCGGCCAACAGCGAGGGTCCCGAGCCGCTGGCCGCGGGCGATCAGCGGGACGGCGAAGCCCTCGGTCGGTGCGCCGAGCGGGAGCTGGGTGCCCTTGCGGGAGGCCTCCCGCAGCCGGGACTGGACCGATTCCGGCCCGGTCTCCGCCAGTACGGCGTGCAGCTGGGGCAGCATCGACTCGTCCGCGTGGCTGGCCGCCGCCAGGCGCAGCCGCCCCCACTCATCGCTGGTGTGTACCGCGCACCACTGCCCCAGGCGGGGCACCACGAGCTGCGGGACGAGCGCCATGGTCAACTCGACGTCGAGCGACTGGGCGAGCAGCTCACTCGCCTCGGCGAGGAAGGTCAGCCAGGCCTGCCGGCGCAGGTCGGCCCGGTGTAGTCGGTCGTTCTCCAGGTGCAGCGAGAGCCGCTCGGCCATCAACACCGCCAGCGGTTGGGCGTACGCGGACGGTGCCGCGTCCAGCTCCAACTCGCCGACGTACGGCCGGTGCACGGTCAGCGGCACCCGGACCAGATCGTTGTCGGCCCGGGGCTGCCGGCCGTAGCGGGCCAGTAGCTGCGGTCCCTGCCCGTCGCCCCGGTCCAGCCGGACCAGGCCGCCGGCCGCGCCGACCATCTCGGCCACCCGGGCCAACAGGCTGGTCGCGAACTCCGGCAGGGAATCCTCCGCGTACGGGTCGGGTGCGGTCTGCATCAGCTCGCTCATCGCCGCGGCGCTCGGCGGGAAGCTGCCCTCGCTGGCGGCCTGGTCACCCGGCACCGCCGTGGTCGGCCCGGCGGTGCCCGGGAGCCGGCCGGGGTGATCGAGGGAGTCGGACCGGTCGAGTCGGAACCAGACACCCTTACCGGCGGGCAGATACGTGGTGCCCCAGCGGCTGGCGAAGTGGTCAACCAGGAGCAGGCCCCGGCCCCGTTCGGCGATGTCGGCGACGTCGCTGCTCTCGTTGCGAACGCCGACGGTCAGCTCGTCGACCGGCCCGCGGGCGAAGTCGGAGACGGTGACGGTGAGCCCTCTTTGGTCGGCGACGACCTCAAGGTCCAGTTCGGTGCGGGCGTGCTCCACCGCGTTGGTGGAGAGTTCGGTGGTGAGCAGGAGCGCCTCGTTGGTCAGCTCCGCCAGGTCCGCCTCGGTGAGCAGCGACCGGACGAGCGCGCGCGCCGCGGCGGGCGTCCGGGGGTCGGCGGGAAGCCGGACCCGCCGGATGTGCTCGTCCCGGTTTTCGGTCGGCACGGGCCCCCTCTCCGCTGACACCCCCCGTATCCTCCACCGCTGCCGTGGTGGGCGCCAACCGGACCCGGCGGAGGGCCGACGCTGGTCAGCCCGCTGCCGGCGCCAGCTCACGTCGCGTCGGTCTGGCGCGTACCCGGTGCTGGGCACAATAGTGGGAGGTCCGGCCTGCCGGCAGCAGGCGGCCCCGAGCTGAGCGAGGAATGATGACCACGGCGAAGCAGCCGGCGACGGAGCCGTCCGCGCCGGAACCCGATGCGGTCCTCATCGAGCTGACCGAGGCGCTTCGGCGCGTTCGCCACGGCGATCTCAAGGTCCGGCTGCCGCACCGATCGGGCCGGGCGGGCGAGTTGGCGGACGCCTTCAACGAGGTGGTGTCGCTCCAGGAACGGCAGTACCACGACCTGCGCCGGATCAGCCGGATCGTGGGCCGGGACGGGCGACTCGCCGAACGCCTGGACGACGAGGAGCTGGATGGTTGCTGGGCGGAGGGGCAGCAGGCGGTCAATTCGCTCATCGAGGACCTCGGGCGCCCGACCATCGAGATCGCGCGGGTGATCGCGGCGGTCGCCAGGGGCGACCTCTCCGAGCACGTGGCGCTGGAGCTGGACGACCGACCGCTGCGTGGGGAGTACCTGCGGATCGGGCGCACGGTGAACACCGTGGTGGATCAGTTGTCGTCCGTCGCCGACGAGGTGACCCGGGTGGCGCAGGAGGTGGGCGTCGAGGGGAAGTTGGGCGGTCAGGCCGACGTTCGGGGCGCTGCCGGCACCTGGAAGGACCTGGTCGACTCGGTGAACACCATGGGGTCGAACCTGACCGCACAGGTCCGCAACATCTCGCAGGTGTCGACCGCGGTGGCGACGGGTGATCTGGGGCAGAAGATCACGGTTGACGCGCAGGGCGAGGTTCTGGAGTTGAAGAACACCGTCAACACGATGGTGGATCAGTTGTCGTCGTTCGCCGATGAGGT
>NZ_JABZED010000073.1:0-596 GCF_013416675.1 Salinispora sp. H7-4
CAACTCCACCGCCATCCCCAACCACTGCGAACCCTGCCCCGGAAAAACAAAAACAATGCCGGAGCCGTCGTGCAGCGGAGTGGGGACCGGTGCGCCCGCGACCAGGGCGTCCGCGCCGGTCAGGAGGTCGGTAGCGTCGCCGACGACGACCGCCCGCCGCTCCAGCGCCGCCCGCCCTTTCGCCAGGGCGTACGCAAGGTCGCCGGCATCGGCGGTGGCGGCGGCGACGGCCGCACGGACCTGGCCGGCCTGGGCACGCAGTGCCTCGTCGGTACGGGCCGACAGCACCCAGGGCAGAACCTCCGACCCGGGCACATCAGCCCGAGGCGCCCCGGCCAGGAACGCGTCCGTCGGGGGCACGTCGGCCGGGAGCGCGTCGACGGTGGGTGCGTCGGTCGGGGGCGCCACGGCCGGGGGCGCGCCGGCCGGGGGTGCCTGTTCGAGGATGACGTGGGCGTTGGTGCCGCTGATGCCAAACGATGAGACACCAGCGCGGCGAGGCCGGTCCAGCACCGGCCACTGCTGCGCCTCCGTCAGCAGCCGCACCTCCCCGGCCGACCAATCGACCTGCGGAGACGGCTCATCAACATGCAGCG
>NZ_JABZED010000074.1:0-573 GCF_013416675.1 Salinispora sp. H7-4
TCCACCGCCGCGTACAGGGTCGCCCCCAACGACCAGAGATCCGCCTCCGGCCCGGCGGTACCATCCCGGGCCCGCTCGGGCGCGATGTACGCGGGTGAGCCAAGCACCATGCCGGTACGGGTGACATTCGGGTCACCCGGGACCGTGGCGAGACCGAAGTCGGTCAACACCACCCGCCCGTCCTCGCCGAGCAACACGTTGCCCGGCTTGACGTCCCGGTGCATCACCCCCGCCCGATGCGCCGCCTTCAGCGCACCAAGCACCCCCAGACCGATCTGCACCCCCTTAGCCGGCGACACCGGCCCCAGCTCAGCCAGCGCGTCCTGGAGGGACTTCGACGCCACGTACTCCATCACGATCCACGGATCACCATCGGTACGCAGCACATCGAAGATGCGAACAACGTTGACGTGATTGAGGCGGGCGATCGCCCGCGCCTCACGCAACGAACGCTCCCGCATCTCGCGGCGCTCCTCATCGGTGAGACCGGGCGGCGGCACCAACTCCTTGATCGCCACAGTCCGATGCAGCACCTCGTCCTGCGCCTTCCACACCCGACCCATGCCGCCCTGG
>NZ_JABZED010000075.1:0-2715 GCF_013416675.1 Salinispora sp. H7-4
CGGCGAGGATGATGTTGTGAAGGTGGGCGATGCCGGATGCGGTGTCGGTCAATGTGTGGGCGGCGCGGCGGTAGTCGCGCAGGATCGTGAAGGTCTTCATGCGGGCCAGGGCGTGTTCGACCTGGGCTCGGACGGTGCGGTGGTGCCTGTTCAGGTCCTTCTTCCAGTCGGGTAGTTCGCTGCCGTCGGCGGGTTTGCGGTACGGGATGATCACGTCGGGGTTGCCGCGGTAGGCGCCATCGGCCATGACCGGCCGTCCTGCCAGCTTTTGGTCGATGCCCGAGGTGCGGTAGACGATGGTGTCGTTGCGGTTGCCGGGTTGCGGGTCACCCAGGGCCACGACAAGGTGGGTGTGGGCGTCAATGGCGACCTGCAGATTCGTCGAGTAGCGGTAGTTCTTGCTCGGCGCGGCCAAACGGTGATCGCGAGTCGGGACAAGGGTGCCGTCGACGATCGCGATCTGATCAACCCGGCGTCGTCGGACCGGGGCCAGGGCCAGCAGCGGGCCGAGGGTGTCGATGACCCGGTGCGCCGCCGAGTGCGACACCCCGAACAGCGGACCGATCTGGCGCATCGTCAGGTTCGTGCGCCAGTACACGGCCACCAGCAACACCCGATCGGCGAGGTCGAGTGACCACTGCCGGCCCGGCCGCCCGTCCGCGATCGCGTCACCGCCTCGCTCAGCGACCAGCCGGACCAGCCTGCGGAACTGGACGGGCTGCAATCCGGTGAACGGGAAGATCC
Source organism: Salinispora sp. H7-4 (assembly GCF_013416675.1). Taxonomy (NCBI): domain Bacteria; kingdom Bacillati; phylum Actinomycetota; class Actinomycetes; order Micromonosporales; family Micromonosporaceae; genus Salinispora; species Salinispora sp. H7-4. The sequence goes on from NZ_JABZED010000075.1 coordinate 745, forward strand.
ACTCCGGGCGGGCTGACGTGATCACCTGCACCCCGAACATCCTGCACGACTGTCCCTAACAGACGGACATCGGGGTTACGAGACATCCCTTAGCGACCCTGAGTGGGTCAAAGTTCACCCGGGCCCCGCTCCTGCCGGATGCGGTAGGGGCGGGGCTCCGTCGTGCGGTGGCTCACCAGAGCTACGGCGTGCCGCCGGATTCGCTACCGGTGGCGCTGTCGAGGGCCTGGTCCTTGCTGCCGCCACCTTTCCACGGAGGCTGCCGGATCGCCGACGGCGGCTCTGGCGGGCACTCTGGCGGATCGCCTTGCGGGCGTTCGCCATCGTCTCGTGTCTGCTGTCGGCCCGAGGGCCGCAGGGCCCCGGCAAGATGCTCCGATAGACGTCCTCTCAGACCCGCTCCATGCGTAGCGCGGTGCTCGAATGATACTGTGGATATTTCGAGTTTCACCCAAAGTTTGATTGAAGTCTGCAGCGTATGCGACGTGGGGTGGGTGCGACGGACGGTCGCCTTTGCTGTCCCTTCGCCGTAGGCCACCGACGAATAGGAGCGATGTGACACCAAAGGAAATGTCGTCGTACAGTCGCCGAGGGATGATCGCCGGGCCTCTTGCGGGAGTTGGCATGGCAGCCGGTGCGGCGATCCTCGGCCGGGGGACCCCCGCTCATGCCGCAGCGGCAGGGCTAGTTGCGCTCGCGCCAAGTGGAGACACAAGTGGCGAGAGTGATCGTAGGGCTATCCAGGACGCGCTAATACCAGGTGGCGCACAGGTGATTTTGGCGCCCGGGGATTTCCATATCAACGCTCCGATTGTGATGCACAGCAACCAGAGATTGGTCGGATCTGGTGCCGGAGCCACCAAGATCTATCAAGTCGGGATCAGCCACGGCATCAGTTCAACCAGCGCGGGCAGCGTCAACTACGTAGTCATCGCTGGAATTACCCTTATCGGCACCCGGGCTACAGGCAGCTCTGGGATCCACCTTACTCCAGCCACGAATCCATCGACTCCCGCAGAATTCGCAAATATAACTAACATCACCATCGAGGACTGTGTCGTGAAGAACTGGGGTGACTGCGGCGTCTACCTCGGGGCACCGATCGCGTCGAGGATCACCCGGGTCCAGTCCGTCAACAACGGCGGCGACGGCTTCTACATCACAAAAGCCCACTTGGATTCCGACCATACCATCGTTAAGGCGGCGACCTCTCTGGCTTTCGATTCCTGCTACGCCCTAGGGAATGCTAAGAACGGCTACGAATTGGATACCGTGAGCTATTCGTCTCTGACCGGGTGTGCCTGCGACGAAGGTGGGCGTGGCTACGCGCTTTTCGGATGCAGGGCAGTTTCCCTTACTAGCTGCGGCGCCGAGGTGTTCAGTACCGAAGGATTCCTGATAAAAAATTGCACGAGCTGCAGTTTGTTCGGGGCGTATACATACGGTGGAAAAACAGTCGGCATCCACGTCGCGGGAACCACGACACACCAGACGATCGGCGGCGCGGTACAGTCGCATCCCGGTAGCCTTACAGAACATTTCATTTGGACCGAAACGGGAACCTCGTCCGTGGTCTGGGGTGTGTCACGAGTCGATGCTACCGCCAACACCCTCAATGGCCAGGTCGTCAATCTGGACGGCACTGCCTGACTATTTGGTCTGCGGTCGGATCTGCGCGTTGTGTGGGGTGTCGTCACGAATTCGAAAGCTGGCTCACCAACCGGGGCATAGCCACACCCGCAGGGGCAGGCGGGCGATCGCCGTGGATGGAAAGACACTGCGCGGCTCCCGCAGCACCGACACCGCCGCCCAGCATGTCCTCGCCGCCTGCAACCAAGCCGCCGACGTGGTCCTAAGAGATGTCTCGTAACTCGGTGGAGGCGTTGTGCGGCAACGGTGCTGGTGTCAGCCGGCGAGGATGATGTTGTGAAGGTGGGCGATGCCGGATGCGGTGTCGGTCAATGTGTGGGC
>NZ_JABZED010000076.1:0-32427 GCF_013416675.1 Salinispora sp. H7-4
GCGGTCAGCGCGGGCCGCAGCGGTCAGCGCGGGCCGCAGCGGTCAGCGCGGGCCGCAGCGGTCAACCGACGAAGCGGGCCGGGCCGTCGGCGGGAAGCTCGGGGACGACGCCGGCGGCAGCGGCCCGGCGGGCGAACTCGCGCAGCCCGGCGACCTGGCGATCCCCCAGGCTGAAGTCCAACCTCCGAAAGTACGTCGCCAGCGTCTCCGCGTCGAAGCTCTCCCAGCGGGCCGCCGCCGTGGCCACCTGGTCCAACTCGGCCAGGCAGAGGTCCCGGGACCGCAGGAACGCCTCGTGCACCTCCTTGACCAGGCCGGGATGGGCGGCGGCGAAGTCCCGGCGGACCGCCCAGACGGCGAAAACCATCGGCAGCCCGGTCCACTCGTTCCACGCCTGACCGAGGTCGGTGACAGTGAGGCCGCGGGACGGCGCTTCCAGGAAAGCCCGCAGCGCCACATCGCCGATCAGCACCCCGGCGTCCGCCTCCAGCAGCATCTGGGTGAGGTCCGGCGGGCAGCGGAAGTACTCGGGCCGTACCCCGTACCGCTCGGCGAGCAGCAGCTGGGCCAGCAGCACGCCGGTCCGCGAGGTCGACCCGAGCGCGACCCGGCGCCGGTCGAGGTCGGCCAGCGGGCGGGTCGAGACGACGTTGACCGAGAGCACCGGTCCGTCACTCCCCACCGCGAGATCGGGCAGCAGCAGCAGGTCGTCGGCGTTGCGCAGGTACTCCACCAGGGTGATCGGGCCGATGTCGAGATCACCGGCGACCAGCGCGGCGCTCAACCGATCCGGCGAGTCCTTGTGCAGGTCAACGTCGATCAGGGCGCCCGAGCGCATCAGCCCCCAGTAGATCGGTAGGCAGTTCAGGAACTGGATGTGCCCGACCCGAGGGCGTGCGACCGGCTCTACCATGCCCCGACCGTATCGCCGCCACCGCGTACCGCGACGCCGGGTCAGGGCCGAAGTGGCCAACACCGCAGCCACCGCCGGAACCCGAGGTCATGCGCTTGTCTTGGCCGGCCGCCAGGGGCCCGGCGGCGTGAGTCACGCCGGGGCGGGCACCGCGGCGCCGGTGGCCTGGTCGAGCGCATCGGTGGCGAGTACGCCGGGCAACGGGCGGGCATGCAGCACCGTCAACCGGGTCACCGCGCGGGTGAGCACGACGTAGAGCCGGTGCAGTCCGCGCGGCTCCGCGTCCACGATCTCGGCCGGTTCGACGACGATCACGTGGTCGTACTCCAGGCCCTTGGCCAGCGTCGCCGGGACGACGGTGACGCGCCCGCTCTCCGGGGCGTCGAGTCCCCCGGGCTCTTCCCCGGCCGCGACGAGCGCGGCCCGCAGCTCGTCCAGGTGCCGGTCAGCGGCGATCACCCCGACCGACCCGGGTAGCGAGCGGGTAGCGGCCAACTCCGCGACCACCTCGGCGGCCAGGTCGTCCACCCGGCGCAGGACGAGACCGCCGTCCGAACGCAGCGACACCGCTGGGGGGACGTTCACCTCCAGCGCGGGCAGGAGTCGGTTGGCCAGCGCCACCACCGCCTCCGGTACGCGGAACCCGGTGGTCAACGGCACCACCGCCGCGTCCGGCTTACCCAGGTGCCGCAGTGACTCCGCCCAGTCGGTCGCCGCCCACGGTGCCGTGCCCTGGGCGAGGTCACCGAGGAGCGTGATCGACCCGTGGGTGGTGCGCCGGGCGATGGCCCGACACTGCATCGGGGAGAGGTCCTGCGCCTCGTCGATGATGATGTGGTGCAGGCTCGACTCCCGCTCTAGGAGCCCGGCGGCCTCGTCGAGCAGCACCAGATCGGCGCTGCTCCACCGGACGCTCTTGACGCTCCGGAAGCGCCGGGGCCAGCGCAGCGCCTGACACTCGGTCTCGGTGAGGATGCCCTCGGCGGCGCGGGCCAGCGCCTCCGCGTCGCTGAGCAACTCGAAGACGAGGGACTGCGGCGTCACCGCCGGCCAGCAGGCGTCGAGGAACTCGACCACCGGTTTCGCCTTTCCCATCCGCCGTTGCCACGGCTCCCCCGGTGACTCGCCGGAGCGCGTCTCGGCCTGGCGTTGCAGCAGACCGACGACCCGGGCGCGGACCCGTTCCCGGCCGAGCAGGTATGCGGGATCCTCCCGCCGGGTGTCGTCAACCAGGCGGGTGAGCACCCCCGGATCGATGCGCCACCGGTAGGCCCCGTCGGATACCTGGATCGCGGACTCCGCTCGCCCCAGCCGGGACCAGAGCGCCCGCCGCAGCACGGTGGCCATCCGGGGGTCGTGCTTGATGACCTCGGCCTCGACCGGATCAACACCGGAGACCGGCACCCGCCCGATGAGCCCCTCCAGGGTGGCCTGCCGCACCTCCAGCTCACCGAGCGCCGGCAGGACCGCCGAGATGTAGCCGAGGAACGCCGGGTTCGGCCCGAGAATCAACACGCCGGTACGCCGAAGCCGTTCCCGGTGCAGATAGAGCAGGTACGCGGCCCGGTGCAGACCGACGGCGGTCTTGCCGGTTCCGGGTGCACCCTGTACGCAGATCGAGGTGTCGAGGTCGGCGCGAACCAGCTCATCCTGCTCGGGCTGGATCGTCGCGACGATGTCGCGCATCGGCCCGACCCGGGGGCGTTCGATCTCCTCGATCAGGATCTTGCTGGTGGTGCCGAACTCCTCCCCCTGGTCGAGGCGTTCGTCTTCGAAGCTGGTCAGGTCGCCGCCGGCGAACCCGAACCGACGACGGGTCCGTACGCCCTGCGGGTCACGGACGCTGGCCTGGTAGAAGGCGCGGCTGACCGGCGCTCGCCAGTCCAACACCAGCGGCTCACCAAGCTGGTCGGTTACGTGCCGTCGTCCGATGTGGTACCGGCCGGGCACCGGGCCCGCTCCCGGCTCGGGGGCGGGACCGGGCTCAGCGGCAGCTCCGGGCTCGGGGCCCGCTCCCGCCTCGGCGGCCCCGTCGAGGTCGAGGCGGCCGAAGAACAGCGGGGTACGGGGGTCGTCGGCCAGTTCGGCCACCCGGCGGGCCAACGCCACCCCGAGGGTCTCGGCGGAGAAGGGGTCCCCGGCGATCTTCGCGCCGACGGCGTACATGGCTTCGGCGTGCTCGCGCATCGCGTGCAGGGCGGCCCGCGACGTGGCCATGTGCGCACGCTCGGCGTCGAGTTCAACAGTGAGGTCAACGGTACGGTCAGCGGCGTGATCGGCGGGCATGACGGCGGTTCCTCCGGGTCGACAGGGTGACCTGGCCGCCCGGCCACCCATGTCGGGTACCGGCTGTGCCTCGGCGCGGCGCGAGGGCGCACGGATCGACCAGCCTAGCCCGTCCAGCCGCTCCCATCGACGGATTTTCGCTGGCAGCCGCCGACAGCAACGCCGGCACTTCCTCCAATCGGCAACGACACTTCACCGGGTTGCACGATGCAGAGCTGCACCTACCCCGCTACCGGGTCCAGCGTTCGGCGGGCCGGCAGTCGGCGACCAACGGCGGCTCAGGATGCGGCTCGTCCTCGCCGACCACCGGGGGGTTGATGATCTGGCCGGACGGGTCGACGTAGCAGTGCTCGAGCTCCCAGACCCCGTGGACCAGCAGCCGACGGTCGATCTCGTTTCGGTCGGCGTCGTAGCTGACCAACTCGGCGTTCCGATTGACCTCGGCACCCTTGGTGACCAGCCCAAAGACCCCGGAGGCGAGCCGGGCGGTGGTCGACCCGCCGTCGCCGTGTTCGAGGACGAGGCGATGCACGCGGGCGCTGATCCGGCCGCTCACGGCCACGTCGCCGCCGTCGGCTTCAGTCGAGCTGAGGCTGAGCCACTGCACCGGACCGGGCAACCAGTCCCGTTGCGGCCAGTGCGCAACGCCGCCGAGGCCCCCGCTGGGCGCTCGTCCAGCCCGGAGCCGAACGTCGCAGGTGAGGTAACCCGCCTCCGTCAGGAAGAGCAGGGCGGCCGTGTCGTCCCGTTGGGCGGCGACCGCCAGGTCATCCTCTGTCACCGCCGGCCAGGAAGCCCCCGGCGCACCTCCTTCGCTGGCGCCGCCGCCTTCGGCTGAATTCTCGGTGTGCAACGGCTCCTGCGCATTCCAATCCAGACACTGCTCGACCGACTTGTGCAACGTCGGGCTCAGCTCGGTTGGACCCATCGCCACTAGTTCGAACCCGCCGGAGGGCTCTGCTCCGGGTAGGCCCGGCCTGCCAACGAGTAGGACCGCGCTGACAGCCACGACCGCCGTGGCCGCCACGACGGCGACCCGCAGCCGAGTCGGACGTCGCTGCGGCCGGCTGATCGTGTTGAGCAACTCGGCGCGCATCCGGGTCACTTGCCGGGCGGGCAAATCCCGCTCGGGGGGCGGGTCGAAGAGCTCGGTCATCACTGCTCCTGCCTGTTGTCGGTGCTGAATATCCGGGCCAGCCGGGCCCGGGCGCGACTCACCCGAGAGCGGAGCGCGACCTCGCTGATCCCGAGCACGGTCGCGGCCTCGGCGTAGGGAACGCCGGACCAGAGACACAGGGCGACCGCCTCCCGCTCCGCGCGAGGCAGCCGGCGGACCGCCGAGAGGACCGACGCCATCCGGCGTTCGTCGTCCAGCCGACCGACGACCTCGTCGGCGGGGTCGGCGTGGGCCTCCCGCTCCTGCGGCACCCGGCGCAGCAGCGCCCGCCATCGCCGGGCGGAGCGCCACTCGGTACGGGCGGTGTTGGTCGCCACCACCAGCAGCCAGGGCAGCGCGGAACCGTCAACCAGGCGGGCCTCGCCGCGCCGACGCCAGGCCACCAGGAACGTCGCCTGGGTGATGTCCTCCGCGACCGACCAGGAGCCGCAGAGCCGGAAGGCATGGTTGTAGACCGCACGGGCGTACCGCTCGAACAGCTGACCGAACGCGGCCTCGTCACCGCCGGCCAACGCCGACCAGAGTTCCTGGTCCGGTGGGTGCAATCGGGTTGTCACACCTAACCCTGTCCGGCCGGACCGATCTTGTTGCACGCATGGCCGGACTCGGTGGCCCCCCATGTGTGGGTCGCCGCTTGGGTCATGTTTCCCCGTTTCCCGCCGGGTGGACCGTGGCAGTGTCATCATGCGGGTCGGGGCCGTGCCACCGTGGCCGCCCCGGACGAGAGGGGTTGACGTGGGCATCGTTCCGGCGGGCACGCCCTGCTGGGCTGACCTGGCCGCGCCGGACCTCGACGACGCGCGCCGCTTCTACCCGGAGCTGTTCGGCTGGACCGGCCGGATCGCGCCGGAGCCCGAGGCGAATGGCTACACCGACTTCCTCCGCCGCGGCCAGGCGGTGGCGGGTGCCGGGCTGCCGGCCGTTCCCGAGCAGGTGCCGATCTGGTCGATCTACGTCGCCGCCGACGACGCCGACCTGGTGGCCGCGCGGGTCGAGGAGGCCGGCGGGCAGCTCGTGGTGTCCCCCTTCGACGTGCTCGACCGCGGTCGGATGGCGGTGTTGAGCGACCCGGCGGGCGCGACGCTGTGTGTGTGGCAGCCGTTCCGGATGCCCGGCGGCGAGGTCTTCGGGGTGCCGGGGGCAATGAGCTGGACCGAACTGGTCACCCCGGACCCGGAGGGCGCGAAGGTCTTCTACGAGCTGGTCTTCGGCTGGCAGCCGGACGAGCCGCCAACCGGTTCGGCCGGCCACACCGGCTGGCGCCTCGGCAGCCAGATCGTCGCCGGGATGACCGCCCCACTCGGCGACTACCCGGCCGGCGCGCCCGCGTACTGGTCGGTGTATTTCGGGGTGGCGGACGTGGACGCGACCGCCGCCCGGGCCGCCGCCCTGGGCGGGGCGATCCTGGTGCCGCCCCGCGACACCGCGGCCGGTCGCTGCACGGCCCTGCGCGACCCACAGGGCGCGCTCTTCAACGCGATCACCCCGCCCTGATCTCCAGCATCCCGTCGGGTGCGGAGGCGGGGCGGACGGGTACCACCAGTGGGCCGTACTCGCCGTCGATCACCTTCACGGTGGCGCGGTAGTGGCGAGCCAGCAGCTCTGTCGTGAGCACCTCCCGGGGGGTGCCGACGGCGGCCACGTGACCGTCCGCGAGGAGCACCATCCGATCGGCGTACTCGCCGGCGATGGAGAGATCGTGCATGGTCGCCACCACGGTCAGGCCGTGCGCCCGGCGAAGCTGGTCGACCAGTTCGAGGACGTCCTGTTGGTGGCCGATGTCCAGCGCGCTGATCGGTTCGTCGAGCAGCAGCAGGGTGGCCCCCTGGGCGAAGGCCCGGGCCAGGAAGACCCGCTGCCGCTCGCCACCGGAGAGGGTGGCCAGTTCCCGGGCGTGGAATCCGGTGAGGTCCAGCCGGTCCAGGACATCGTGCGCGGCGGCCAGGTCGGCGGTGGACTCCCGGCCCAGCGGCGCGATGTACGGGGTGCGGCCGAGTAGCACGTAGTCCAGGACCGACATCCCGGCCGGCACCACCGGCGACTGGGCGACCGTCGCCACCACCCGGGCCCGGTCCCGGCGACGCAGCTGCTGGATCGGCGTACCGAAGAGGGAGACCGCGCCCCCGGTGGGCAGCAGGCCGCCGACGGCGCGCAGCAGCGTCGACTTGCCGGCGCCGTTCGGGCCGATCACGGTGACCCACTCGCCGGCGGCGACGCTCAGGTCGACCCCGGTGAGGATGGGTACGCCGGCCAGCCGGACCCGCAGGTCGCGTACCGCCACCGCCGGTGCGCTCATCCCAGCACCCGCCGGGCGCTCCGCAGGACCAGGACGAAGAAGGGGCCGCCGAGCAGCGCGGTCACCACACCGATCGGGATCTCCTCGGGGGCGGCGGCGGTACGGGCGACCACGTCGGTGAGCGCCAGGAACGCCCCGCCGAAGAGCATCGACAGCGGCAGGATCACCCGGTAGCTGGAGCCGGCGAGCAGTCGTACGGCGTGCGGCACGATGATTCCGACGAAGCCGATCAGCCCGGACGCGGAGACCGCGGCGGCGGTGCCGAGGGAGGCGGCGGCGATCAGCAGGTAGCGGGACCGTTGCGGGTGCAGGCCCAGGCTGGTCGCCTCGTCGTCGCCGACCGAGAGGACGTCCAGTTCCCGCCGGTGCAGCAGGACCACCACGGCGGTCAGCAGGAAGTACGGCAGGACCAGCCGTACGTCGTGCCAGCCGGCGGTGGCGAGCCGCCCGAGCAGCCAGGCATAGACCTGTTGGATGCTGTCCGAGTTGCGTTGCAGCAGGTACGTCTGTCCGGCGGAGAGGAAGGCGGAGACCGCCACCCCGGCCAGGATCAGGGTCGCCGGTGATCGGCTTCGGCCGCCGGCGGAGCCGAGCAGGTAGGTCAGCGTGACCGCGCCGATCGCGCCGACGAAGGCGGCCAGCGGGATGGTGACCGGCAGCCCGGTGACCGCCCCGCCGACCCCGCCTGCGGTGATCACCACGGTGACCGCGAACCCGGCGCCGGCCGCGACCCCGAGCAGGTACGGGTCGGCCAGCGGGTTGCGGAACACGCCCTGGTAGGCGCCGCCGGCCAGGGCGAGCAATCCGCCGACGAGCAGGCCGAGTACGGCCCGGGGCAGGCGCAGCTCGGTGATGATGGCGACCTCCCGCTCGGTGAGCCCGCTGTCGAGGCCGACCCCGGGGAGGAGGTTCAGCAGCTCGACCGCGACGCTGCCGGGTGGCAGGCTGACCGGGCCGAGGGAGACGCCCGCCACCAGGGCGGCCAGCACCGCGGCCAGCCCGGCGACGAGCCAGCGGGGCCGCAGTCCGGCGGGCCGAGCCGCGGCTGACCGCCCCGCCGGCCCGCCGGTGGGGCGGTCGGCGGGGCGCTGGGTTACCACCTGCCGCATGGGGAGGCCTCTGCTATCGCCACCAGCCCAGCGTCACGCGGGGACCTTGGCGGTCGCCTCGATGATCGTGCGGAGCAGGTCGACGACGCGCGGGCCCCACCGGGAGGCGATGTCGTCGTCGAGCGCGACGACCTGGCCCTCCTGTACGGCGGTGATCGTCGACCAGCCGGGTCGGTCCTGGACCGACGCGACGCTCTGCTGGCAGCACTTGGTGTCGGCGAGGAAGATGAAGTCCGGGTTGGCCTGGACGATGACCTCCTCGGAGAGCTGCGGGTAGCCGCCACTCGCGCCGTCCGCGTCGGCCGGGTCGGCGATGTTCTCGAGCCCGGCGAGCGCGTAGAGCGAGCCGATGAAGGTCTTGCTGGTGGCGGTGTACAGCTCGGGGGCGAGCTCGTGGAAGTAGGTGAGCTTCTCCGCCCGCTCGGGCAGGTCCGCGACCAACTCCGCGATGTCGTCCTGCATCTGGCTGACCACGTCGGCGGCCTCGCCGGGATGCCCGGTCAACGCGCCGACCTCGGTGAACTGCCGATAGGTGTCGTCCAGCGTGACCGCAGCCGGGGTGAGGAAGACCGGGATCTTCAGCGTGGTGAGCTGGTCCACGATCTTGTTCTGGTCGCTGGCGAGCAGCACCAGGTCGGGGTTGTGGGCGGCGATCGCCTCGGCGTTCGGCTGGAAGCCGGAGAGGTCGGTCCGCGGTGCCTCCGCCGGGTGGTTGGAGTTGTCGTCGACCGCGACGACCTGCGGCCCCGCCCCGATCGCGAAGAGCATCTCGGTGGCGGTCGGCGACAGCGAGATGATCTTCTCCGGCTGCTCTTCCAGCGTCAGCGAGCCAACCGTTACCGGGAAGGTCGCGGCGCTGGACGCGCCGTTGTCGGCGGGGGAGTCGGTGGTCTTCTCGGCGCAGCCGCCGAGCGCGAGCGCGGCCACCGCGAGAGCCGCGGTGAGGAACCGGGGGGTACGTCTGGACATCGGGCCTCCTGTCGGTCGAGGAGTTGCTGCTTCGCCGACAGGGACCGAGGCGCCCGTCCACGAGGCGCCCTTCCTCGAGAGCGCATATCGCGACCGACCGCAGGCGACCTGACTCGTCCCCGGGATGACCCGGGGCATCACAGTTGCGGGACAGTGCCGGTTTCTCACCGGCTTCGCTGCGGGATGGTCGGTAGCACCGTAACGCACGGTCGGGCCGGCGCCCGGAGGGCCGCAGACGTGTGACGAGGTGGGGTGGGGGCCCCGCGGGACAGGGCCCCCACCCGGATTCAGGAAACGGTGATGGTGACGTTGTCGACGGCAGCCTCGACGAGGCTCCCGCCGGCGGCGTCCGCCGCCGCCACCTGGATCTGGATCGACTGGCCGGCGTACGGCGTCAGGTCGAGGTTGGCCACCGACCAGGAGGCGCTGCGGTTGGTCGCCGCCCCGGCCTGGTTGAGCAGGGTGGTGGTGCCGCCGCTGTGCACGACGCTGACTCGGAAGTAGTCGGCCGAGGAGGCGTTCGAGTAGTGCGCCAGGTACCAGGCCAACGAGAGCGTCAGCGTGCCGCTCGAGGGCAGGGCCACCGCCGGGGAGCGGGCGCTGGTCACGCCGCCGTCGATGTCGTGGGTGCCCACCGAGGAGCCGGCGAGCCGGCCGGTGACCAGGTCGTTACCGCCCGCGTACGGGGTGAGCTGCTTGGCGCCGGAGTAGCTGGTCGCCTGGGCGGCACCCCGCTCCCACTGGCCGGTGGTGGCGGTGTCGGTGCCGTTGGGGTTGATCGTCCAGCCGGTCGCGGTCTCGAAGGTGTCCGCCCAGACCGTCTCCCCGCCGCCGCCACCGCCGCAGTACTGGTCCTCCTTGCCGATCGCCCGGTACGGGCAGTCGGCGTACTCGGAGAGGAGCAGCACGGCTTCGCGGTTGCGGGCGGTCTCCGCCGGGATGACCTCGTCGGGTGGGTAGAAGCCGCCGCCCGCGGCGGAGCCGGGGTACAGCTCGAAGGTGTACGCCCAGATCCCGTGCGCCCCCCACATCCAGTCGATGCTGCTGCCGTCGGTGATGTAGAGGTCACTGGACTGCTGCGGGGTGTAGCCGTTGGTGGCCGCCATCTCCCCGCCGATGGTGGCGAAGGTGTTGTACTGGTCGGCCGTCATTCCCGGGGCGGTGTTGCTGTACGTATAGCCGAACGGCCAGAGCACCAGCTCGGAGTAGGTGTGGAAGTCGATGTTGGCCTTGATCTGCTGGACTCCGCCCACGACCCGGCTGTCCACGAAGTCGCGCACCGCATCGGTCTCCGGGGCGGAGAAGGGCGACGGGCCCCGGTAGGTGCTCGACGAGGTGGAGCCGGAGGAGCCGCCGCAGCAGCCCCAGAGGTAGTCCCAGTTGCGGTTCAGGTCGGTGCCGACCCAGGACGAGCCGCTGTTCGGCTGCCGATTCTTGCGCCACGACCGGTACGAGCCGGTGGCGATGTCGTACTCGCTGCCGTCCGGGTTCACGGTCGGGATGATCCACAGCTCCCGGCTGTTGACCACGTTGGTGACCCGGGAGTTACTGCCGTAGTTGTCGGTGAAGAGGTTGAGCAGGTAGATCGCCATCTCCACGGTCAGGTGCTCCCGAGCGTGCTGCTGGGAGTTGAAGAGGATTTCTGGTTCGTCCTCGTCGGTCCCGACATTGTCGGAGATCTTCACCGCCATCAGGTCCCGGCCCTCGTGCGAGGTGCCGATGCTGATCTTCCGCGCGATGCTGGGGTGCTCCGCCACCACCTGGTTCACCACCGCCGTCAGCTCGGCGTAGTTGTGGTAGTCGGAGTCGGCGGGCGGAAAGTCGGAGATGCCGACGTCCCCGTGGTCGTGGTCGTGGCCGGTGGGGGCTACCGGCACCTCCTCCAGCTCGAAGCCCAGCTTGGTGATCGCGGTGGCCTCGGCGGCGGTGGCGGTGACGTGCAGGACACCGTGCTCGGAGTAGTCGATCGCGGCGCCGGTGCTGGCGACCGCGCTGCGGTCGGTCACGGTACGCGGGCCGAGCACCCGGTACTGGACGGCGGCCGACTCACCGGTGGCCTCCGGCGTGGTGTTCGCGGAGACCGGTGACGCGGCGAAGGTGAGCAGGCCGAATCCCGCGGCGACGACGAGCGCGAGGCGGCGGCGGAGGGTAGGGGTGCGGAAGGCCATGGACAACCTCCTGACAAGCGCGGGAAACCTTTCCCGCCTGGTACCGCACACTCCACCACTCAGCGCATGGTCATATCAATATTCTTCCATGTATAAATTCGATGGCGAAGCCGGGACATCCCGGCAGCGGCCCGAGTTTCCCGGGCAGATCAGGACTTCGGCGCGTCCCCGCCCGACTCCGTCGAATCCGTCCCGGCCTCATCCTCGCCGGCCAGCGCCGAGCGCAGCCGCTCCTTCTCCGCGCGCCGCCGCTCGGTGGCGGCAGCCATCTCCTCGGCCATCTCCTCCCGCCACGGCCGCAGCAGGAAGAAGGAGAGCGCCGCCGAGAAGATCAACGCCACCATCAGCTTGATAAAGAGATTCAACTCCACGAACCAGAGGGCCGCCAGCACGACGACAAACAGCCCGATCCGGCCCAGCGTGTACTTGACCGCCGCGCTCATCTCCGTACTCCGTTCTCCGCCGTCGACGGGCGGCCTCAGCCCGTCCTCCGGGCCAGCCACCGCACCCCGTGGAACCACACCACCGCGTATCCGACGGTGAAGGCCACCGCGCCCAGCCCGCCGGAAACCACCGGCGGCAGGTCAGCGGTGAAACCGGCCACCACCAGGCCGAGGGTCAGCCCCACGGCTCCGGCCGCCAGGCCCGCCACCACCCGGGCGGCGCCAAACCCCCAGGCGCGGAAGTCATCCCAGTAGAGCCAGGCCGGCAGGATCACCGCCAACCACCCGTTGGCCTGGCCGAACTCCCCCGAACTGAGCGAGCTGAAGCCCAGGTCCAGGGTCGCCAACGCGAGCACCCCGACAACCCAGCCGGCCAGGCTCACCCCGAGCAGGTCGCCCAGGGTCAGCACCCGCCCCTCGGCATCTCGCCGGGGAATTCTGTTGCGCTGCTCGGTCATGGCCCTACGAGGGTACGCGAACCGCCGACCAGCACGATCAGGCCCACACCTGCTGCGGCTGGGCGCGACGCTCGGCGAGCGGGGGCGCGGCGTCGTACTCGCGCACGACGTCGTACCGGGTGTTGCGCTCGACCGGGCGGAACCCGGCATCCCAGATCAGATCCAGCAGGTCAGTCCGGTTCATGGTGCTCGGCGTGCCGTACGAGTCGGCGTCATGGGTGATCTTGTATTCCACCACCGAGCCGTCCAGGTCGTCCACGCCGAAGTTCAGCGACAGCTGGGCGACCGATAGCCCGTGCATCACCCAGAAGCACTTCACGTGCGGGACGTTGTCGAAGAGCAGCCGGGACACCGCGTACGTCTTCAGCGACTCCGCCGGTGAGGCCATCGTCGTCCGCGCCTGGATCTGGTTACGGATCTTGCCGTCCGCCGAGTCGACGAAGTCATGCTGGTAACGCAGCGGGATGAAGACCACGAAGCCGTTGGTCTCGTCCTGCAGCTCCCGCAGCCGCAGCACGTGGTCAACCCGGTGCCGGGGCTCCTCGATGTGCCCGTACAGCATGGTTGACGGGGTCTTCATGCCCTTGTTGTGCGCCAACCGGTGGATGCGCGACCAGTCCTCCCAGTGGCAGGCGTGGTCCACGATGTGCTGCCGCACCTCCCAGTCGAAGATCTCCGCACCGCCGCCGGTCAGCGACTCCAGGCCGGCGTCCATCAGCTCGTCCAGGATCTCGTCGGCGCTCAGGCCGCTGATCTTCTCGAACCACTGCACCTCGGTCGCGGTGAAGGCCTTGAGCCGGACGTTCGGCAGCGCCGCCTTCAGCTCACGGAGCACCTTCGGGTAGTAGCGCCATGGCAGGGTGGGGTGCAGCCCGTTGACGATGTGCAGCTCGGTGAGCTGCTCGTCCTCCATCTCCTTGGCCTTGCGGACCGCCTCGTCGATCCGCATCGTGTACGCGTCCTTCTCGCCCGGCTTGCGCTGGAACGAGCAGTACGCACAGCTGGCGCTGCAGACGTTGGTCAGGTTCAGGTGCCGGTTGACGTTGAACATCACCCGGTCGCCGTTGCGCTCGGTCCGCCGGTGGTGTGCGAGCCGCCCCAGCCAGGTCAGATCGTCGCTGTCGTAGAGGGCGATCCCGTCCGCGCGGGTCAGCCGCTCGCCGGCGTACACCTTCGCTTCGAGCTCGCGCTTGAGTCCGGCGTCCATCTCCAGCCCCGTCCCTTCCGCCTGCGGTCCCGGTCGAGCCTACGTGGGCCGGCGAACCAACAGTCAGCGCGGGCGGTGGGCCGCGACGAACCTCACCGCTCTCCGCCGTCGCCGTTACCCAAACTCTCAGCCACTCGTAACCCGGCCACACATCGACACTGCTGCCCGCGTGCGATAAGACAGGGTAGGCCGAGCGCGACACACCACTGGTAGCGTCCGGCCACCGTGTGCACCCAATGCACGGATTGACCCAGACAAGGAGCGGAATGGGCGACAGCGGCTACGGACGGCTACCTCGACGAAACCCAGTGATCTCGCCGGTGCTCCGTCCCAAGCTCTGGTCCGCGTTGCTGGGCGTCATCGCCGCCGGTGCCCTCAGCGCGCCGGTCTACGCCGATCCGCCGCTGCCCGACACCGTGCCCGACAGCGGCGCCCGCCCGGTCCTGTCCGGCCCGCTCAGCCTGCCCGGCGGTCAACCGCTCGCCCCGTCGGCCACAACGCCGGTCAACAACCTCATCAACGGGCCGCTCGCCGCCCAGATCTACGCGGCCGAGGCCCGCATCGGCCAGCTGAGCGACGAGCTACTCCTGCTCAAGCAGCAGCGCACCGAGGCGGAGGCACAGCTCGTCGCCGCCGAGCAGGAGCTGAACGTGGCCCTGACCGCGCTGGCCAAGGCTCAGTCGCGCGCCGATGCCGCGGCCGCCGAGGCGCTCAAGGCGGCTGCGGCGCTGCCCTCCGCGCCCTTCGCCGACGATCTCCAGGATCTGAGCGAGCTCTCCGGCCTCGCCCGGGGGAAGGACGTCGCCGGCGGGGAGACCACCGCAGCGACCCGGGAGCTCAACCGCGCCCGCGCCGACGAGCAGGCCGCGCAGCAGGTGATGACGGCGGCGCAGTCTCGGCTGCGTTCCGTCAACACCTCCTACGCCAGCACCGAGCAGGCGCTGCAGAGCGAGAAGGCGAAGCTCACCACTCTCCGCCAGGACAACGCCGCCCAGCTGCTGGAGCTGGAGCGTCAGCAGGAGGCGGCGGAGCAGGCGCTCGGCGCGCAGTGGGTCGCCAACGAAACCGCGAACGGGCTCGCCGCGCACCCCACCGCCCGCGCGGCGGTCCGCTACGCGCTGGACCAGCTCGGCGACCCGTACCTCTGGGCGGCCGAGGGACCGGATCGGTTCGACTGCTCGGGCCTGATCTGGGCCGCCTACCGCTCGGCCGGCAACCGCAGCCTGCCCCGGGTCTCCCGCGACCAGTACTACGCGACCCGGCACCGCACCGTTCCCCGGACCGGCCTACTCCCCGGTGACCTTCTCTTCTTCGCCTCCGGCTCGAGCTGGACCAGCATCCACCACATCGGCATGTACATCGGCGGCGGGCGGATGGTCCACGCCCCGAGCAGCGGCGACGTGGTCAAGATCTCGACTGTGACCTGGTCGCGCCTCTACGCGGCGACACGAGTGGTCGACGGGGTCCCCGCGCCCACGCCAACCCCGACGCCCACACCGACCGCCTCGGCCAGCCCGAAGCCGACGCCATCGCCCTCGACCAGCCCCAGCACCACCCCATCGCCCTCGACCAGCCCCAGCACCACCCCGTCCCCCTCGACCAGCCCCAGCACCACCCCGTCCCCCTCGACCTCACCAACCAGCCCCCCGCCCCCCACGACCAGCCCCAGCACCACCCCGTCCCCCACCACCTCGCCCTCGGCGTCTCCGACCAGCACCCCACCGCCCGCCGCCTCATCCTCGGCACCCCCGCCCCCCACCATCTCGCCCTCGGCGGTACCGACCGGCAGCTCATTCCTGCTGGGCTTCGACAGCTCATTCCGGCTGAGCCTCGGTTCGTTCCTGCCGTAGCCGGCGCGACCGCGCCGCACAGCCGGCCCTACGGTCGCGCCGCACCCGTAGCCGGACGCCCGGGGTGACCCGGCAGACCGCCGGTAGCCCTGCTCCAGCTGTGCTAGCTGGACGGAATGTGGCACGGTGAGACCAGGCATTCCCGGCTCGGGTGACACGAGTCCGGGTGCGAGCACGGCGCGGAGGGCGAACATGGCCGAGCAGAACGACCCGGTGGACCCATCCGCCGCCGACACGACGGTCATCCGATCGGGGACGGGGCAGGCCTGGGTTCACCACCAGGCTGGTCCCAGAGAGCCCGAGTCGATGCAGCCACCCGAGCCGGTGCGACCGCCCGAGCCGGTGCGACCGCCCGAGCCGGTGCGACCGCCCGAGCCGGTGCGACCGCCCGAGCCGGTGCAGCCACCCGAGCCTTCCGTTCCAGACCCAACTCCACCGGCACCCGAGCCGGCGCCGGTCCCCGGTCCCCACCCGCCCGGGCCGATCCGACCACAGCCGGCGCCACCTGCCCCGGTACCCCCGGCACCGGCACCACCTGGGCCGCCGGTGCCCGCGCCAACAGACCCGGCGCCGACCTCCCCGTTCCCGCCACCACCGGCCACCTCCGGCGGCAGCACCGGGCCGCCCGGGCGAGCCAATGCCCCCGCGCCCGGCCCATTCCCCGCCCCGCGCACCGCGACATCGCCGGTCTCCGGGGTCCACCCGGAGTCACCACCGCCGACGGCCTCGGCTGCCAGCACCCAGGCCTTCCCCGCAACTGGCCACCGGCACCCCACCGCGGCCCCGGCCGCCGCCACCCAGGCCTTCCCCGCGGCGGCCCCGGCCGCCGCCACCCAGGCCTTCCCCGCGGCCGGCCACCAGCAACGGCCGGGCACCGGGCGCCGAAACCCGCACGAGGGTGACCTGAGCAGCCTCTACGGTGACGGATCGGGCCTGTCCACCGTCGTGTTCCCGGTCAACCCGGTGGAGAACTCGGGCTCCCTGACCGGGCACATCCTCGCCCAGGGCCGGACGGAGATATCGAACGAGCAACGCTCCAGCAATACCCGGGTGCTGGTCGCCCTGGCCGCCTCGCTCGCCCTGCTGGTGACGATCGGTGTGGTGGTCGTCCTCATCGCCAACAATGCGCTGGACGGGGCGTTCCAGAACCTCTCCAGCGGGTGAGCCCGCCCACTGTGCCGCGGCGGGTGTACGGCGCGGTGGGACATCGCCGTACACTGGCGCGGAAACTGACCTGGCGCGCCTCTTCGCGCGCCCATGGGCGATCTTGCGGGTGATCCGGCGGCATTCCGCCGCGGCGGCCATCGCGAAGATGCGCCCCACTCGAAAGGCCATTCTTGACCACGTCGATCGACCCTGGCATGCCCCCGTCCACCCCCGAACTCGTCGACTTCGCCGCGCTCGGCCTGCCCCAACCCCTGGTCCGGACATTGACCCGGCAGGGGATCACCACTCCGTTCGAAATCCAGCGCGCCACCATGCCGGATGCGCTCGCCGGCCGGGATGTTCTCGGCCGCGGCCAGACCGGCTCCGGAAAGACGCTGGCGTTCGGCCTCCCCCTGCTCGCCCGGATGGCGGACGGGGAACGGGCCCGCTCCCGACACCCGCGCGCGCTCGTGCTGGTACCGACTCGGGAGCTGGCTATGCAGGTCAGCGACGCCCTGTTCCCGCTCGGCCGGGCGGTCGGGGTGTTCCTGCGGACCGCGGTCGGCGGAGTCCCCTACGACCGCCAGATCAGTGCCCTACGACGTGGCGTCGAGGTACTGGTGGCCACACCTGGCCGGCTCGCTGACCTCATTGAGCGGGGCGTCTGCCGCCTCGACGACATTGAGGTCACCGTGCTGGACGAGGCGGACCAGATGGCCGACATGGGGTTCCTGCCCGAGGTCACCGAGCTGCTGGCGAAGACTCCCGCCGACGCGCAGCGGCTCCTCTTCTCGGCCACCCTGGACCGGGACGTGGACACGCTGGTACGGCGCTTCATGACCGACCCGGTCACCCACTCGACCGCGCCACCGACGGCCGCGGTGGCAACGATGGATCATCACCTGCTGCTGATCCCACCGCAGGACAAGTTCTCGGTCGTCGCGTCGATCGCGGCCCGGGAGGGGCGGACGATGGTCTTCGCCCGGACCCAGCTCGGCGTGGACCGGCTGGTGGGGCAGCTCGCGGCAGTCGGGGTACGCGCCGGCGGCCTGCACGGCGGCAAGACCCAGCGGATGCGTACCCGCACCCTGGCCGAGTTTCGGGAAGGCCGGACGAATGTCCTGGTCGCCACCGACGTGGCCGCCCGCGGCATCCACGTCGACGGCGTATCGCTGGTGCTGCACGTTGACCCGCCGAAGGATCCGAAGGACTACCTGCACCGAGCAGGGCGGACCGCACGGGCCGGCGAGACCGGCGCGGTGGCGACCCTGGCACTGCCGAAACAACGCCGCGGCACCCTCGCCATGCTGGAGAAGGCGGGTGTGTCCCCGGCACAGACCCGGGTGCGAGCCGGCGACCCGGCACTTGCCGAGCTGACCGGCGCGCGGGAACCGAGCGGCGTACCCGTCCGGGACGAGCCCGAGCCGCGCCGACGCGCCGGCCGGCCAGACGGGGCTCGCCGATTCCCGGACCGACACCGCCGCGGCGAACCGGTGCGTTCCGGCGATCGCCGCCACCCGGGCCGGCCGGCAGAGGGCCGGTCGGAGCGACCGTCGACGGAAGGCCGGTCGGAGCGACGGTCGGGGGATCGGCGGTTCGGCGGTCGGCCAGCCGCGAGCAGCTACTGACCCGGCCGGCGCCGGGCCGGCCGGAGGGCACTCCTCAGGCCGGCCAGGCGCCGGTGGCCAGGAACCGTTCGATGGTCGCTAGATGTGGGGCGAGATCGAGCCCCTGGGCGGCCACCCAGTCGTCGGCGTAGTAGGTGTCGGCGTAGCGGTCCCCGGCGTCACAGATCAGGGTGGCCACCGAGCCGGTCTTCCCCTCCGCGAGCAGGCCGGCGATCAGGCCGAAGGCACCCCAGAGGTTGGTGCCGGTCGAGCCACCGACCCGACGGCCGAGCACCGCGGAGCCGGCCCGCATCGCGGCCAGCGAGGCGGCGTCGGGCACCTGCACCATCCGGTCCACCACCGACGGCAGGAAGGATGCCTCCACCGTCGGTCGCCCGATGCCCTCGATTCGCGAGCCGCGGCCGGTGCACACCGACCAGTCGGAGGCCTGCCAGGCCGGATAGAACGCCGAGTTCTCCGGGTCCACCACGCAGAGCTTCGTGGGCAGCCGCCGGAAGCGGGTGTACCGGCCGATGGTGGCGCTGGTGCCGCCGGTGCCGGCCCCGACCACGACCCACGCCGGCACCGGGTGCCGCTCCAACGCCAGCTGCGAAAAGATCGACTCGGCGATGTTGTTGTTGCCCCGCCAGTCCGTGGCCCGCTCGGCGTACGTGAACTGGTCCATGAAGTGGCCGCCGGTGTCCTCGGCCAGCCACCGTGCCTCGATGACCACCTTGGCCGGGTCGTCCACCAGGTGGCAGCGCCCCTCCTGGAACTCGATCTTCGCGATCTTCTCCGGCGAGGTGGACGCCGGCATCACCGCGATAAACGGCAGCCCCAGCATCCGGGCGAAGTACGCCTCGGAGACCGCCGTCGACCCCGAGGATGCCTCCACGATCGTGGTACCCGGGCCGATCCACCCGTTGCAGAGCCCGTAGAGGAACAGGGAGCGGGCCAGCCGGTGCTTCAGGGAACCGGTCGGATGCACCGACTCGTCCTTGAGGTAGAGGTCGATTCCCCACTGCCGAGGCAGGGGGAACGGCAGCAGATGGGTGTCGGCGGACCGGTTGGCGTCGGCCTCAACGGCGGCAATCGCCTCGGTCACCCACCCCCGGATCGCCTCGTCACACCGGTCCAGATGAGTCACGCCCAGCAACCTAGCAAGCCGGGCCGGCACGGCCTGATCCTGGCCCACGCGCAGTGACCGAGCTCCGCGCGGGAGTACACCGGGCCCGGCGGGCGGGTTGACGTCGGCGGAGAGCCGGCTGGGTCAGGCCGGCGGTGTACCGACGGGCTGGGGGCGGTTCTCCCACTTAGTCGACAGGGCGATCCCGGTACGGGTGGAGGCGACACCGGGCGTACGGTTCAACCGTACGATCAGCGCCTCCAACTCCCCGATAGTGCCGACCCTCGCCTTGAGCAGGAACGACTCCACCCCGGCCATGAAGTAGCAGGACTCGATCTCCGGAATGGCGCGGAATGACTCCAGCACGTCGTCGGTGTCCGCGGCGGACTCCTCAATGATCTCGATAAGGGCGGTCACGCCCAGCCCGATGCTCTCCGGCTCGATCTCGGCTCGGTACGCACGGATGACTCCACTGGACTCCAGCTTGCCGACCCGCTCGTGCACTGCTGGTGCCGAGAGTCCCACCTGGCGGGCGAGCTCGGCGTACGAGAGGCGGGCGTTGCCCCGCAGCAGTTCGATAAGGTTCAGATCGATCGCGTCCACGGACTGTAGACCCTAGTAGCACCGACCGGCCCTCGGGCGTCCGGTCCCGATGGTCGGCCCCGCGCCCTGTCATTGTTGACGAACCAACCGCAACAGGGCACCGCTACGGGTACCATTGCCTAACCTCCTGATCAGTGCTTTTCTCGCGTTTGGCGGACACGACTGACTGCCGGTGCTGTAATTGCCATACGTCCCTCATGACGGCTCTGGGCTCGCACCGCCGGGGGCAGTGTGTTCAGCCGGGGGCTTCGTCGATGCGAGGAGGGGGCTGTGGACACTGGAGATCGCCTGCTGACGCCGGGCGAGGTCGCCGCGCTGTTTCGGGTGGATCCGAAGACTGTGACCAGGTGGGCGGCGGCTGGCCGGATAGGCAGCATCCGAACTCCGGGCGGGCATCGCCGATTTCGGGAATCCGAAGTTCGGGCCCTGCTCGAGGGCGAGGGAATGTTGGACGAGGCGGAGGGGATGGAGCGACCGAACAACGCTGGTCCCGCCGCCCCGACCGGCCCCGGACCTGGCCCGGCCAACGCCGGGATGTACTGAGGGCGATGGCCGGCGGCTGATCGCCGCCCATTCCGCGCCGCCACCGCCAGCTCAGGAGCGCGCCGCTCCCAACTCACCCGCCCAGCGACGGAAGAGCGTGTGCGGCACACCCAGGGCGTCCAGCACCTTCCCGGCGACGAAATCGACCAGTTGGGCGGCGGAAGCCTCCGCTCCCGCACCGTAGAAACCGGGGCTGGCGGGCAACACCACCGCACCGGCGTCGTGCAACGCGATCAGGTGCTCCAGGTGGCTGCGGGTCACCGGTGTCTCCCGGGGCACGACGACCACCGGGCGGCGCTCCTTGAGGTTGACCTCGGCAGCGCGTTGCAACAGGTCCTTGGAGAGCCCGATGGAGATCCCGGCACAGGCTGCCGTACTCGCCGGGACGACCGCCATCCCGCGCGCCCGGTAGGAGCCGCTGCTCGGCCCGGCGGCGAGATCGCCGGCCGGCCAGTGCCGGAGATCGGCGCCGCTCAGGTCGCGCCCCAGCCAGGTGGCGAGGTCCTCCGCCCAGTGCCCGTCCCGAAACGACCGCCCGGTCTCGTCCAGGATGGTCAGCCGGGCCGCCCGGGACACGATCAGATCAACGGCTTCGCCCGCGTCCAGTAGGGCCCGCAGGACAGCAGCCGCGTACGGCGTGCCGGAGGCTCCGGAGACACCGACCACCCATGGTTCACGCATGGTCCCAGCCTGCCTGGTCACCCTCGACCACCGACGGGCACCCCCGGTTCCCTGGTCAGGGCCGCAGCCCGAGGCGTACCACCAGGTCAAGCAGGGCGAAGCCGAAGAGCGCGATCCCGACGAAGCCGTTCGCGGTGAAGAAGGCCCGGTTGACCCGGCTCAGGTCGGTCGGGCTCACCACCACGTGTTGGTAGGCGAAGGCGACCGCGGTCAACGCCAGCCCGATCCACCA
Organism: Salinispora sp. H7-4; assembly: GCF_013416675.1. Lineage (NCBI taxonomy): Bacteria > Bacillati > Actinomycetota > Actinomycetes > Micromonosporales > Micromonosporaceae > Salinispora > Salinispora sp. H7-4. The sequence goes on from NZ_JABZED010000076.1 coordinate 20,815, forward strand.
GAGCCAGCCGAAGCCGACCAGGGCGCCGAACCAGACGAAGAGCACGAAGGTCACCACATGCGCGACGGTGGAGGCGTGCAGCGCGAACCGCAGCCCGTACCGGGCCGGAACGCTGTGCACACCGATCTCCCGGTCCACCTCGGCGTCCTGACAGGCGTAGATCAGGTCGAACCCGCCGATCCACAGCCCGACCGCCACCCCGAGCAGCCAGGCCGGCCCGGAGCCGGCGAAGGTGCCGGTCACGGCGAGCCACGCACCGACCGGGCCGACTGCCTGCGCCACCGCCAGGACCGCGTGTGGCCAGTTGGTGAACCGCTTCGCGTACGGGTAGCCGACCAGCGGTACGACCGCGAGCGGCGCCAGCACCAGACAGAGGGGGTTCAGCAGCGCGGCGGCGACCAGGAAGACGGCCAGGGCGATGCCCGCGCCGGCCCAGGCCGTACGCAGGTTGACCACCCCGGTCACCAGTTCCCGGTTGGCGGTGCGCGGGTTCAGCGCGTCGATCCGCCGGTCCAGGATCCGGTTTGCGGCCATCGCGAACGTCCGCGCCCCGACCATCGCCACGGTGATCAGTAACAGGTCGAGCCAGCGAACCTGACCGCCGTTGACCTGCATCGCGGTCAAGGCGGAGAGGTAGGCGAAGGGCAGCGCGAAGACGGAGTGCTCGATCGCCACGAGGTCGAGGAACGCCCGGATCCGCCCGCGCGGGTCCGCGCTGGCCGATGCGGCGCGGGCCGAGACGGCGAGGTCCCGCGGATCGAAGGAGCCGGACATCAGATGCCGTACTCCTTCCAGCGCTTGTCGACCAGCGACACCACCTCGGGGGACATGGTCATCTCCTCGGGCCAGCCCCGGGTGTAGCCCTCGCCGGGCAGCTTGCGGGTGGCGTCGACGCCGGCCTTGCCGCCCCAGAACTGCTGGTACGAGGCGTGGTCCAGGTGGTCCACCGGCCCCTCGGTGAGCAGCAGGTCCCGGGCGTAGTCCACGTTGCCGAAGGCCCGGAACGCGACCTCGTTGTAGTCGTGAACGTCGCAGTCCTCGTCCACGACCACGATCAGCTTGGTCATCGACATCAGGTGCGCACCCCAGATCGCGTTCATCACCTTCTGCGCGTGCTTCGGGTAGCGCTTCCGGATCGACACGATCGCGCAGTTGTGGAAGACCCCGGCGGCCGGCAGGTCGTAGTCGACGATGTCCGGGATGAGCAGCTTGAGCAGCGGTTGGAAGATCCGCTCGGTGGCCTTGCCCAGGCCGTGGTCCTCCTGCGGCGGCTTCGAGGTGACGATCGAGTGGTAGACCGGGTTGCGCTGCATGGTCATCGTCTCGACGTGCAGGACCGGGAACGGCTCGACCGGCGTGTAGTAGCCGGTGTGGTCCCCGAACGGCCCCTCGGGCAGCCGCTCGCCGGGCTCCAGGTAGCCCTCGAGCACCACCTGGGCGTGCGCCGGCACCTGGAGGGGCACGGTCAGGCAGTCGACCATCTCGACCCGTTCCCCCCGCAGGAAGCCCGCGAACAGGTACTCGTCGATGTCGCCGGGGAGTGGGGCGCTGGCGGCGTACGAGATCACCGGGTCGCAGCCGATGGCGATGGCGACCGGCAGCCGCTGGCCGAGCCGCTCGGCGACCGCGTGGTGGGCGGTGGAGTCCTTGTGGATCTGCCAGTGCATGCCCAGCGTGTTCCTGCTGTGCTGCTGCAGCCGGTAGAGGCCGAGGTTGCGTGCGCCCGTCTCGGGGTGCTTGGTGTGGGTCAACCCGAAGTTGTGGAAGACGCCACCGTCGCCGGGCCACATCTGCAGGCCGGGCAGCCGGTTCAGATCGACGTCGTCGCCCCGGTACACCACCTGCTGGCAGGGGGCCGTCTTCACCTTGCGCGGCGGCACCGACTTGAGCTGCATGACCTTGCCGAGGCCCTCCCGGATACCGCTCCAGCCGACCGGCAGCTCCGGTCGCACCAACGCACCGATCCGCGCCCCGATCTCGTCCAGCGACTCGACGCCGAGCGCCATCGCCATCCGCTTCTCGGTGCCGAACAGGTTGATCGCCACGGGCATCTCGCCCCGGGTCGGCTGCTCGAACACCAGCGCCGGCCCCCCGGCGCGAACCGTCCGGCTGACGATCTCGCTCAGCTCCAGCGTCGGATCGACCGGAACCTCCACCCGCCGTAGCTCGCCCGCGCGCTCCAGCGCCGCGAGGAAGTCCTTCAGATCGGAGTACGGAAAGCCACGAGCCGCCATACCCGCAAGTCTCCCCCACCACCCGGCCCGCCACCCCAGCCGGGGTGCGGGAAAGGGGCCCCGAGCACGGTGTCGTGCTGCGGGATCAGTCGAGGCCGCCGTAGGAGTGCAGCCCCTCGAAGAAGATGTTCACGCCGAAGAGGTTCATCATCACGGTGAGGAAACCCAGTATCGCGAGCCAGGTGGCCACGTTCCGTTTGACGCTCGGGGTGGCCCGGGCGTGTAGGTAGCCGGCGTACACCACCCAGGAGATGAACGCCCAGGTCTCCTTCGGGTCCCAGCCCCACGCCCGACCCCACGCCGCCTCGGCCCAGATCGCGCCGGCGATCACCGCGAAGGTGAAGATCGGGAACGAGAAGGCGTGCAGCCCGAAGGTCAACCGCTCCAGGGCCGCCGCGGCCGGCATGCGCTTCGCCAACAGGTAGGGGAAGCTGCGCCGGCCCTGCTCGTAGCCGGCCCGCATCAGGTAGGCGCCCGCCGGCACCACGCCCAGCAGGAAGATGCCGGAGCTGAAGACGATCGTGGCGACGTGGATGATGAACCAGTACGAGTTGAGCGCCGGCACCAGCGGCACGATCGGGGTGTAGAGCAGCAGCTCGGCGGTGGCCACCAGCAGCACCATCACCAGCGTCAGGAGTAGCCCGAGCCGGCGCAGCGTGGGGCGCTTCCAGAGCACGACGAACCAGCTGGCGACCCCGATGAAGGAGACCGTCAGGACGAACTCGTACATGTTGCCCCAGGGCATCCGGTCGGCCGCGACCCCGCGGGCGATCAGCGCACCGAGGTGCAGCAGGGCGGCCAGCACGGTCACCGCGACCGCACCCAGGCCAGCCAGGCGGGCGCGGGCGGCGGTCCGCTGGGCGGCAGTCCGCTGGGCGGCGGTGGCAGCACGGACGATCGGCTCCGGCCCGGAACCCGCACCGTCGACCGCCCCTACCCCGGCGCCAACCAGCTCGCGGGCGGGCGGGCCGACGCGAACCCGGGCGTTGCCCAGCGCGTACTCGACGGCGTGCACGACCATCGCGACCAGGTAGGCCAGGATCGAGAAGGTCACCAGCTGGTCGGAGAGTACGGACATCACTCGGCTCCTACTCGCGCTCCGGCCGGCCCGTCAGGATCGGCCCGCCGCCCGGCTCCGCTGACCGCCGCCACGAGCCGGGTGAACTCGTCGGCGAATCCGGGATGGTCGACGCGCGGCAGACCACCGGCATCGACCAAACTACTACCGGGCGTCGAAGATTCACCCGCGGGGTCAGCCGGGCGCACCCGGAAGAAGACCCGCCGGCGGCGGCCGAAGAGCGAGCCCATCAGGCCCAGCAGCAGCGTGCCGGAGCTGACCAGCAGCAGCGTCGAGCCCGGGTCGTGCCGTACGGACAGGACGATGTACGGCTCGGTGCCCAGGAACTCCAGCGTGGTGCCGTCGTCCAGGGTCCAGACCTCACCGACCTGAAGCAGCTTGGTGCCGACCTCCTTGACCCGGCCGGCGTCGACCTGCCGCTGGTCCAGCTCGTACACCGAGCCGGGGATACCGGCATCCAGCCCCAGGTTGCCCCGGTACGCGACGAGATTGAGCAGTGGGTTGCGCTCGGTCGGGAACTCCGACCGGACGAACGGCGCCTGCTGCGGGGCGGTCGGCAGGTACAGGCCGCTGAAGGCCACCTGGAGGTCCGGGTCCCGCTCACCGGTGGCCGGGTCCACGTTCGCGTCCGGGAAGGCCGCCAGCCCCTCGCTGGTCAAGCCGACGTCTCCGACATCCAGGAAGGGGTTCGGGCTGGTCTGGCTCCGCCCGAACCGGTCGGTGTAGCGGACCACCGGGGCGTACCCGTGGCCGAGCAGATAGACGTTCGCCCCGTCCAGCCGCAGCGGCGAGTTCACCGAGAACTCCGCCGGGCGGGGGGTGCCGCCGTCCTCGTCCACGGTCACCTTCGCGTTGAAGAACTCCGGCTGGCCGTTGGACTCCAGGAACCTCGCCTCGAAGTCGTCCAGCTGCAGGCAGAACCGGGGCAGATCGACGCCGGCCACCTGGGGGCCGAACGACGTCTCGGCGTACTGCTGCTGGGTGTTGCAGAAGGCGTTGTCCGCGCCGGCGACCAGGATGCGGTTACCACTCCAGCCGTACCAGGAGCCGAGGGCGACGCCGACGAGCACCACCACCAGCGAGGCGTGGAAGAGCAGGTTGCCGGTTTCCTTCAGGTAGCCCTTCTCGGCCGACACCTCGTCGCCGCGTACCTCCACCCGCCAGCGGTGCCGGCGCAGCACGGCGGCGATCGCCGGCGCGCCACCGGCCGGGGCCGCGAAGACGGTGTGCTGGGGCAACCGGTCCAGCCGCTTCGGTGCCGCGGGGGGCCTGGACCGCAGGGCGCGGACGTGGTCCCGCAGCCGGGGCGTGATGCAACCGACCAGCGAGGTGAAGAGCAACAGGTAGATGGCGGAGAACCAGACCGAGCCGAACGCGTCGAAGGCGCCGAGCCGGTCCAGCACCGGCGCCAGATCGGGGTACGCGACGAAGTAGTCCCGGACGTCCTCGGGGTTTACGCCGCGCTGCGGCAGCACCGACCCGGGAATCGCGGCGATCGCCAGCAGGAAGAGCAGCACCAGCGCCGTACGCATGCTGGTGAGCTGCCGCCACGAGTTGCGCAGCAGCGCCAGTACCGGGTTGGGGCGGCGCCGGGGGGTCTCGGCCGGCGGTGCCGGCCGGTCGTCGGTGACCGTCATCAGATGCCTACCTGGCCCGTCCCGAAGGTGGTCTGCAGCAGGGTCACGAAGCTGGTCCACCCACCGGTGACGAGTGCGAGGCCGATCAGGATCAGCAGTCCGCCACCGATCCGGGTGACCCACCGGCTGTTGCGACGTACCGCCTGGAAGACCCCGAGCAGGCGGTGGAACCCCAGCCCGAAGAGGACAAACGGCACCCCCAGCCCAAGGCAGTACGCCACGGCCAGTACCACCGCCCGGTTGGTCTGCCCCTCGACGACGGCCATGCCCATCACCGCGCCGAGGGTCGGGCCGGTGCAGGGCAGCCAGCTGAGCGCGAAGACCGCGCCGAGCACGGGCGCGCCGAGCAGCCCGGCGGCCGGCAGCCGTTGGATACGCAGCTCACGCTGCAGCCCGGGGACCACGCCGAGGTAGCCCAGTCCGAGCAGCACCACCACCCCGCCGATGACGATCTCCAGCGTCCGCTCGTGGGCGAAGAGGACCTGGCCGACCGTGGTGACCAGGACCGCGGTGACGGTGAAGACGGCGGTGAAGCCGGCGATGAACAGCAGCGTGCCGGCGAGCACCCGGCCCTTGACGGCCGCGGTCCCCAACCGGACGGTCCGCTCCCGCACCGCGACCGCCCCGGCGGCGGCACCCGGGTCTGTCCCGGCCACCGGCGGTGTGCGGCGGGAGTCGTCCCCCGCTCCCCGACCTTCCAGGTCGGCGCCGGCCAGGCCGGTCACGTAGGAGAGGTAGCCGGGCATCAGCGGCAGGACGCACGGGGACAGAAAGCTGACCAGCCCGGCCAGCGCCGCCGTGCCGATGGCGAGCAGCAGCGGGCCGGACTGCGCGATCTCCCGGAACGTCTCACCCATCAGAGGCCGCCGGTCGAGGCGGGCGACTCCGCGGCGACCCGCTCGACGATCGGTTGCAGCCCCTCCTGCCGGACGGCGGCCCGGATCACCGCCGCGATCCGCCCGTCCCGGTCCAGCACGACCGTCGCCGGAATGGTGTTCGGTGGGATGTCCAGCTCCAACGCCAGTCGGCTGCCGGGATCGAAGATGCTCGGGTAGGTGACCCGGCCCTCCTCGAAGGCGATCGCCTTGTCCCGGCTGTCCTGCACGTTGATGCCGAGGAAGGTCACCCCCGAGCCCTTGGTGGCCTGGTAGGTGGCCTCCAGGTCATCGGCCTCCGCCCGGCAGGGCGCGCACCACGAGCCCCAGAAGTTGACCACCACGACCTGCCCGCGGTCCTGCGCCACGTCGTAGCTGCCCCCGTCGAGCAGCTCACCGGCGAGCTCGGGCGCGGCAGAACGCTGATCCGGAGCGCACTCGATCACGCCGTCGGAGTTGGTAGCGCAGGCCTGCCCCCAGTCCGGGGTGGCGCAGGCGGCGAGCGCCACCGCGACCAGGGTGGCGAGCAGACCGGCGGCCCACCTCCGGACAGTCATCAGGCCCCCTTGGCGGTCCGAGCCGTCGACGACATCGCGACCAGGTGGGCGGCCGGCTCGGAGTAGCCGATCCCGACCACCTTCGACCCCTCGAAGTGAAAGGAGGTGAGGCTGGCCAGCCCGCACTGCCGCTTGCGCGGGTCGTGCCAGAGGCGCTTACGCTCGACAAACCGACGCAGCGTCCAGATCGGCAGCTGGTGGGAGACGAGCACCGCCTCGCGCCCCTGCGCAGCCTCCCGAGCGGCCTGCAGGGCGGCGAGCATTCGCTCCGCGATGGCGCGGTACGCCTCGCCCCAGGAGGGGGTGACCGGGTCCCGCAGCACCCACCAGTTGCGCGGGTCGCGGAACGAACCGTCGCCCGGCGAGACCTTCTTACCCTCGAACCAGTTCGCGCTCTCGATCAACCGCTCGTCCACCCCGATCGGGAGCCCGAACTGCGCGGCGATCGGCTCGGCGGTCTGCTGGGCACGCTCCAGCGGACTGGCGACGACGTGCACCACCTCCCGCTCGGCGAGGCCCTGCGCGGCGGCCTTCGCCATCTGCACGCCCAGCTCCGACAGGCGGAAGCCCGGCAGCCGCCCGTACAGGATGCCCTCCGGGTTGTGCACCTCACCGTGCCGCAGCACGTGGACCACAGTCTTACTCACCGTCACTACCCCCCGTGACCTGCCGCGGCTGCCGCTGCCGCCGCCGCTGGCAGCGCCGCGGCGATCTGCTCCAGGGCGGCATCGTCAATCGCCGTCGAGACGAACCACGACTCGAAGGCGCTCGGCGGCAGGTAGACGCCGGCCGCCAGCATCGCGTGGAAGAACGCCCTGAACGCCGGCACCTGCTGGGCGCTCGCGGTGGCGTAGTCGAAGACGTCGGCGTCGGTGAAGAAGATGGAGAACATGTTGCCGGCGGAGGACAGCCGGTGCGGCACTCCGGCGGCGGCGAGCGCCTCGCTGGCGAGCCGGCCCACGACGGCGGCCGTCTCGTCCAGCCGGCGGTAGCGGGCGTCGTCGGCGAGCCGCAGCGTGGCGAGCCCGGCCGCGCAGGCCAGCGGGTTACCGGAGAGGGTGCCGGCCTGGTAGACCGGGCCGGCCGGAGCCAGCTGGGACATGATCTCCGCTCGGCCGCCGAAGGCCGCCGCGGGCAGGCCGCCCCCCATCACCTTGCCGTAGGTCCAGAGGTCGGCGGCGCAGGGGTCGAGGCCGTGCCACCCGGCGCGGGAGACCCGGAAGCCGGTCATGACCTCGTCCACGATCAGCAGCGCACCGTTCGCGTGGGCGAGGGCGGCGAGGCGCTGGTTGAAGTTGTCGCGGGGCGCGACCACGCCCATGTTGCCGGCGGCGGCCTCGGTGATCACCGCGGCGATCTGCGGGCCCTCGGCGGCGAAGACCGCCTCGACGGCGGCGAGGTCGTTGTACGGCAGCACGATGGTGTCCCCGGCCGCCGCGCCGGTCACGCCCGGTGAGTCGGGCAGGCCGAGGGTGGCCACACCGGAACCGGCGGCGGCGAGCAACGCATCCGAATGCCCGTGGTAGCAGCCCGCGAACTTGATGATCCGGGTACGGCCGGTGTAGCCCCGGGCCAGCCGGATCGCCGACATGGTCGCCTCGGTCCCCGAGTTGACCAGCCGTACCTGCTCGACGGGCGCGCGGTCAACGATCTCCGCCGCCAGCTCCACCTCACCCGGGGTGGGGGCGCCGAAGCTCGTGCCGAGCGCGGCGGCGGAGCGAAGGGCCTCCACCACCGCGGGGTGGGCGTGCCCGAGGATCATGGGGCCCCACGAGCAGACCAGGTCGACGTAGCGCCGCCCGTCGGCGTCGTAGAGCCACGGCCCCTCCCCCCGGACGATGAAGCGCGGGGTGCCGCCGACGGCACGGAACGCGCGGACAGGGGAGTTCACCCCGCCGGGCACAAGAGCGCAGGCGCGGTCGAACAGGGCCTCGGAGGCCGGCGCGGCGGCCGGGTAGCGGCCGGGTCCGGCAGGGAAAACGTCGGTCACGATGTCGCCATTGTGTCAGCGTCGGCGGGCAGACCGGCAGGCACCCCGGGGACCCATGGGTTACCACCACACCCGACCGGGGCCGCGGCAGCTCGCCGTCATGGGCGGCGTCGGCCGGCCGCGTTAGGGTGGCCGGGTGGATCGTGCCGAACTGTCCATCACGCTACACCGGTTGGGGGACGAGGTTGTCCTTCGCCTCGCCGGTGAGATCGACATGATGACGGCCGCCCAGCTCTCCACCATCGTCGACGAGGTGTTGACCGAACCGCCCCCACGGATTGTGCTGGACCTGGCGGCCGTCACCTTCTGCGACTCGCAGGGCCTGGGCACGCTGGTCGTGCTCAGCCGCAAGACCAGTCACTCCCAGAGCCTGCTGGTCCTCACCAACGTCGCCGAATTCCTGCGCCGCGTCCTCGACATCACCGGCCTGCGCAGCGCCCTGATGATTCGCGACGACTGACTCTCAGCCGGTGTTGCCCCAGCGCGCCTGCTCCAGCAAGCCGATCGCACGCTGCACCGCCGCCGGATCGGTCTCGGCGCGAAGCAGCGCGGTGGCCTCGTCGATGGCGTCGGTCAGCAGCCGCCGCTGGGTCTCCCGCTCCTGGAGCAGGGTCGACTGCGCGGTGAGCTGCCCGGTCTTCACCCACAGGTCGACAAAGACCGACACCTTGGCCCGCAGCACCCACGGGTCGAACGGCTTGGTGAGGTGGTCCACCGCGCCGGCGGCGTACCCGCGCATGGCCAGCTGGGCGTCCTGGTCCGCGGAGGTGAGGAAGATGATCGGCACGTGTCGGGTTCGTTCCCGCCGCTTGATGTGACTCGCCGTCTCGAAGCCGTCCATCTCCGGCATCTGGGCATCCAGGAGGATCACCGCGAAGTCGTCAACGAGCAGCCGCTTCAGCGCCGCCTCACCGCTCTCCACCGCCACCGACTGGACCTGGAGCCCCTGCAGGATCGCCTCCAGGGCCGTCAGGTTCTCCCGCCGATCATCCACCAGCAGCGCCTTCGCCAGCTGCGTCATGGGCTCTCCTTGCTCCGGCCGCCGCCGATCCAGGATGAGATGAGCTCGATCAACTCGTCCAGGTCAACGGGCTTGGTGATGTATCCGCTGCCCCCGGCCGCGAGCGCCGACTCCCGATCACCGGGCATCGCCTTCGCGGTCAGGAAGACGATCGGGAGGTCGGCGAAGCGATGGTTACGCCGGATCTGCCGCGTCGTCTCGTATCCGTCCTGATCGGGAATCATGGCATCCATCAGTACGATGTCCGCCTCTGGATGCTCGGCCAGCAGGCGTACGCCGTCGGCCCCGTTGTCCGCGTACAGCACGGTCATCCCGTGCAACTCCAGGGCACTGGTCAGGGCGAACACCGTACGCACGTCGTCGTCGACGATCAGCACGGTGGCGCCGGCCAGCTGGCGGGTCGCCGTAGCCTCGGCGGTGGTGGTGGGCAGCAACTCCACGGCGGGCATCAGTAGCGACGACGGGAGACCAGCCCGGCCGGGTGAGGGCGGTGCCGGCGCCACGACCGCATCCGGGGCCAGGACGTCGGGGAGGAAGAGGGTGAAGGTCGAACCCTGCCCGGGCACCGACGAGACGCCGATCGCGCCACCCAGCAGCCGGGCCAGGTCCCGACTGATCGACAGGCCCAGACCGGTTCCCCCGTACCGGCGGCTGGTCGTGCCGTCGGCCTGCTGGAACGCCTCAAAGATGATTGACAGCTTGTCGTCGGAGATACCGATCCCGGTGTCCATGACGGCGAAGGCGACCACGTGCCGCGCGTTGGTCAACGCCGGCACGTCGAAGGCCGCCGACTCCGGCGCGGGGGCGATACCCAACCGCACCGCCCCGGTGTCGGTGAACTTCATCGCGTTGGAGAGCAGGTTCCGCAGAATCTGCTGCAGCAGCTGCACGTCGGTGACGATCTCCTTCGGCAGTTCCGGGCTGACCCGGACCTCGAAGTCGAGGCCCTTCTCCTCCGCCTGCGGGGCGAACGCCTGCTCGACATAGCCGCGGACCTCGCTGAACTGAAGCTCAGTCGGCTCGACGTCCGTCCGACCGGCTTCGATCTTGGACAGGTCCAGGATGTCGTCGATCAGCGTGAGCAGGTCGGTGCCGGCGTTGTGGATCGTCCGGGCGAACTCGATCTGTTTCGGGCTGAGGTTCTGCTCCGGGTTCTGCACCAACAGCCGGGCCAGCAGCAGCAACGAGTTCAGTGGCGTACGCAGCTCGTGGCTCATGTTGGCCAGGAACTCCGACTTGTACGCCGAGGCGCGGGTGAGCTGCTGTGCCGTCTCCTCCAGGCCCAGCCGGGCCAGCTCGACCTCCCGGTTCTTGGTCTCGATGTTGCCCTTCTGCTCGGAGAGAAGCTTCGCCTTCTCCTCCAGCTCCGCATTCGTCCGCTGCAGTTCGGCCGACTGCTCCTGCAACTCGTGGGCCAGCCGCTGCGACTGGGCCAGCAGCTCCTCGGTACGCCGGTTCGCCTGGATGGTGTTGACGGCGACGCCGATGGTGAGGACGAGCCGTTCCAGGAAGGAGAGGTGCAGGTCGGAGAGGGCGGTCACGCTGGCGAACTCGATCACGCCGAGCAGCTCGCCCTCGAAGATGACCGGTAGCACCACCAGATCAGCCGGCGGGCTGTCCGCGAGCCCGGAACGGAGCCGGAGCCGGCTCTCCGCCGACCCGCGGACCCGGATCGTGCGCCGAGACAGCGCCACCTGGCCGACCAGGCCCTCGCCGGGGCCGAACGTCACGTCCTGTCCACGGGCGACGTAGCCGTACGAGGCGGTAAGCCGCAGCCGGAAGCTCCCCTCGGCGTCATCCACCAGGAAGAACGCGCCGAGCTGCGCGTCCACCAGCGGCGTCACCTCCATCATGATCATGCGGCAGACCTCGCCGAGATCCCGCTGCCCCTGCAGCAATCCACCGATCCGGGCCAGGTTGGAGTCCAGCCAACCCTGCTCGGCATTGACCGTGGTCGTCTCGCGGAGCGTCCCGATCATCTGGTTGATGCTGTCGGTAAGCTCGGCGACCTCCCCCTGCGCCTCGACCGCGATCTGCTGGGTCAGGTCGCCGCGGGTCACCGAGGTGGAAACCTCGGCGATGGCGCGCAGCTGAATGGTCAGGGTGGAGGCGAGCTGGTTGACGTTCTCGGTGAGGTCCCGCCAGGTCCCGGCGACGCCCTTCACCTGGGCCTGACCACCCAACTTCCCCTCGGTACCCACCTCCCGGGCCACCCGGGTCA
>NZ_JABZED010000077.1:0-621 GCF_013416675.1 Salinispora sp. H7-4
GTCGGCGTTGAAGATGGGATATGGAGAGCCGAAAATAGCGTCGCTGTCGACGTACGGGCCGTAGTTGGGGCATGGGCCAGCCGGAATGGAGCTGCACGGCAGGGCGGGGAGGTTGAGTTCCGTGGCCAGGACGACCGCGCGGATCTCCGTCATGCCGAAGTCGATCCCACCGGACAACGAGGCGACGTGACCGAACAGGTCGGGGCGGGCCTGCGCGTAGTGCAGCGATCCGAAGCCGCCCATCGACAGACCGATGACGGCCCGGTGGTTCCGGTCGGTGCGGGTACGCAGGTTGGCGTCGATGAAGGGGACGACCTGTTCGGTGTGGAAGGTCTCCCAGTTGGCCGCGCCGAGGGCGGTGTTCTGCATGACCCAGTCGGCGTACCAACCCTTGAGCCCGCCGTTCGGAGCCACCGTGATCATCGAGTTTGAGCGCAGGGCCGGGACGGCCGCCACGTCGTTCGGGCGGCCGCCCCCACCGTGCAGGAAGTACGCGACCGGCCAGCGCTTGTCGGGTTCGGTGGCGTAGTCGGCGGGAAGGAACACGCGGATCTTGTGTTCGCCGGACAACTGCGCGGTCGTCACGGTGAGAGTGAGGTCGGTGCTGGAGTGGGCCTCGGT
>NZ_JABZED010000078.1:0-44053 GCF_013416675.1 Salinispora sp. H7-4
CGGTGGTCCAGTTGTGCCAGATCGCGGCGGTCATCGCGAGGATGCGTTGTGCGACGCGTACGAGTACGCCGGTGGCGGTACGGCCGCCGTGTCTTTCGAGGTCGAGTTGACCTTTGAGGGTCTGGTTGACGGACTCGATGCCTTGTCGTACTGCGCGTAGTAGCGTCCGTCCGGGGCGTGGCTGCTCGGTGCGGTAGGCGGGGCGGATCATGGTGACGCCGCGTTCGGTCAGCTGTTGTTCGGTGGCAGCGTCGCGGTAGCCCTTGTCCACGACCAGGATCAGCCCGTCGGGATGGGTCAACAGGCCGGTGTCCAGGTCGAACAGGTCTATGAGTGCTTCGCGTTCGTCGGTTTTGGCGGTGGCCAGGGCGAATGCCACGGGTAGTCCGTGCACGGTGGTGACCAGGTGCAGACGCAGGCCCCAGAAGCGACGTGAGTGCGAGGCGCAGTAGCCGTAGGTGGCCCACCCGGCCAGATCAGAGCGTTTGACGGTCTCGCGGGAGCGTCCGCACTCCACCGGGGTGGAGTCGGCGATGCGCACCGGGTGCTGCCACAGGTCGGTGTCCAGGGCCAGAACCCGGATCAGGTGGGTGATCTGCGTGCCGAGTGTCCGCAGCCGCTTGTTGTACCCGGGCTGTTTCGGGATGTAGGGGAACAGGTGGGTCAGGTTCATGCGGGCGTGGCGGATCCAGCGGGCTTCCTTGTGGTAGCCGAGCAGGGCTTGCAACACCGACAGGGTGATCAGTTCGGCGTCGGTGATCTTCGGGGCGATCCCGTTTGCGGGTCGCCACCGGGTGAGCTGGGGCGACGACTTCAACACGTCGTCGATCTTCACGTACAGTGCGGTGGCGAGGGTGTCCCGATCGACGTGCACGTGGCCTCCATGGTCATTGTTGCTCAGCAACGTCGATCATGGACGCCCTCGCCTCTCTTCGCTGTCCCCGTACCCCTTGGAATAGATCGTCTAGGTTGCTTCCATGACTGCAGAACAGATCGTGCTCCTGGGGGGCCTGTGGCTCGACGGGTCGGTGTGGAACACCGTCGAGTGCGAGTTAGGGAAGGCAGGCCGCCACGCCGTACCGGTGACCCTGCCGGGACAGGGCGACGGGAACAGCTCGGCGACGCTGGCAGATCAGTTGGCCGCGGTGCTGGCCGTCGTCGACAGTGGTCCTGGCAGGTCCGTAGTGGTGGGACACTCCGCCGCCTGCACCCTGGCTTGGATGGCGGCCGACGCCCGGCCCGAACGCGTGGCCACGGTTGTGTTGATCGGCGGGTTCCCCTCCACTGATGGGCGGCCGTACGCCGACTTCTTCGAGATCAGCGACGGTGTCATGCCGTTCCCGGGTTGGCGACCGTTCGACGGGGCGGACGCGGCCGACCTGGATGAGCAGGCCCGGCAGGCCTTCGCGGCGGCGGCGATCCCGGTTCCCGAGGGTGTGGCCAAGGGCGTCGTACGGCTGACGGACGGGCGACGATTCGAGGTCCCGGTCGTGGTGGTGTGCCCCGAGTTCACGCCCGACGCAGCGTGGGAGTCAATTGCTGCGGGAGACGTACCCGAGCTGGCCCGAGCCAAGCACGTCGACCTGATCGACATCGATTCTGGACACTGGCCGATGCTGACTCGTCCGACCCAGCTGGCCCGGATCCTCGCCACGGTCTAGCCAACACGGAGGCCAGGCAGCAACACTTCCCCACACCACCTGTGGTGGTGTATCGCCGGATGAGCAACGATCCTCGACGGCGCTACCAACAACCGATGGGCTGCCCCCACCGCACACGCGGACCACCCGCTACGCCGTAGAACCAATGCCGATCGCAGCCGCTGCATCACGCCTTTGACCTGCAGTTCTTCCGAGATCTGACGAAACCGTGGCAGCGACTCTTCAGCCGGCCTGCTTCTTTTCGGCTAAACGCATCGGTACGACGTTGCGTGGCGGCGAGCGCGGCCCGGCGCAGTGCCGGGCTCGAGAGAGCAACGAGCCCGGCAGTTCCCGCGAGCGCAGCCCCGCCCAGGAACGCCGCCGCCGGCCCCCATAACCCGGCGACCAGACCGGTGAGCGCATAGCTGACCGGAATGCCACCGAAGCCGGCCAGGCTGCTCAGACTCATCACCCGGCCCAGATACTGCGGCGGTGTGTACGCCTGCAGCAGGGCTGTCCCGAGCGTGCCGGCCAGACCGACGCTGACGCCGAGCAGTGACGACGCGGCGACCGCCCACAGCCGGGTTGGGGCAGAACCGACAGCGACCAGCGCACCACCGGTCAGCACGGCGAGCGGGCCAACGAGCAGGCCAGCTCGGGGAAGGTGGCCGAGCACCGAAACCACCACCACTGCCGTTGCGGCACCGATACCGAAACCGCCGACGATCAGACCGACCCCCGCAGCGCCCCAACCGCGTTCCTGGGCCAGCAGCGCGATGCCCACATTGAACGGGCCGGTGAAGCCCAACTCGGCGACTGCCGAGACGAGCAGAGTCGTACGCAGCAGCGGTGACCGCGCGGCCACAACCAGCCCGGCCCGGACCTCCCTCCCCATCCCCGCTGCTCGGCCGGCTCCCTCGGTGGGCTTGGTTTCTGCCCCCGGGCGGAGTCGGACCGCGGCGAGGGCGAGCACCGAAACGGCGAAGGTGAGCGCGTTGAGCGCGAACGCCGCCGCGATCCCGGCTGCGGCCACGACCGCCCCGCCGAGCGGCGCACCAGCAACGATCGCGCCCCGTGCCAGCGCCATCCGCATGCCTTGCAGGCGGGCGAGGTGCTCCGCTGCCACCAGGTACGGCGGCAGCGCCCCGACGGCGGGCAGGAACACCGCGTCCACCGCCCCGAACACCAGCGCCACCACGATCAGCACCGCGAGGGCCGGTTCGGTGGCGGCCGTGGCCACCGCCGCAGCGGCCATCACCGCGCAGCGCAGCGCGTCGCTGCCGAGCATCAGCCGCCGCGCACCCCATCGGTCCACCACCGCCCCACCCAGCAGGAGTAGCCCCAGCCGGGACACCGACGCGGTGGCCAGGACCAATCCGGCCCCACCGGCGCCGGCAACCTGGGCGGCGGTCCAGGCCAACGCCACGAAATAGACCTGATCGCCCACCAGCGACACGCCGAAACCAGCGAGCCAGCGCAGGACGTTCCCGTCCCGGTAGGGAGGCGGTTGTCGGACCGCGGCCGCCTGCGGCGTCACGGCGGGAACGGGAAGGCGTGCATGAACATCAGAACGTGCTCCCGGGCGGGCGCGTCGGGTCGGTCCTCGGCACCGACCCGCCCGCGCTCAGCCCACTTCTGCGCCACCGCCGTCAGCTCCGCGCTCAGCTCGGCCAGCTCGGGCGCCGTGAGCCGGAGCAACGATTCGCTGGCGAGTGAGGCGTCGGTCCACTCCTCTCCCCAGGCGTGATCCTCGTCGATCCAGCGTTCGAGCCGGCTGATCTGGTGGGCCAGCAGCTGGCGTTTGGCGGCGACGGCCACGCCCCGGGCCTGCGGATCCCGGGCGAACTCCGACCCCGCAAAGCTGAAGCCCTCGTGGGTCTTGCGCCACCAGCGCTCCCGCCGATCACCGGAGCGACGCGGCGCCTCCTCGATGAATCCGTGCGCGGCCAATTCCCGCAGGTGATAGCTGACCAGTGAGAGCGACTCGTCAACCAACTCGGCGAGCCGGGACGCGGTCGCCTCCTCCGCTGCGGTCAACGCGTAGAACAACCGTAGCCGCAACGGGTGGGTGAGCATCCGTAGCTCGGCTACGTTCTTGAGTCGCCGGCTCGATCCAGGTGACATGCATCGACCGTAGTAGCTCAAATAATTTTGTGCAAATCTTTTGTCCTAGCTGGTCTCCGGGGCAACAGCCGCAGCCCGACCACGGAAGAACCCGAATTGCCTACGCCGGTGGCGAGCACCGCCGCGGCATCAGTGGTCGAAAATACGGCGAACTTCGGCAACGAGCGACGCCGACATGGCCGGCGTCCACGAGCGAAACAAGGTGGACAAGTACTCCCCATACTTGTCCAGAAGCGCCGGATCCTGCGCGATCACATCGAGCTCGTTGACGACAGTCAGATCGATGAACGGCGTCAGCTGATCGGCGTCGAACCGGATCACGTGACCGGTGAAGCGGTTGACAACCTCGCCGGTGGTCGCGAGCCCGCGCCAACTGCGCCGCCGGTCGCAGGCACCATACCGGTAGACCAGCTTCTCCGCGGCTTCGCCGACCAGCGCGCGAAGCGTGGCGCGGTCCTTCCAGTCGAGCAGGGCAAGGTCGAAGCCGTCGGTGCCGTAGGCGGCATGGGTCAGGCCGGCTGACTGCACCGTGAGTCCGTAACCCAGGTCCGCGAGGCGCTCCTGGACCCGGCACAGGTGAGCGTAGAGGGTTCCGCCGGGATGCTCGATCGACTCGGTTCCGCATTGACGCAGCCAGGCACGTACGTCGGCAACGGCGCTCGTGGACGTCATATCCCGCTGCTTCCCATGATCACGGCCACCGCCTCGCCACCCAGCTCGGCAACCAGAAACAGCTCCGGGTCGCGGGTCAGTTTGGCTTCCAGCTCAGCGCGGGGCAGGACATCTCGACTCGCCGCTGTCCACATCGCGACCACAGCGTCGTAGTCGTTCCATCGGAACTGACGTATGTGAACTGTCACAATTGGGCTCCTTGCCTCACGCCCTGTTGCCACGGTTTGCTCATCGACATGGCTCGCATCGCGTTCGACCACACGGACGCCGACGCGTTCGCATCGACCCGGCACCTCGGCGACCAGGCGGCCGCCGAGTGGCGGACAGCCGTGGCCCGGCACCTGGACCCGGGACCGGGCCTGCGGCTTTTGGACCTGGGTGCCGGCACGGGCAGCTGGGCCAAGGCGTTCTCCTCCTGGTTCCCCGGCCTCGAGGTGACCGCAGTCGAGCCGTCAGCGGCGATGCGCGAACGGTCGGTTTACCAACCCGTCCTCGCGGGCGACGCCGCCGACATCCCGCTCACCGACGCAAGCGCTGATGCTGCCTGGATCTCCACCGTCATCCACCACGTGCCCGACCTGAACGTCGCAGCACGTGAGCTACGCCGCGTCCTGCGCCCCGGTGCACTCGTCCTGATCCGGTCCGCGTTCGCCGGCCGGCACGAGGCGATCACCCTGTTCCGCTACTTCCCCGAGGCGGTCCGGGTTCTGGACACCTACCCGAGCATCGCCCAGGTCGAAACAGCCTTCGCCGGTGCAGGCTTCTCCACCGTCGGCCTGGAGCAGATCCCGCAGATCACCGCCGCATCGCTACCCGAAGCGGCGCGCACCCTGCGCCGAGCGGCACACACCCCGCTGCAACTGATCACCGACCAGGAGTACGACACCGGCGTACGCCGCCTGCGTCAGGCAGCGCTCACGGACGCCGGGCCGGTGATCGACGCCCTGGACCTGCTCGTACTGCGCAGGGCATGATCGGGAGTATCGGTTAGACCGGTAGGGGCAATACCGCTCCGCAATGCTGGACCGGCTGATAGCCAAGAGGGCCCGTCGCCGAACAACTCCCCTGCCACGTTGCGGGCTTGCCGTGCGGACGTCACGCCACTGCGGGGGCAAATCTCCGTTGCCCCGACTTCTCTCACCCCGGCTGTCTCAGGGTGAGCGCGGACGCCCCATTGAGCTGCCCGAATTGTTCCGCTAAATCCAAACGGCTGGTTGATACGTCCAGATGTGAATGGAAATCTTCAGTCAGGTAGCCGACAGGTGATTGACTTGATCGCGTAGGCGTACGGGTTAGGGTCTTTCGGTGACACTCTCGTCCACTAGGGCGACCACCATGTCAGGTGTCGCCCCACTTGCCATTCCCGAGTCAGGTCAGGTCGTTGAAGTTCGCGGGTCGACCTGGGCGGTAGCGCAGGTCAAGCCGCAAGGACTGCCGCGCAGCCCGGCGGACGAAGCCGTGGCCTCACTGAACCATGCGGTGACCCTTCAGGCGCTCGACGAGGACCGGCTGGGTGAAGAACTGACAGTGGTCTGGGAACTGGAGGTCGGCCACACCGTCACGCCCGCTCAGGGACTACCGACCCAGGTCAACCCGGACGCCTTCGATAACCCGAACACCCTTGCTGGATTCGTAGACGCGATGCGTTGGGGTGCGGTGACTTCAGCGGACGACCGAAGCGTGCAGGCGCCTTTCCACAGTGGGGTTGCCGTGGAGGCGTACCAACTGGAGCCGCTGCGGCGAGCGCTGTCCCTGCCCCGGACGAACCTTCTACTGGCCGATGATGTCGGCCTGGGCAAGACCATTGAGGCCGGTTTGGTGGTGCAGGAGCTGCTGCTACGGCACCGCGCACGTACCGCGATCGTGGTATGTCCGCCGAGCTTGTCCCTGAAGTGGCAGGACGAGATGCGGGACAAGTTCGGTCTGGATTTCACGATAGTCAACAGCGAGATGATGCGCGAGGTACGGCGTCGCTACGGCCTGCACGCAAACCCGTTCCAGCTTTATCCTCGGGTAATCGTGAGCATGGCGTGGCTGCCGCAGGTGCGCGCTCAGCGGATGCTGCGTGACGTCTACGCGCAGGCGGCGAGCACGAAGACCGCCCGACGGTACGCGTTCGACATCCTGATCGTGGACGAGGCGCACCACGTGGCACCGGCCAGCCCGTCGGCGATCGGGGGCGGGCGGGGCTACGCTGTAGACACGCAACGCACGATTGCGGTCCGGGATCTGGCGGACAAGTGTGAGCACCGCCTTTTCCTCAGCGCCACTCCACACAACGGGCATCCGGAGTCGTTCACCGCGCTGTTGGAGATGATCGATTCGCGCCGGTTCAGCCGCGGTGCGCTGCTGGACGAACGGGCGTTGCGGGAGGTAACGGTTCGACGGTTGAAGTCGGACCTGCCGGAGAAAGGCTTCCAGCCCCGGGAGTTGCGGATCATCCCGTTCACGCCGCACGGCGACGAACAGGAATCGTTTGCTCTGCTGGATCGGATTCTCACCGAGAGCGCGAAGGCGAACGGGACCGGCGAGTCCGGTGACATCACCGCGATGCTGTTCAAGAAGCGGTTCCTGTCGAGCCCCTGGGCATTCGGCATGACCTTGCAGTCGTACCTCGCCGCGCGGTCGGTTGGTCAGGCGCCGACGGACTGGGACTATGACGACATCCTCGGCGAGGGGCAGGCCGACGAAGAAGAAGGCCGATGGGAGCAGGACGAGGCGACGGCCCTGCGGCGCAGCAAGGCCACCGATCCGCTGGTCGCCGCCACGCCGGACGAGTTGCAACGGCTGGCCGAGTGGGGGCTGAGCTTCGAAAGTCGACCCGATTCCCGCCTCGATGAGCTGATCACCGCCTTGGACGCAATCTGCCGACCGGGTGGATTCTGGTCCAACGAGCGCGTCGTGGTGTTCACCGAGTACGCGCACACCCTGGAGTGGGTACACCGGGTACTGGTGCAGCAGGGCTACGGCGACGTGCTGGAAGTCATCCAAGGACAGACACCGACAGACGAGCGCGAACTGATCCGCGAACATTTCACCACCGAACCGTCGACGAAGAACCCCGTGCGGGTACTGCTGGCCACCGACGCGGCCGGTGAAGGAATCGACCTGCAGGACCACTGCTACCGGCTGATCAACCTGGACATCCCGTTCAACCCGTCCCGGTTGGAGCAGCGCATCGGCCGCATCGACCGGTACGGGCAGCAGCAGACACCGTTGGTGTTTCAGTTTTCGCCGGACCGCTCGGCGACCATGTACAGCGCGGACCTGGAGTTCATGGGCCGGATCGCCCGCAAGGTCATGACAGTCGGACGTGACCTCGGGTCAGTCAACCAGGTCATCGCCGACGACATCCAAGACCACTTCACCCGATCGTCCGCCCGACGGCGAAAGAAGGCCCCGCTCAACGGCAACGCCGTGATCAACAAGGCGTTGGCCGGTGGGTTAGACCTGAACAGCAGGTTGACCCAGTTGGAGAGGGGCTACACCGACAGTCGGACGGAGCTGCACCTGGAGCCGGAGAACCTACGGCGGGTGGTCGACACCGCCCTGCGGATCAGCCACCAGCCGCCCCTGATGGTGGCTGGCGACGACCGGACCGACGCCGCCGTGTTCACCGTACCGCCGCTCGGCCCCGCCTGGCAGCCGACCTTGAAGGGCCTGGACACCCGCTCCGAGCCCGGCGTGTTGCGACCGATCACGTTCGACGACAAGGCAGCTTCAGGGCGGAAGGACTTGGTCTACGTCCACCTGGGTCATCCGCTGGTGAAAAAAGCTCAACGGTTGCTGCGACGGTCGCTGTGGAGTGCGGACACGTCGTTGCACCGGGTCACGGCAGTCGTGGTGGATGGGCTGGAGGAGTCCTTCGTCGCGGCCGTCACCCGGATGGTGCTGGTCGGCCGGGGCGGGCTACGCCTACACGAAGAGATCTTCCTCGCCGGCGTACGTCTGCGGGGTCGCCGAACCATCGCCGAGGAACGCGCCGAACAGCTACTCGACCAGGCGCTCGACGCCGGCGGGCTGAAGCTGGCCGCTGCGGACGTCCGGGCCGACCTGGCCGGGGAGTGGAACGAGCCGGGATCCCCGCTACGGGCCCGGCTACTCGACTCGATGACGCGCCGCGCCGAGTCCCGTCATCAACGGGTCAGCGACCAGCTGACCACACGCGAGCAGGCCGACGTCGCCCGGGCCCGGGAGATCTTCGCCGCGTTCCGCCGCAACCTGAACGAATCGCTGGACCAGCTCACCAGCGCCGAGATGCAGGACCAACTGGCCCTCTTCCCCGACAATCAGCAGCGGCAGCGCCGCCACGACATCGAGACGATGCGCCGCCGGCGGAACGAACTCGGCGACGAGGAGCAGCGGGAGATCGCGGCGATCACCGACCGGTACCGCGATGTCAAGCCACACACCACCGCCGCAGCGGTGCTGTTTGCGCTCACCCCGGCCGACGCCCGACGAGGAGGTTCCCGCTGATGCGAACCACCCGTACCTTCCGTCCGAAGACGGCCACCGAGTTGCACCGGGCGTGGCTGGAACTGGTCGAGACCGACGGCCCCTTCCTGGCCGTCCCGCCGCTGAAGCGGGTGTGGCCCCAGGGCATGCCCGCCCTGGGCCCCGAACGTCTCGACGTCCTCCGCGAGGCCAGGCCCGCGTTCGACCACGCCTGGGAGGCCCTCGACATCGACCCGGACGACGGGACCGTTCAGGCCAAGTACGCCGAAGTACGCGACGGCTGGGTGCAGACCGTCCTGCGGGACATCGCCGGTTGGCGTACCTCGCTCGCCTGGGGCCCCGACTGCGCGCCCGGGGTGACCGCGCACTCGCCCGACCGGCGGATCTCCATCACCCCGCAGGCCGCGCTGCACGGGCCGGACGGCATCGGCGCGCTGGTCAGCGTGGTCGACAAGGGCGACAGCCTGCACGCCACCGGCACCGACGGCTGGGCCGCCACCGCAATCGACCGGATGGAGGCGATGCTGCGCGGCGCCGGCATCGCGACCGGCATCGTCACCGACGGCCGCTGGTGGGCGCTGGTCTGCGCCCGGCCGGACGCGATGGTCGCCGTCGGCGTCGTTGACGCCCAGACCTGGGTCGAGGAACCGCTGACCCGCAACGCCTTCCTCACCGTCATCGCCCGGCAGTACATCATCGGCGGCGACCCCAACGAACGGCTCCCCAAGCTGTTCGAGGAGTCCGTGGCCGCCGCCGAGGAGATCACCGAAGCTCTCGGCGCCCAGGTCCGCCGCGCCGTCGAGCTGCTGATCCAGGCGTTCGCCGAGACCGCCGCCGACCACCACCGACGCGGCCTACGCGATCCGCTCCCGGACGATCCACACGACACCTACTCCGCGACCGTCACGGTCATGATGCGCGTCGTCTTCCTGCTCTTCGCCGAGGAGCGCGGCCTGCTCCCGCAGAGCGAGCTCTTCCTACAGGGGTACGGCATCAGCGGTGAACTCGACGGCCTCGAACAGCGCCGGCTGCACGACGGCGAGGAGTCGCTGGACAGCACCTACCTGGCCTGGCACCGGCTGCTCGCCACCAGCCAGGCCCTCTACCGGGGCGCGTCGTTCGAAAACATGCGCATGCCCGCGTACGGCGGATCGTTGTTCGACCCGGACCGGTACCCGTTCCTGACCGCCTCGGACGACAACGGCACCCTCGCCCTACCTGTCTCCGACCGGGTCATGCTGCATGTCCTGCGCTCGGTACAGGTCGCCCTACTGAAGGGTGGTGACGCCCGCCGGATCTCGTTCCGGGACGTCGACGTGGAACAGATCGGCTACATCTACGAAGGGCTGCTCGGCTACTCCTGCACCCGGGTCACCGGCGACACTCATGTCGGCCTCCTCGGTGCCACCGGAGCCGAGCCGGAGCTCCCGCTGACCGTGCTGGAACAGCTCGCCGACGCCACTGCGACTCCGGCGAAACTGGCCACCGGGATCATCGCCTGGCTCAAGGAGAACCAGCCCGCCGCCACCCCACCCAGCGCGACCGCGTTGGCGAAGCGGCTCGCCGCCACGCCGGGCGACGACGCGGACCGCATGCTGCGCGCCGTGACCGACGACGACGAGCTGCGCGCACGCCTGCTCCCCTGGGCCCCCATCATCCGGCCCGACCTGCGCGACCGCCCCACCGTCTTCCTAGCCGGCGGCCTGGTGGTCGCCGAGACGCCGTCACGGCGCAACGCCGGCGCCCACTACACCCCGAAAGATCTTGCCGAGGAGGTGGTCCGGCACGCGCTCGAACCGCTCTGCTACTCCCCCGGCCCACACCAGGTCCCCGAGAGCAGCGGGGCGTGGAAGCTGCGCGGCCCGGACGAAATCCGCAACCTCAAGGTGGCCGACATCGCCGTCGGCTCCGGCGCCTTCCTGGTCGCCGCCGCCCGCTACCTCGCCGCCCGTCTCGTCGAGGCACTGATCGCCGAGGAGCCGGCCAACGCCCACCGGCAGGACCTCGGCCAACACGCGATGCGCGAAGTTGTCGCCCGCTGCCTCTACGGCGCCGACATCAACGCGATGGCCGTCGAGATGTGCAAGCTGTCGCTCTGGCTGGTCTCCCTCGACCGCGACCTGCCGTTCTCCTTCGTCGACGACAAGATCCTGCACGGCAACTCCCTGCTCGGCCTCACCGACCTACGCCAGCTCCGCGCCCTGCACATCGAGGCGCCCACCCATCAGCAGGCGAGACTGACCGCCCAGGACATGGACGGCACCATCCGGCGGGCCGTCGACATCCGCCGCGACCTCGCCAGCGAGGTACGCGAGCACGACCCGATGCGCAGCGCCACCGCCAAACGCCGCCAGCTCAACCGCTCGCGCGAGCTGACCGCCCAACTCCGCCAGGTGGCCGACGGGGTGATCGCCGCTGGGCTCCGCCTCGGCGGCAAACCCGGCAAAGCCCTGGACGAGGCGTACGAGAACCTGGCCGAGGCGGTGGCCGCGGCGATGCCAGCCGACGGCACGGCCGTCGACTACGAGCCCCTTGACTCGATCCTCGAGGCGGGGCTGACGCCGACCGTCGTGACGGACTACGAACGCTGGCAGCCACTGCACTGGGCGCTCGAGGTCCCGGACGTGCTGGTCGACCACGGCGGCTTCGACGCCATCCTCGGCAACCCACCCTTCCTCGGCGGCCAGAAGCTCACCGGCGCGATGGGCACCAACGTCCGGGACTGGCTCGTCCACCAGACTGCCGGGGGGACCCGGGGCAGCGCAGACCTGGTCGCCTACTTCCTGCTCCGGGTGGTCGAGTTGCTGCGCTCATCCGGGACGCTCGGTCTCATCGCCACCAACACCATCGCCCAGGGCGACACCCGCCAGGTCGGCCTCGACCGCGTCGTCGCCGGCGGACTCACCATCACCCGCGCGGTGCAGAGCGCCGCCTGGCCGTCGGCCAGCGCCAACCTGGAGTACGCGGCGGTCTGGGGCAGCCTCGGCCCGGTCGCCGATGCCGCCGACCGGGTCGCGGACGGCGTGGTCGTGCCGCGCATCTCCACGCTGCTCGAACCGGCCGGGAAGGTAGACGGCACTCCGACCAGGCTAACTGAGAACGAAGCTATCGCTTTCCAGGGTTGCATTGTGCTCGGTAAGGGCTTCGTCCTCGATCCCGAGGAAGCTCAGGCGTGGATTGACGAGGACGAGCGCAATACGGAGGTGCTCTTCCCATATCTCAATGGCGAGGACCTCAACTCCCGGCCGGACTGCTCCGCCTCCCGCTGGGTGATCGACTTCACCGGCTACTGCGTGATCTGTGCCGCCCGGCTCCGCCGGCCGTTCGGCCGCATTGAAGAACTTGTCCAGCCTGAGAGAGCGAAGGCTGCCAAGGCTGTTGCAGAATCAAACTGGTGGCAGTTTCTCAGGACACGCCCGGCGATGCGGGAAGCGATCGCCGGGCTTGACGAGGTGCTGGTGATCGCCAGGATCAGCAAGACTGTCATGCCGCTTCGAGTGCCGAACCGATTCGTCTTCAACGAGAAAACGTGCGTTTTCGCGACAGAATCGTTCTCGGTACAGGCTGTACTGTCATCGATTGTCCATCAGGCATGGGCGGTGAAGTACAGCTCGACCCTGCGGACCGACGTCAGCTACACGCCCTCGGACGTCTTCTCAAGCCTTCCGCTGCCAGGGAAATCGGCAGAGTTGGATGAGGCGGGTCGAATGCTGGACGTCGAGCGGCGGGAGATCATGCTGCGGCGCGGGCTCGGGTTGACCAAGCTGTACAACCTGGTCAACAACCCTGGAGTCGCTGACGGCGACGATGCGGACGTGGCCCGGTTGCGGCGGATTCATGTCGAGCTGGACGAGGCGGTGATGGCCGCGTACGGCTGGTCGGAGGTGCCGCTGGAGCATGGCTTTCACTCGTACCGTCAGATGACGCGGTGGACAGTGAGTCCGACGGCGCGGGTGGAGATCCTGGACCGGTTGTTGGCGGAGAATCTGCGGCGCGCGGCGGCGCAGCAGCCGAAGGCGGCGAAGAAGGCGCCGGCTCGCCAGCGAAAGCCGGTGGTCCACGAGGGTCAGGAGGCGCTGCTGTGACCGACTCCGCGCCGGGTCACCGGCTCGCCTGTGAGCCGGACGGCACCTCGTACACGGTTCGGGAGAACCTGGTCGACATCCTGGAGCGGGAACTGCTCGGGCCATCAGGTGGTCCGGAGGAGCTGTTGGCGGTGAGCCCGCGTCAGCTCTACCTGGTGGGGCACATCGCGCCGGTGAAGCTTACTGAGCCGGACGCTGATCCAGCCGGCGCGGAGGACGGGTATGGCCTGGTCGGCATCCGTTCTGATGCGGCGGGTCTACATGCCCAGCGTGGGATTCCGGTCGAATCCGCCGACGGCACCGACGTCGAGGGTGAGGAGGATGACGCCGACGACAAGGCCCCGAAGCAGGGGCTGATGATTCCGTCGTCGATGGGGTTGCGGTTCCAGGTGCCGAACGATCTGGCCGAGTTCACGGTCACCGCGTCCTGGGGCACGTACGAGAGCGTGAAGACCGGTGAGGTCGACAAGCGAAACCGGGCGGTGCGACGCTATCAGCGCACGCCGGTCGGGATCATCGAGAAAATCGCGGTGGCCGAGCTGACACCGGGGCGGACGTACACCCGGATGCTGACCGGTCAGGTCTGTCTGCGAATCGACACCTACGACGACACCCGGTTCGGTCGGCGGTTGATTGAGATTGCGTTGGTCAATGACCGGGAGACGCCGCCGACGATCCCGGTGCACGAGTGGCTGTTCCAGACGAAGCTGCACGTCGAGGCGGGCGATGCGGCGGTGTTCCTGCCGGTGCACGACGTCCTGGAGCAGGAATGGCCGGAACACGACGACGAACTGCGCCGGCTGCACCTGCAGTACCGCAACCGGCTGGAGTTCGCGGTCGGGCGGACCTGCTCGGTGGATTGGCGGGTGGGGCCGGGGGCGCGGCGGGCGACGGCGGTGTGGACGACGTGGCTGCCGGTCGCGGAGACACCGCAGACGCAGGCCCGGTCCGTCACGGACGCGGTGCTGTCCATGGACGCACTGGCCAAGGCCAGCCAGGACCAGGTTCGTGGTGGGCTCCTCCCCCTGGTGGATGGCTACCGGGCCTGGCTCGACGGTGAGGCCGCGAAGGCAGCTCAGCTCCCCCAGCAGCTGCGGGAGCTGGCCGAGGAGGTCGTGGACGAGGCGCGTACGGCGCAGCAGCGGCTGGCGGACGGGCTGGCGCACATGGTGGCTGATCCAGAGGCATTCGCATGCTTCCGGTTCATGAACGAGGTCATGCGGGACCAGCGGGTCCACTCGCGGATCGGGGCGTTGCGTAGCTCCGACCCGAGCCTGTCGTTCAACGACGCCCGCGATCAGGTCGAAGCCGACGAGCGGGAGAAGCCGTCATCGTGGCGGCCGTTCCAGCTGGCGTTCATCCTCATGCAGCTGCCAGCGTTGACCGATCCCACCGCGGCGGCGCGCAGTGGCGAACTGTCCCGGGTGGAGTTGTTGTTCTTCCCGACCGGTGGTGGCAAGACCGAGGCGTATTTGGGTCTGGCGGCGTACACGTTCGCGATCCGGCGCCGGCAGCAGGTGGTGGCCTCCGCCGACGGGCCGTTGGACGGGCGGGACGGGGTGGCCGTGTTGATGCGGTACACGTTGCGCCTGCTCACCGCGCAGCAGTTCCAGCGGGCCACCACGCTGGTCTGTGCGGCGGAGCTGGTCCGCCGCCGGGACGAGGAAGCGTGGGGTAGCACGCCGTTCCGGATCGGGTTGTGGGTCGGCACCGACGTGAGCCCGAAACGGTGGGACGAGGCGGACGAGCAGCTGCGCAAGGCCAACGCGTACGGCGGGCACCGGTTGACGGTGTTGCAGGTGCAGCGGTGCCCGTGGTGCGGCAGTCCGATCGGTGCCGCGAACGTGAAGCCGGTCAAGGCGACTCGGCGGGTGCTGGTCTTCTGCGGCGACGATATGGGGCAGTGTCCGTTCGCCAAGGGTGGTCCGGTGGATGAGGGCCTGCCGATGCTGACGGTGGACGAGGAGATCTACCGGATGCCGCCCGCGTTCGTGATCGCGACGGTCGACAAGTTCGCTCGGTTGGCGCGCGAGGGCGAGGCGGCGTCGCTCTTCGGCTACGTCGGCCGGTACTGCGGTCGGCACGGCTACGTGCACCCGGACTACGCCGGTTGCAGTGTGAGCACCGGTCACCAGGCTGAGCCCGGTCTGCCCGCCGCGACCGTGCGGCCGGTGGGACGGCTCCGGCCCCCGGATCTGATCATTCAGGATGAGTTGCACCTGATCACGGGGGCGCTGGGCACCGCCGTGGGGCTGTTCGAGGTGGTCGTGGAGACCCTCGCGTCGTGGGAGACCGCAGCCGGCAAGGCGGTCCGCCCGATGATCGTGGCGTCAACGGCCACCGTGCGCCGCGCGGACGATCAGGTGCGCGGGCTGTACGGGCGCGGCGTCCAGATTTTCCCGCCGCAGGTATTGGATGTGGCCGACACGTACTTCTCCCAGGAGCTGCCGATCGGGCCGACCACGCCGGGCCGACGCTACCTCGGGGTGAGTGCGCAGGGAGTACGGCTGTCGAGCGCGGAGATCCGGGTCGCCGAGGTGTTGCTGCTGGCCGGGCAGCTGCTGTTCGACCGCAGTGGCTCGGCCGCCGATCCGTACCTGACGTTGGTGGGCTACTTCAACGCGACCCGGGAACTGGCCGGGATGGCCCGCTACGTGGCTGACGACGTGCAGAACCGGGTCCGGCAGCCCCGCCCCGGATCGGGCTTCCCACGGCGGCTCGGCTCGTACGGGCGGCTGGTCACCGGCGAGCTGACCTCCCGCATCGCTTCGGCCGACATCGGACGGAACCTGGACAACCTGGCCTTGGAGTTCGACCCGGACCACGCCACGACGGCGGCGATGCGGCAGCGGCTCGAGCAGCAGAAGGCCGGCGAGCGGGTGGAGCGGCCGAAGGCCGACCCGTTCGACGTGGTGCTGGCTACCTCGATGCTGCAGGTCGGGGTGGACGTGCAGCGGCTCGGGCTGATGCTGGTGGTGGGGCAGCCGAAGAACACCGCCGAGTACATTCAGGCATCCTCGCGGGTGGGCCGCGACGTCGGCCGTCCAGGCGAGGACGGCGGCCGGCCCGGTCTGGTCGTGGCGCTCGGGAACTGGGCGCGGCCCCGCGATTTGGCCCACTACGAGCAGTTCCGGCACTACCACGAGACGTTCTACGCGCAGGTGGAGGCGCTGTCGGTCACCCCATTCTCGCCCACGGCCCTGGACCGGGGTATCGATGGGGTGCTGGTCAGCGCGGCACGGGTGCTGCAGGCGCACCGCGACGACGGGCT
Organism: Salinispora sp. H7-4; assembly: GCF_013416675.1. Classification (NCBI taxonomy): domain Bacteria; kingdom Bacillati; phylum Actinomycetota; class Actinomycetes; order Micromonosporales; family Micromonosporaceae; genus Salinispora; species Salinispora sp. H7-4. Next base: position 16,248 of record NZ_JABZED010000078.1, read on the forward strand.
GTCGCCGGAGCGGGCCGCCTGGCGGGTCCGGGACGAACAGGACGCTCTCGCTGCCCTGATCAATCGGCTCGACGCCCGAATTCGGCCAGCGGCCCAGCTGGACGACCTGATGGCGCAGGCGCACGAGCGGCTGACCAACCGATGGGACCAGTGGAAGGCGCGGGGAAAATATGCCGGCAAGCTCAGCAAGACCCTGGTGTACGAGCGCACCGGCGACAACGACAGCTACCTGCCATTGCTGATCAGCCCGGAGAACGCAAAGGCCCACCGGGGTCAGCCGGACCGTGCACCGTTCGTCGTCGCACACTCGATGCGGGAGGTCCAGCCGGAAATCAACCTGCTGGTCAGCCCCATACCCGAGCGCCTTTTCGTCGTCGAACCCGACGATGCGCCGCCATGGGAACTGCCGCAAGGAGAAGACACGTGACGGACGACGACGCAGCCCAGATGATCTATGAGTCGGCGGAGCCCTTGGACCCGCTCGCCGACAGCGAGCAGTCACACGTCAAAAACCGGGCCAAGGTCGGCTCAGCCCGCCCGTCGTCACTGCTCTACACCTACGGCGTGGGCTCGATCATGGACCTGCCACAGTTTTCGATCATGCCGGCCGGCCTTGACGACTGGGAGCCAATCTGGCGGCGGCGGCCCACCGTACCGACGATTGAGGAACCACGGCTACTCAAAGTGGTCCAGCTTCACCTCGGGCCCCGGGTGCAGCAACTACGGCCGTTCCCGTGGCAGCCGAAGGCCCGCGCGATGTCACAGGAAGGCTCCGACCTCGGCATTCCAGCGCGGGTGTTCCCGCAGTGGCTGCGCTGCACCGGCTGTGACTACCTCGGGCCGCTCTCGCGGTTCAGCTACACCAACGCCCACCCGTTCCGGCCCGATCTGGCGACCTTCGAACACGCAAGCTGCCCTGGCCGTACGTTCGCTGGGGCAGCGAAGGGAACGGCCAAGGCGCCCGCGAAGGGAAAGGCTAGGCGCAGCCCGGCGGTGCCCGCTCGCTACCTGCTCGCCTGCGCCAACGGCCACCTCGACGAGTTCCCGTACGCGTTGTGGGTTCACCGCGGCAGCACCTGCCCCACCGCCCCGCACCCGGACCTCAAACTGCGCGACAGCAACATCGGCCAGGGCGCCGGCGCGGTCATCACCTGCGAACGTTGCCAACAGCAACGCCGCATGGGTGAAGCTCAGGGCGAGATCGGCAAGCAAAAGCTGCCGCCCTGCCGGGGCCGGCACCCGCACCTCAACGCCTTCGACTCCACGTGCAGGCTGGACGTCTCGCTGATGATGATGGGCGCCTCCAACCTCTGGTTCGCCTCGACCCAGTCGATCATCGTCATGCCCCGCAGCGAGGAGCAGCAGCAGACCGCACTCGCCACCAAGCTACGCACAAACCTAACCCCGACGGAACTGGCCGACTACGCCACTTTGCCGAACGTGCTTCGTTCGCTGCTGGTCGCGAACAAGTGCACCATTGCCGGCGTCACCGACGAGCAGCTGACCGCAGCGGCAGCCGAAGGACTCGCCCCACCGCCGTCGGAAGAGGAACGCCGGGAGCGGCTACGCGAATGGGACCCGGTCGAGTTGCTGGTGCCGGAGTGGGACTACCTGCAGAAGCCGAGCCTGTTTGCGCAACAGCCGGACTCCAGCGGACTGATGGTCACCGAGATGCCCACCGCCGCCGAACTCCCGAAACAAGTGCACCGGGTAATCGCTGTGAACCGGATGAAGAAGGTCAACGCAGTGATCGGCTTCACCCGCATCGACGAGATGGACCGGGTTAACGACCTCGCGAGCCGGCTCGTCAAGCTCACTCGGGACGGTCGCCCCACCTGGGTGCCAGCCACCGAGGACCGCGGCGAGGGCATCTTCCTCCAATTGGACGAGACCGCCATCGCCGCTTGGGAAGCACAGATCCTGCCGACCGGCCTGTGGCGGGCGCACCGCGAAGCCCACCGGCACAACTTTTCTCGACGCTTCTCCGCCACCGCCGCCCAAATCGACCCCGACACCCGCTTCCCCGCCCCGCGCTACTGGCTAATCCACAGCCTGGCGCACATCCTCATCCGCGAGATGGCGATGTCCTGCGGTTACGGCGCCGCCAGCCTCAGCGAACGCCTATACGCCTGGCCGGCCACCCCTGACCGGCCCGCCGCCGCTGGACTGCTCATCTGCACTACTGCCTCCGACAGCGAGGGAACCCTCGGCGGACTGGTCGCGCTCAGCGACCCGGACCGGCTGCACGGACTCCTGCTCGACGCGCTGCGCAGAGCAGCCCGCTGCTCCTCCGATCCTGTCTGCGGGCAGCGCACACCACGGCACGGCGAGGACTTCCTGCACGGCGCGGCCTGCCACTGCTGCAGCTTTTCCTCGGAAACCTCATGCGAACGCGCCAACCGGTTCCTCGACCGCAGATTTCTGCTCACCCTGCCCAGCATCGACGACGAGCGAGTCCCCGGCTTCTTCGGCACCATCGATGTCCACTGATCCCTGTACTGCGCTCGGCGCCTTCCTCACCGCCTACGAGGCGCAGCGACTCGCCAGCGTCCTACACGCCGGCGGTACCACGGGTCAGGCACTGAAAGAAGTACACGCCGCCCGCCGTGGCGAGGTGAAGCGCCTACTCCAGGCGGCCGAGCTCGATTCGGAACACCGGGACGAGTCGGTCGCCATACTCCGAGCCATCGCCGGCGCACGATCCGTCCGAACCGCCATCTCCCCCGTCTGGACCATGCCTGGTGCCGAAGCCACGACCGGCCGTCTCACCAGCGAAGCTCAACGCATCATCGACGACGCACGGATGTCGATCGTCTGCTCCAGCTTCAACTTCACTCCGCACTCGGGCATGTGGACTGCCCTCAAGAGCGCAGCAGTGCGACCCGGCCTGAGCGTCACGGTGTACCTCGATGCCCACGCCGGCTCCCCGACAGCCGTCGCGGCCCAGCTACCGAAGGCGACCGTACTCCGGACGCTAACCCCACCCGGAGGCCACCAGCCGCTGGTCAGCCACGCCAAGTTCATCGTCGTCGACCGCATGATCACGCTGCTCACCAGCGCGAACTTTTCCTACAGCGCCGAGAACACCAACATCGAACTGGGCCTGCTGGTGCACGACACCAACCTCGCCACGTCAATCGAAGCCCTCATGCGGAGCAAGCACGGGGTGTTCTACGAGCACGTGAGCTGACCGGCCCCACGTGACTCAACAGGATCACCCGATGCCGCGGAGCACCATCCCGCCACCGGCCAGGCTCCGGCTCCCGGAAGCGCTGGCCGTCGAGCGGCGCAAACACGCGGCGCGGGCTCGGCAAACGACCAAAGTCGTTTGCCCACTTCTCACCCGCGGAGGTCCCGAGCGTTCTTCGCTCGCTGTCGGATGGCAAGCTCGTGTCCCGTGACCGAGAACTTTGGGAAAGAACTGCCGGCGCGGCAGGCCTTGGCTGATTCGCCAAGCGCTGGGGTGCAAGCTCGATGGACTGTCCGAGTACGACTTCGCCCGTCGTGCGGTGGCATGTCGTGAGAGACCCTGATCTCGTCGAGGCTCGCCCGTGAGGGCGGTCGTTGTCGCGGCTGCGGTCGCGTTCATTATTTCCCTGTTCGGCACGCCAGTGGCGATCCGAGTATTCACCGCGCTCAAGGCCGGACAGCCGATCCGTTCCCTCGGCCTCGCCTCGAACGAGGGCAAGAAGGGTACGCCGGCGATGGGTGGCGTCGTATTCATCGTGGCGACCGTCATCGCCTACGTCGCCGGGCATTTGGCCCTGGTCACACTGCCCGAGGGGCAAATCGCGCAGGTGCAACCGACCATGACGGCCCTCGTCCTGCTCGGCCTCTTCGTCTTCTGCGGCGCGCTCGGCTTCGTCGACGACTTCCTCAAGGTCCGCCAGCGCAACTCCGACGGACTGTCCGCCAGGGGCAAACTACTCGGCCAGGCGGTCATCGGCACCGGATTTGGCATCGCCGCACTCTACGTGGCGAGTTCCAACGGCCAGACCGTGGCCAGCGAGCACATCTCGTTCATTCGGGACATTAGCTGGCTGGACGTCGGCAAGGTTGGCTCGGTGATCGTGTTCGTATTCGTGATTACGGCCATGTCAAACGGCGTGAATCTCACTGACGGCCTTGACGGCCTAGCCACCGGCGCGTCAGCCCTGGTGCTCGGCACATACGCGCTGATCGGGTTCTGGCAATACCGGCACTGGTGCGCCGACGAGGCCTACGCTCGGGCGAACGACTACTGCTACCAGGTCCGCGATCCGCTGGAAATAGCCATCATCGCGGCTGCGGGCGCCGGCGCCTGCGTGGGTTTCCTGTGGTGGAACACGTCCCCGGCGCGGATCTTCATGGGCGACGTCGGCGCGCTCGGGCTCGGCGCCCTGATCGGCGGACTCGCGGTGGCAACCCGCACCACGCTGCTGTCGATCCTGATCGGCGGCCTCTTCGTCATCATCACCGTCACCTGGGTGATTCAGATTGTCTCGTTCCGCACCACCGGAAAGCGGGTCTTCCGGATGGTGCCGCTGCACCACCACTTCGAACTGGCCGGATGGAGCGAAGTCAACATTGTGGTCCGATTCTGGACCATCGCCGGCATCTGCCTGGCGATTGGCCTGGGACTGTTCTACTCGGACTACCTGGCGGCCGCTGGATAGAGCCACGCGACCTCATCGAAACACACCATGAATTGGGCCTCGTATCCCCATGTCCGACAGGACGTTCGTCCTCAGCAGTACCGCAGCACGCGAGCTACGCCGGTGCAGGCTCTCCGCGGTCAGCCTGGAGCAGGTCCCGCTGATCGCCGCCGCATCGCGGGTCAACGAAGTTGATGGGGGTTTCGCCGACGCGGTTACTCTGTCCGGGGTGGACCTTGGTTGAAGCGCCCGAGGCTCTTGGTTGATCATCTTGTCGTCGAAGCAGGCTGATCACCACGGAAGAGCCACAGGCATGGTTGAGGATACGACCCGGCTGCTGGGCCCTGCCGGTCTGGCTGTCGTCGGGGTTGTCGACGGGGCGGATAGTCCGGTGGTAGACCTGGTCACCGCTGATGACCCGGTCCAGACAGATGGCGGCGCCTCCGCGCAGGTTCATCGTGGCGTGTCAAATTCCGCACGGACGCGGCCGACCCGACAGCGACGTCGTCCGTCCCACCGATTCGAGCCGACCAGTCCGACGAACGGGGCATCGAACTGCAGCGTCCGCCGCGCAAAGAGAAGCCTGCGTACGACGAACCCACACTCAAAGTCGCCCAACGCTTCCTCGCCATGACCGCCGCGATCTGGCACCACTACAACACCAGCAAACCCGTCAGCCGGTCCCGGATCGCCAATGACGGCTGACATTCGGAACAACTCGTCTGGATCACCACCGCTCCACGAGGTGTTCCCTGCCCAACGGCGGATCGTATGATTCGGGCCAGTAATCGACGATCTTCCTGATGAGTCCATGCTCAGACACCTCGAGCCAGACGCACGCGTCCTGCTGCTCGACACCGACCCGAATGTCCAGCCATAGAGCAGCAAAGCTGCCATCGGCGACCACCCGTCGGAGGCGCAAATGCCAATCGCCTGGATACTCAATGTTGAACCGCAGGAACGCGTCGACGCCGTGGATACGCTCACGGGTCTGCGGCATCTCGTAGACCACACTGTCGGTGAGCAGGGCGGCCAGTCCGGGCCAGTCCCGGCGCTCCAAATGATCGACGTAACTCTGTGCAGCCTGCCGGGACATCGAGGTACGGTCCACGGCGTGGAACGTAGCATCCGGCAGGGACATCTCCGGCAGGCCGCCGTACGAGCGTCAGCGCACCAACCGCAGGAACCGTGCGCCACCGCCCGTGAATTCTCGTCGTGGGTCCTGTCGGTGGCCAGTGCCAGAATGCAGTCTGGAGCTTGGCTAACTACCGGAACACTAGTAGGAAACCGGTACCGGCTGCGGTAGGAGGGGTGCTACATATCCGTCGGCGTGGCCTTGGTGGCTGGATTCAGATCCAGGTCCAAGGACGGAGGGCCCGCCACAGGCGCTCCCGCCACCGGGCACGCCGAGGATGGAGGAAGAGCTCGATGTCCTCTAGCGCAGTGGCGGCGGCCCCGCCAAAATTGGGGACCGACCTAACATGGTGAAGGGCAGCAACTACCCGAGGTTCATCTAACTGGCCGTACACCCTCGCCAGGTGACCCAAACACGTGGCGGCGAGGGCCTTCACCTGGCAATCCTCGTGATCGAGTAGCTCCAGATAGAGTTCCTGCAGCTCCTTCCAGTCCCCGTCGCCGTACAGGGCGGCACCGACCATGGCATCCAGCGCGCTAAAGAGCTCGCCGCGATCAACCGCCGCGCGCACAGCAGCGGGCGTTGCCGACGGCGGGTTGTGGAACACATGATGCGTATGCCTCATGTGCCATATCCTTGCCCACCCGAAAGCGGGGGCCACCGGCCAGCTGGACGCCGGACCGGCCTGCTCGTCCCAACACAACCCGGGCTACAACCAGACGGGCACCGACTGCCCGCCCCAATCGCCGCGTCCGAGCGTCAGGCAGGTGCGCGTGGTGGCGGGTGAGTGCCAGGTTGTCTTCGGCCGTGGTGCTTTGTCATCGCGGCCGGACCTTCCGCCGCGATTTTCTGCGGTCACGTCCGGGGTCGCGCGGTTGTTCACCGTCAGGTTCGGAGGAATCTCGCTACATCGCCGAAAGCATGCCCATCTGGTCGACGGAGCCTGGCCAGGACGACGGGGCAGCAACCTCATGGCCCGGTTTCACCACCGATCGTCGCGAAGTACTCGAGGCGACGCAGCGTAGCCATGCACCCAGCTTATCGAGTCAGGAATATTCTGTCATTGGACGCATGGGACGTGGTGGGTGCAGGCTGGGTTCCACCGCGGGGAACTCCGGTCCTCCCGGTTTCTCATTGACACCCGATGCGAAAGGCAGGAAACCTCTCATGGACACGGGTATTCGCCGGCCGGCGCTCACGGTAGGGAACATCTCGCTGTCGTTCCACCGCGCCGCGGCCGCGGTCACCCGCCGCGTCCTGGAGGACTCCGGGCACGAAGTACGCACCATCGAGGCACCGCACCAGCGGCTCTTCGAGTTGCAGGCCGCGGGAGAGGTCGATGTGCTCGTCTCGGCCTGGCTGCCCTCCAGCCACGGGGAGTACCTGTCCCCGTACCGCGACCAGGTGCAGGTCCTGCCCCCGCACTACGAGCCGTACTGCGTATGGGCGGTACCCCCGTACGTCCCGGCCGACGCCCTCGGCGAGGTCGCCGACCTGGCCCGCCCCGACGTGGTCGACCGGATGTCCGGGACCATCGACGGCATCAACCCCGGAGCCGGCATCAGCCGCTTTTCCGCCCAGATGGTCCGTGAATACGGTCTCGACCGGCACGGCTACGCATTCCGGCCGGGAACCGAAGCTTCCTTCATCAGCCGGGTGGAGCGTGGAATCGCCGAGCGCGAATGGTTCGTGATTCCGCTCTGGCGGCCCCAGTACCTGAATCTGCTCCACGGCCTGCGGCCGCTGTCCGAGCCCAAGGGCCTGCTGGGCGGAGTGGACTCGGCAAGCCCGGTCATCACCAACCGGGCCATGGACGTCATCGCCCCCGTGGCGCTGGAACGTCTAGCCGGCCTTCACCTCGGCAACGAGGGGGTGGAGGCGATCGACAAGCTCATCAACGTCGACGGACTGGCGCCGCCGGACGCCGCCGACCGCTACCTGGGCCGCGGGGCCGACGTCACCGGCTGATCCCGCCCCTTATTCCATCCCGCACCACACCATCCCAAGGAGATAGCCAGCATGACCGCCCCCGTTTCCAACCTGGGCCTGGACCACATCGCCCTGCGTACCTACGACATCGACGCCAGCGTCCGCTTCTACACCGAGGCACTGGGCTTCCGGGTCGCGCACGAGTGGAGCGCGCCCGAGGCCGGCGTCAACCGCTGCGTATTCCTCGACGCCGGCGACGACCGGGTGATCGAGCTCTTCGACGCCGCCTCCACCCCGCCCGGCGGCTCGGCGCGGGAATTCGACGCCGAGCCCCGTCCGAGCGACGAGGAGCGGGCGCACGCCGCCACCCTGGTGCACTTCGCGATCCGTACCGAGGATCCGGCCGTGCTCTTCCAGCGGGCCGTCGCCGCCGGCGCCCGTCCGCTGATGGCGCCCGCGCGGATCGAGACCAAGGGCGCCACCGCCATGACCCTCGAGGTCAGCTTCGTGTACGGCCCCAACGGCGAGGTCATCGAGTTCATCAAGCGGCCGCGCCCGCCGCAGTCCTGACCGCTGGGCGGCGTTGATCTGGCCAGACCAGGCAGCGACGTGAGGATATCCCGGTCCGGGCCGCCCTCGGACCGGATCGGGATGTCGTCGAGAGCGCCGATCGGAGCCGGCGCCGGGCCCCAGCCTGCGCCGGCTCCGATCTTTGGGGATCGACGGTCGACCGCGGCTGCCTCGTCGGGGCGAAGGTCAGACCGGCGCGGGCGTGGGCAGCACCGGGCGCAGCCACGAGTCGGGGTGGCCACGGGGACGCCACTCCCGGGGATAGCCGACGGAGACCTCCTCGAAACGCACCCCGTCGTGCCAGGTGACACGGGGGATGTGTAGGTGGCCGTAGATCACGGTGCGCGCGTGGAAGCGGCGGTGCCATCCGGCGGTGAGCTCGGTGCCGCACCACTGGGCGAACTCGGGGTACCGCAGGATGTCGGTGGGCGTGCGTACCAGCGGATAGTGGTTGACCAGGACCTTCGGCACGGCCGGATCGCAGTCGGTGAGGCGGGCCTCGGTCCTGGTCACCCGGGCCCGGCACCAGGCGTCCCGGCTCGGATGCGGATCGGGGTGGAGGAAGACCTCGTCGGCACAGACGATGCCGGCGGCGTGGGCCCGGGCCAGGGCCTGCTCCTTGCTGGTGACGCCCGGTTCGCGGAACGAGTAGTCATAGCCGACGAACAGCGGCGCCACCAGCAGCGGCCCGCCGACGCCGGTCCAGACCGGGTAGCTGTCCTCGGGAGTGGTCACGCCGAGGTCCCGGCACCGCCGCACCAGGGCCTGGTAGCGGGCGTCGCCCCGCAGTTGGACCGGGTCCTGGGGGTGGGTCCACAGCTCGTGGTTGCCGGGCGCCCAGATGACCTTGGCAAACCGTTCGCTGAGCAGCGTCAACGCCCAGGTCACGTCGGCGAAGAGTTCGCCGACATCACCGGCGACGATCAACCAGTCGCCCGCCGCGTGGGGCCGCAGGCTCTCGACGATCCTCCGGTTCTCCGGGTACGCCACGTGCAGGTCGCTGACGGCGTAAATGCCGGCGTTCATCAGCGCGGTCCCCCTCATTCGGCCCGGTACGGTGACGACGGTCCGGGCTAGCCCCGTACCGCACCGGTTCCCGGAACATCGCACCGTTGTCGACGGCATCCGGCGTCGACGGCATCCGGCGTCGATGAAGCGCGTGGCCCACACGCTAGGCTCCACCGCCGGCCACGCCAACCCTTAACGGGCCCCTACCCCGAACGCACCGCCACGCCGCCGCTGGGCAGGCCGTCGGCCGGTCCAGCGAGGAGTACTCAGGGCCAAGGTCTCACCCCGACGTGGGACACTCATCTACATGGGCGAGTTGACCAGCGACGCGGTAGCCGAGCCGGGGTCAGAACTCCGCCCGGTTGATCCGGAACGCGTCGGACCCCGCTGGCTGCGCCGCCTGCTCGGCGTGGACGCCGTCACCATCGCGCACATCCGGCCGGTCCTGTCGGTGGCCCTGCGGGCTACCGGCCGGGGCGTGCTGATCGCGGCCACCGCCGTACTCAGTCTGGTCCTCTTCGTCGCCACCGCCCTCGCCACGGCGTTCATCCTGCTCGGCATCGGGATGCTGCTGCTGCCACTGCTCACTCCACTGGTCCGCCGGCTGACCGGGCTGTGCCGGGAACTCGCCGCCCGCTCCGGGGTCACCATCGCCACGCCGTACCTTCCCGGCAGGCCGTCGGAGCCGGGGGTAGTCGGCTGGGTGCAGCGCTGCCGGTTCATCCTCACCGACCCGGCAAGCTGGCGTGACCTACTATTCCTGCTGCTCAACGCCGCGGTCGGCTTCGCGCTCGGGCTGCTGCCAGCCACCCTGCTGGTGTATGCGGTGGAGGGGTTGTTGCTCTCCTCCGGGTTCTGGATGCTGATACGGGAGTCCGGGGTGGACTTCTGGTACGGCTTCACCCCGATGGACACCTGGCCACGGGTGGCGCTCGGGGCCCTGGTCAGCCTGACGGTGTTCGTCGTCTGGCTGGCCGCGACTCCGAGGCTGGTCGCCGGGCACGCACACTTCGCCAGGGCACTGCTCGGGCCGAGCGAGCGGGCGTTGACCGCCTCCCGCATGCGGCACCTCTCGGAGACCCGGTCGGACGTCATCAACATCCAGGCCACCGAGCTACGCCGGATCGAGCGCGACCTACACGACGGCGCGCAGGCACGGCTGGTGGCGATCGGCATGAAGCTCGGCGCGGCCACCCGCCAGCTGCGTACCAACCCGGATGCCGCGGAGACGCTGCTGGTCGATGCACGCAACGCTACCGCCAGCGCGCTGGAGGAGTTGCGCTGCCTGATTCGCGGCATCCACCCGCCGGTGCTCGCCGAACGCGGCCTGGCGGACGCCGTCCAGGCGATCGCGTTGGAGAGCCCGATCGACGTCGCCGTCACCGCCGACGTGCCCGGTCGATTGGCCGCACCGGCGGAGTCCGCCGTCTATTTCGCCATCTCCGAACTGTTGACCAACATCGTCAAGCACGCCAACGCCGACCGGGCGAGTATCGACCTGCGTCATCAGGATGGTGCCCTGCGCGCGGTGGTGGTCGACAACGGCCAGGGCGGCGTGGATGCCGGCACCGGCACCGGCATCCGGGGCATCGAACGGCGTTGTGCTACGTTCGATGGAACGTTCGTCCTCAGCAGTCCCGAAGGTGGGCCGACCATCGCAACCCTGGAGCTGCCGTGCGCGTTGTACTCGCCGAGGACCTCTTCCTGCTGAGACAGGGCATGGTCCAGCTCCTCGAATCGTACGACTTCGAAATCGTCGCGGCGGTTGACAGTGGTCCGGCCCTGCTCGATGCGCTGGTGACCCTGCGCCCGGAGGTGGCGGTGGTGGACGTGCGGCTACCGCCGACGTTCACCGACGAGGGTCTCCAGGCTGCTCTGGAGGCGCGGCGCCGATGCCCCGGGCTGCCCATCCTGGTGCTCTCCCAGCACGTCGAGCAGCTGTACGCCAAGGAGCTACTCGCCGACGCCAGCGGCGGCATCGGCTACCTGCTGAAGGACCGAGTGCTCAACAGCGACCAGTTCGTGGACGCCATTCGACGGGTCGCCGACGGTGGCACCGCGATGGACCCGCAGGTGATCTCGCAGCTGCTGGCCGTCCGGTCCCGCCGGGAACCACTGTCGATGCTGACCCCGCGCGAACGGGAGGTGTTGGAGCTGATGGCCGAGGGATGCTCCAACACGGCCATCGCCCAGCGCCTCATCGTCAGTCAGGGCGCGGTCGCCAAATACACCACCAGCATCTTCGCGAAGCTCGATCTGGCACCGGCGGACGACAGCAACCGCCGCGTGCTGGCCGTGCTGGCCTACCTCAACAGCACCCGCGTCGACGTCTCCTGACGGCACGCCGGACCGGGCCTCGAGCGACCCTACCGACGACGGCAGGTAGTGGTGCCCCGGTCGGGCCATCGGGGCACCACTGGTCGTTACGCTGCTCGCTACTCCACGGCGACGGCGGCTTCCGCGGGCCGGGCGAGCATCACCCGGCGTCCGGGCAGCAGGGTGGCGGCGAAGGCCAGCACCGCCGCGCCCGCCACCACGGCCAGGTAGATCCAGAATGGCCCGGAGGGTACCGGTCGCCCCAGCACCACGATGCTGAACGGTAGCAGGGTGGCGATGGAGGCGATGGTGCCGAGCACCACCCCGATGACGGTGACCGTGCCCGCCTCCACGCTGAGCATCAGCAGGGACTGCCGTCGGGTGGCGCCGATGAGGCGCTGCATGCCCAGCTCCCGGCGGCGACCGGCGGTCGCCACGATCAGGGTGTTCGCCACCGAGATCAAGGTGTAACCGGCGACCAACCCGACGAGCATATAGTTGACCCACGCCAGGGTCTTGGTGCGTTCGGCGAAGGTGGTGATCGCCTCGCGTCCCTCGATCATGGTGCCGGGTTGGCCGACGACCTCCTCCCGCAGATTGGCCACCAGTGTTTCCCGGTCGGTACCGGGCTCGGCGGTGACGAGGATCTGTCGGGACAGTCCGGTGGTGCTGTGCGCGGCGAGCAGGTCGGCGGGGAGCAGGATCGTCTCGAACCCCTCCTTGGCCGGGTAGAGCGCCACCACCCGCAGGTCCACCGCCGACCGGTCGCCGAGCCGCAGGGTGATCTGGTCGCCGACACCGATGTTGAGGTTCTTCCCGGCAACCTCGGGCAGCGCCACCGCGTCGCCGGTGAGGTCACCCAGGTTTCCGGCGGTGGTCCGGACGCCGGTGATGGTGGCGGCGCTGGCCCCGCTCACGCCCTGCAACGGCCAGGGTGACTCGACGTGCGACCCGTCGTACGGCTTGTTGATCCAACCGGCGCTGGTGACGTACGCCGACGCCGCCTCGACGCCGCGCGCGGAGCGGATCGCCTCGACGGTGTCGGCGGGGAAGCCGCCGGTGGTGGAGCTGAGCACCACGTCGGCGCGGAGGTTCTCGGAGTAGTAACGCTCCGCGGCCTCGTTCTGGGTGGTCTGGAGGTAGAAGTTGGCCACTGCCAGCGCCACCGCCAGCATGATCGGGGTGACCGCAGCGGCCACCCGGACCGCCCGTGTCCGCACGTTGATCGTGCCGAGGTAGCCGGCGAGTCCGAAGAACGCCCGCACCGGCAGGCTCAGTACGGCCGCGAGGAGCCGGGTCAGCCCCGGGCTGATCAATGCGATCGAGATCGCCCAGCACATCACCGCTGGCCCGGCGGTGGCCGAGGCCACCGGCCCCTCCATCACGATCGCCGTCACCAGGATCAACGCGAATCCGCCGGCGAAGAAGAGGAGGGAGAACAGCACCCGGGGCCAACTGACCCACTTGCGCTGCAGGGCCGCCTCGGCGATGCCAGCGGTCGGGCGGATCTTGGAGGGGCGTCGACCGGCAACGTAGGCGGCCACCAGCGCGGCGAAGATCCCGATGGCGGGCCCGGCAAGGTAGGGAATGAAGCCCTGGTGGAACTCGACCACCGGCGAGATGACCCCGGCCGCCGAGACCAGGCGGTAGAGCAACGGCCCCAGGAACACCCCCGGGACGCAGCCGAGGATCGCCGCACCGACCGCGACCACGAGCGCCTCGCGACGCACCATTGTGCGGATCTGCCGCGGCGTCGCGCCGATGGAGCGCAGCAGAGCGACTTCCTTCTGCCGCTGCTGCACCGACAGGCCCAGGGTGCTGGCGATCACGAAGATCGCCACGAAGACCGTCATCCCGCCGAAGACACCGGCGAGCGGGATGAGCTGCGCCTGGCCGCCGACCGCCTCGGGGAACTCGGCCACCCCGCGGTCGTCGCCGGTGAGGACCACCAGCTTACGGTCGGCGAGGGTCTGTTCGATCTGGTCGCGCAGATCCGCCACGTCGGTGCCGGGCTTCGCCAGCACACCGATCGCGTCGGCGCCACCGGCGTGCGGGTTGAGCCGCCGCTCGTCGTCGCCGGAGAAGAAGAGCGCGGACTGGCTCGTCTCACCCGGCGGGGCGGCGATGCCGGTCACCTGGAAGGAGGAGGTGGCGCCACCGACCACGATGTCAACCCGGTCGCCGACTCCGACCTGCGCCAGCCGCGCCACCCGCCGGTCCAGGACAACCTGACCAGCCTGGGTGGGTGGCCTCCCGTCCAGCTGGTACGGCCCGAGCTCGGCCGACTCCCAGGTGTGGCCCAGCGACCCGGACCCGACGATCACCGGCGCCCCGTCGCGGACCACGGTGGCGGTGAAGGACGACTCAGCGATGGCCCGTTCGACCCCGGGCACCTCCTGGATCTTGCTGACCAAGGCCGGATCGATCCAGTACCGCTCGGCCAGCGGGACCGACTTGATGTCCTTGGTGTCCTGCGGGTCCTCCTTGGGCACGCCATAGGTCTGCTTGCCGCTGACCACGACGTCGGCCGCCGCGAGCCGCTGCGGCGGGACCGCCAGCCGGACGCCGGTCTCCATCAACCCGCCACTGGCGACAATCAGCGCCACGCCGAAGAAGACCGCGAGGAAGGTCGCCATGAACGCGAGCCTGCGGTAGCGCAGGGTGCGCCAGGCGAGGTACATCATCAGAACCCACCCCGGCCGGTGGACTGCGGCGCGCGGCCCTGCTGCCATGCGGTCAGGTGCGTCATCCGCTCCGCCACCACGTCGGCGGTCGGGGCCTCCAGCTCACCGACGAACTGCCCGTCGGCAAGGAACAACACCCGATCCGCAGCGGAGGCGGCAACCGGATCGTGGGTCACCATAATGATCGTCTGGCCGCTCGCCGCCGTCTCCCGGAGCAACTGCAACACCTCACTGCTGGTCTGGGTGTCCAGCGCGCCGGTCGGCTCGTCGGCGAAGATGACCGCCGGCCGCATGATGAGCGCACGCGCGATCGCGACCCGCTGCTGCTGACCACCGGAGAGCTCACTCGGAAGGTGCTTGCGTCGCTCGGCCAGCCCCACCCGACCCAGCACCTCCACCACGGAGGAGCGATCCGGCCGCCGGCCGGCCAGCCGGAACGGCAAACCCACGTTCTGCTCGACGTTCAGCGCCGGCATCAGGTTGAAAGCCTGGAAAATGAAACCGACCCGCTCCCGGCGCAGCCGGGTGAGCTGGTTCTCGTCCATCCCGTTGAGTTCCTTGCCGTCCAGCACCACCGACCCGGACGAGGGCACGTCAAGCCCCGCCGCGCAGTGCAGGAAGGTGCTCTTGCCAGAGCCCGAGGGCCCCATCACCGCCGTGAAGCTGCCCCGCGAGAAGCTCATCGTCACGCCCCGCAGTGCCTCAACCCGGTTCCCGCCACGCCCGTACGCCTTACGCACGTCGTCCAGCCACACAGCGTTCGCGCCGTCAACCGAGGTCCGCCGGTCCTTGTTCCTGTTCACCTCATGCTCCCCGCAGAAGAAGTCGCCGAACGGCGGTGGGTACATATTCACGGTATGAATCAAGCAGGCGCCATTCTATGGAGCTAATGACCCGAATAGGTGGGCCTAGGCCCACCTATTCGGGTCCACCACACCGGGTCAGCTCGCCTGGACCGCCGCTGACTCCCACTGTGACCAGGGCTGCTCCGCGCCGCTCGACGCCACCGCCAGCAACCCAGCCCCAGTGGAGTCCATCGGCAGCCCCAACGACAGTTCGGTGCGGCGCCGGACGTTCAGCTTCCGATAGACCCGGGTGAGATGCTGCTCGACGGTGCTCACCGTGATGTACAGCTTCTTGCCGATCTCCCGGTTGGTGTGGCCGAGCGCGGCCAGGGTCGCGACCCGCTGCTCGGCGTCGCTGAGTCGGGACATCTCCTCGTGCTCCGGGCCAGCGTCCGCCTCGTCGCCCCCGACCGCGTCGCCGCTGGGCAGCAGCCGGCGGCACAGCGCCTGCGCCTGGATGTCCTTGGCGAGCTGGGTGGCGCTGCGCGCCACCACCCGTGAGGTGTTGAACTCCCCCCGGCCGTAGTGCGCTCTGCTGAGGGCGGCGAGGGCCAGGGCGAGCTGGAACCGGTCACCGGACTCCTGGAGCAGGTTGGCCGCCTGGCGCAGGGTGTTGACCCGCTGCTTCACGTCCAGCGCTGAGCCGAGCAGCCGCAGCGAGATGCCCCTGGTACGAATGTTCTGGGCGCCGGGCCGGGAGAGTTGCTCGGTCACCATCTTCCGCGCCATATCGGGCCGGCCGGAGCGCAGGTAGACCTGGGCCAGGTCGCCGCGCCAGGGCAGCAGGGTCGGCAGGTCCATCCCCCACTGGGTGGCCAGGTGCCCACAGGTCTCAAAGTCGGCGAGCGCGGCGTACACCCGTCTCCCGGCCAGGTGCAGATGGCCCCGGGCCCGCAGATACAGCGGCCAGAACCAGGTGTCCCGCATCGCGTCCGGGATGACGTACCGGAGCAGGGCCTTGGCCTCATCGAGCTTGTCCAGGCCGATCTTGGCGAGCAGCATGTTGGACAGCGGTGAACCGATCGCGACGCCCCAGTTGTGCGGCGACATCGCGTCCAGGGCCTCGTGGGCGAACCGCTCGCCGAGCGGCAGGTCACCCTGCCGGAGTGCGATGTGTGACCGGACGTCGGACAGGATGGCGTGCCAGGTGGCGCCCCGGGAGCCGGTCTCCGCGCCGAGTGCGTCGCACCAGTGCACCGCCTGGTCCATCCGGTCGGCGTAGACCAGCGTCTGCAACGCACACAGCGCCGACTC
Organism: Salinispora sp. H7-4; assembly: GCF_013416675.1. Classification (NCBI taxonomy): domain Bacteria; kingdom Bacillati; phylum Actinomycetota; class Actinomycetes; order Micromonosporales; family Micromonosporaceae; genus Salinispora; species Salinispora sp. H7-4. The sequence continues at coordinate 32,623 of NZ_JABZED010000078.1, forward strand.
GGGGCCTACATCAACCAGCATGTGGCTGCCGAGCACCTGCTCGGCTCGGGCGATCGCCTCGTCGGTCACCCCTTCGGTGAGCACGGTGGTCAGGGACGGCGTGACCCACCCGAGCGAGCCGTCGGTGCGGGATATGGCGTGGACCGGCGTCGTCGTCGCCGTGGTGCCGGGGGCGGCGTCGAGCCCCGCGAAGGCGACCGGGAAGTACAGCCGCAGCCATTCGGCGGACCCGTCCAACTCGGCGGCGGTCGTGGCGTCCAGTTGGTGTCGGGCGTCCCGCAGGTGCCGTAAGGTCTCCTGGGCTTCCTCCAGGCGGCCGTGCCAGAGCTGGTAGCGCAGCAGCGCGGCGGCGTGCCGCTCGGAGAGGTGCCCAGCCCGCAGGGCATCGCGCTGGGACTGGAGGTGCTGGCTCACCGCCGCCGGGCTGACCCGCCACTGGCAGTCGGCCAGCATTGCGGTCAGTGCTGCCCGACGGGGTGCGTCGTGGCACATCTCGTGGGCCAGCTTGAGCGACTCGACGGCGTCGTCGACCCGGTCCTCGGCGAGCGCGTGCGTCGCCGAGTCCTGGAGGAGGGCAATCGCCCACGGCTCGGTCAGACCCCCGGCGGCGAGCAGGTGGCCCCCGATCGCCGGAACCGGGGCACCTTCGGAGTGCAGTAGCGCCGCGGCGCGGGCGTGCATCTCGGACAGCGCGTCCGGGTCCAGGTCGTGCAGCACCGCCGCGCACGCCGCCGGGTGTCGGAACCGCCCCGCATCCAGCAGGCCGGACAGGGTGAGCGCGTTGAGCACCCACTGGACCCGGGCCGGCTTGGTGTCGAGTAGTCGGGCCAGCAGTGCCGGGGTGGCGAAGTCGTCGAGCAGGGCCAGCCCGTGAGCCGTCTCCAGGATCACCGGGTCCCACCGCCGCAGGCACGCCAGGACCGCCTGGCGGAACTGGTCGCCGACGATCGCTTCGGTGGCGCCGGTCGGCCCGGCGGCACGCCGGTCCCCGCCGAGCGCGTGCAGCAGCAGCGGGTTGCCGCCGCTGATCCGGTGGTACGCCGGGGCCTGCGCCCGGGCCATCTCGTCGTCGGTCCAGCCACGAAGCACCTCGGCGACGCCCGCCTCGGACAGCGGTGACAGTTGGATGGTGTGGAAGCATGCCTGCCGGGTCAGCTCGGCGCGGAACTCGGGGTTGACCGGCTGCGGTTGTGGCGACTCGGTGAGGACCACCAGGATCTGCGCTGCGGTGAGCCGGCGCTGCAGGTAGAGCAGGGTCTGCAGGGTGGTCCTGTCGGCGAACTCGACGTCGTCGACGAGCAGGACGAGCGGCCGGTCCCGGGCGATGTCGAGCAGTTTGGCACACATCACCCGCACGGCCCTGATGTCAGCGTCGCCCTCGGTCGTGGCGGCCCCGAGGTCGATGAACGCACCGACGCCTCGCATCACCTCGGTCGGCAGCGGCACGCTGTGGAACAGCTGTCCCATCACGGCGGCCGGCAGCATCTGCTCCGCCCGCGAGCAGGTGGCGCTCAGCACCAGCCCACCCGCGGTGTCGACATGATCGGCTACGGCCCGCAGCAGCTCGGTCTTGCCCGTGGCACCGGGACCACTGACCAGCACGACCCGTCCCCTGCCCGTGGCGCTTCCGGCGTAAAGGTCCCGCAAGATGTCGAGCTCGCGGCTTCTCTCTACGAGTTCCACCCGTCTCCCTATGTCAGCGATGACGCATCGAACGGAGCGCTGTCGCCTACCGGGACAGACCCCCCGACGAAAAGGTTCGGCTCGATGCCATGCGGTCCGCCGAGCCCCACCCGGCCACTGGGCAGGTCAACCTGAAAACCATGATTTGCAATGATGATCGCCAATTAGGTTGACGCTTTCATCGCGCCTCGACGGCGACCACAGCATACCTAGACACGCGTACAAGTTGGAAGTGGGATGGTGATACTTCGTCACCGAATATCACGCCACGGCGACAGTAAGGTTCGGTTGACCTTGGCTCGGCTTGTTGAGGCAGCACCTGCGAGACAGCGCAGGGGTGGTGAAACGAGCGCGCTCCTCCTCAGTAGACGACAAGCTCCCACGCCAGCTACCAACCGCGAACCAAGGGCTCGACACGTTGCGTCGGCTGGCCTGGGCAGCCGCGGTAGAGCACGCGTCGGTGCGTGGCAGGCCGCCCGGCTCGTCGCACCTGCCGACGGGGTGCACACCGGCCCTGGACGGCGAGAATATCCGCACATCGGTGGACCGACCGGAGTGGACGTACAGCTGTCTCCGCCCGCGCACGACACCGTGACAGTCGTCACCCACCCCATGGCCGCCGCACTCCGCAACCTCACGGTCGCCCTGATCCGGCCGGCCGGACCCCCAGGGGGAGGGAACGTCACCCCGCAGGTGACCGGGCAGGTCACCTCGGGCGTTTCGCACGTGAAGCGTGTCCGTCTTGGGCCGCCAGACGCGGGGAAGACAGCAATATTACAAAATCAATTCCGGTGTTGATCAGCCGTGCTGGCCTGGCGACAAAGGCATCACAAATGCTACTCCCGGAGCCAGGAAGTGGCCGCAGGTTGGCCAGCCGCTGAAATTCGGCTGCCGACCGAGGAGTGGGGTCCCCTCCGGGTGGACGGACACACAAAAGATGAACAGCAACGACAGTTCAATGGCACACCTGGGAAACTGTGACGGCGGCAACGGTGACACCTCGCGGGTCGTGGTCTACCGCAGGAACATGCCCACGAAGATCGCCGATTGGCGGCACGGTAGCCGGGGCACACCGGCTACCGGCATCCCCCTGTCACCGTCGTCCCGACTACCCGGTCGGCTCGCTGGGCAACAGCCGCTCCAGCTCGGCCCGGATCAGCCGGATCACGTCGCCGGCATGGTCGTTGAGATAGAAGTGCCCGCCGGGGTACACCTTGACGTCGCACTCACCGGTGGTGTGCCGACACCAGTCGTGCGCCTCGTCCAGGGTGGTCATCGGGTCGGCGTCGCCGGTGAGCACGGTGATCGGGGCATCCAGCCGTTGGTCCGGGTCAGCCCGGTAGGTCTCCACCGCCTTGTAGTCCCCCCGCACCGCGGGCAGGATCATCGGCAGCAGCTCCGGATCGCCCAACACCCGCGGATCCGAGCCGCTCAGCCTGGCCAGCTCCCGCAGCACCCCGGCATCATCCCGGGTGTGCACGTACCGCTCATCACGAACCCGGGACGGGGCCCGACGACCGGAGGCGAACAGTCGCAGCGGCGATCGGCCCATCCGCAGTTGCAGCCGCAGCCCCACCTCGTAGGCGAGCACCGCACCCATGCTGTGGCCAAAGAGCGCCAGCGGCCGGTCCAGCCACGGCCGCAGCGCGTTGAAAACCCCGTCAGCCAGGTCGGTAACCGAATCCAGCACCGGCTCATGCCGGCGGTCCTGCCGGCCCGGGTACTGGATCGCCAGCACGTCAACGGTGGGCGACAGGGCCTTGGAGACCGGAAACAGGTAACTGGCCGAACCACCAGCATGCGGCAGTGCCACCAGCCGGATCGCGCTGAACGGCGCCGGATGGAACCGCCGCACCCAAAGGTCGTTCTCGAGGGTTGCCGTCATCACTGGTCCCTTACGGATCGACGCTGCGGGTACCTCCACAGCGGGACATCTGAAGCGAGACGTTCCCGCACCGGACCTCCCCTCCTTGCCACCGGGCAGGTACCCGGGGACGTTGACCGGGACGACCAGCGGTACGCCGAGCGCATCGCGCGTCCGCACGAAGCGCGCCGCACCCTGATCGTCCATCATCGTTCCCTGCCGGGCGGACCGGCCGGCATGCCGCGCGGCACCGCCGTACGGCACCGGTGTCCTCTGACGAAGCGAGCGTAGGAACGCCCGGAATACCGGACAACCCCTATGTGCAACACCGGACCCCCTAGCCCCACCACCACTGCGAGTTGCTGAACCCGTCGCACAGGGCTGATATTTCCGTGGGAGGCGGGGACGTCACCGCCCGACCGGGCCGGTGCGGTCAGGCCACCGGGTGGGCCGGCCGGGTGGCGACGGGGCCGCCGGCGGCTCCAGACCGATCTGGACCGCAGGGCCCGGCTCAGCGTCGGCGGCCGCCTCCGCCGGCAGGACGTCGGTCGCTGTCGGTTCGTCGTCAACCGGGGTGGCATCGGCGGCGGCCACGGGTCCCTCGACGTGGGTCGCGCAGTCGGCCGTCGAGGGGGTCGCGTCGCCGGACCCGTCGGACGGGCCCGGCCCGGGCACCGATACGCCCACGTTGCGCAGCAGCACGGCCGCCAGGAACGCCGTCACCAGCAGGATGCCGGCCGAGACGATCGCGGCGACCCGCAGCTCGTCGGTGAAGGCCGCCCGCGCCAGCGTCACCAGGGTTTCCGCTGCCGTGGTGGAGAGCGTCCGGCTTTCCACCACCGCGCCACCCAGAGTCTCCCGGGCGGCGGCCCATGCCTGCGATGGCACCCCGTCCGGTGCTTCGCCGGAGAGTTCCCGCCGGTAGACGTACGCGCCGATGCTGCCGAGGATCGCGACGCCCAGCGCCGCACCGAACTGGCTGCCGGTCTCGGAGAGTCCGGCAGCGGCGCCGGCCCGCTCCGGGGGCGCGGTAGAGACGATCAGCTCGGCGCTCAGCGTCAGCACCATGGCGACGCCACCCGCCATCAACGCCTGGCCGAGCACCGCGGGGGCCAGGCCCGACTCGTCGCCGACCTGGGCGAGCACCACGCAACCGGCGGTCGCCACCAGCAGGCCACCGGCGGCGACGTAGGCGCGCTTGAAGCGCTGGGCGAGCATCGGGGCCAGCACGGCCGCGCCGATGCCCGCCGCACCGGCGGCCGGCAGTGACCACAGGCCGGCGGTGAACGGGCGCAGCCCGAGCACCAACTGGAGGTACTGGCTGATGAAGAACATGAACCCGACCAGCGCGAAGTTGGCGAGCACATTCATCACCACCGCCGCGCTGAACGCCGGGGCCCGGAACAACCGGACATCGATCACCGGGTCGGTGAGGCGTCGCTGACGCAGCACGAAGACGGCCAGGAAGATCAGTCCGGCGGCCACACCAGCCACCGGCGGCCAGTTGATGCCGTCCTCGGCGAACTGCTTGACACCCCAGATCATGGGCAGCACCGCGACGAACGCCAGTACCGTGCTCAGCAGATCGGGTCTCCCGGTGGCCGCGTTGCGGAACTCGGGCAGCAGCAACGGTGCCAGGATCAGCAGGAGCAGCATGATCGGTACGTTGATCTCGAAGACGGCGCCCCAGGAGAAGTACTGGAGCAGCGCGCCGCCGGCCACCAGGCCGATGACCCCACCGGCGGAGAAGCCGGCCGCCCAGACCCCGATCGCGGCCCGTCGCTCGTTCTCGTCGTGGAACATGTTGCGGATCAGGGACATGGTCGACGGCATGAGCGTCGCACCGGCGGCGCCCATCACCGCCCGGGTGCCGATCAGCATGCCGGGGCTGGTGGAGAGGGCCGTCGCCACGGACGCCACACCGAACACCGCCGCGCCGATCATCAGCAGCCGCCGACGCCCGATCCGGTCCCCCAGCGTCCCCATCGGAATCAACAGGCCAGCCAGTACAAAGGCGTAGACGTCCGTGATCCAGAGGAGTTGGCTACTGGTTGGCTCAAGGTCCGCCGTGATGAACGGCAGGGCATACGACAGCACGGTCATGTCCATGCTGATGATCAGTGTCACCATGACGAGTACCGCGAGACCGGTCCACTCGCGGCGGCCGGCCTTTGCCTGCGCTGTAGCCATGACCGAAAGCTACCCCGAGTTTTATACGCGCGTATAGATCTGGTGGGGTGAATAAGGGGGTGGTTCCGAGTAGGGTGACGCCCGTGGGTCATCGGGAACGTCTGCTGGTAGGGGCCAGGAACTGCCTCTACGAACGCGGCTACACGCACACCACCGCCCGCGACATCGTTGCCGCTTCGGACACCAACCTGGCGTCGATCGGCTACCACTTCGGCTCCAAGGAGGCGCTGCTGACCGCAGCGCTGGTGCAGGCCTTCGAGGAGTGGGGCGTCGAGATTGACCGGGTGCTGCGCGACGGCACCCAGCCCGACCTGATGGACCGACTGGAATCGATGTGGACCGGCCTGGTCGAGTCGTTCGCCACGCAACGGCCGCTCTGGGTCGCCGGGATTGAGGCGTTCGCGCTGGCCGAGCGCCTGCCGGAGTTACGGGAGCAACTGGCGGAGAGCTACGCCCGCGCCCGCCCGGCCCTGGCCGCCTTCGTCATCCGCGACGGCGGCGAGGACGTCGCGGACGAGACCCGCAAGGCCGTCGGCTCATTCCTGCTGGCACTGATGACCGGGCTGACGGTGCAGCGGCTGCTCGACCCCGAGGCCGCCCCGTCCGGCGAGGAGCTTGCCGAGGCGCTCCGGCTGATCATCAGCGCGGTCAACCACACGGCCAGCGCCTGACGCCGCCCACCGGCCAGGGGTTCCGCCGCTCCCCGACCAGACGACCTTCCCGGCGCAGGGACAGGGGGCTCGATAGGGGTCACCCCACCGCCGAGCCGCCTGGTGCCACCGCGTCACTCCACCCGGACCAGACCGGCGCGGAGCATGTCCTCCAGCCAGACGTCGAAGTCCCGTCGGGTGGCCGCCGGATCGGCCGACCACTGCCAGGCCAGGACGCCGGCCGCCCGCTCCAGCGAGCCGCCCTGCTGCTGCAGCGCGATCCACATCGCGGCGGCGGTCGCACCGAACCGGTATCGCAACCCGCTGCGTTCGGAGACAAGCTCAAGCTGTCCGTTCCGGGTGACTTTGGCGACGATCCCCTCTTCGAGTCGCACCCGCATCCTCCCTGCCTCTCCCGTGTCCACCCCTGGTGGTGGCCACCGGCGAATCTGACGTTCACCCAGCTGGCCACTACCGTATGATGTCGAACGGTTACGCGATACGGTCATGGACCCACGCCGAAGGTGGACCAAGGCCCACCCATCCGCGCGAGGGAGACCCGAGGTCTGCCGGCCACCCGTGGGCGCCAACGGACCTCAGATCCCGGGATCGGATGATCAGTCCGACCCCTGCAGTTCGTCGTCGAGGATCTCGAACAGTTCGTCCGCAGTGGCCGACGTCAGGTCCCCGGCGGCCGGCTCCGCACCGGCCGCGCCGTAGGTGGCGTTCCACCGAGACATCAGCGCCTGGAGCCGGACGGTGATCCGGCCCCGCTCCCCCTCGTCCGGCACGGTGTCGTCCATCAACGCCTCAAGCCGGGCCAACTCGGCCTCCAACGACGGGGTGCCCCCCAGGACACCGGTCAACTCCGACCGGACGAAGCGAGCCACCGCCGCCGGACTGGGATAATCGTAAATGAGCGTCGCCGGTAGGCGCAGCCCGCTGGCCGCCCCGATGCTGTTACGAAATTCCAGGGCCGCGAGGGAATCAAAGCCGAGTTCCAGAAAGCCCTTGTCCGGATCGATCGCCTGCGGACGGTCATGCCCCAACACCTCGGCGGCACGGGCGCAGACCAGCTCGGTGACCATCCGGTCCGCGTCATCCGGCGTCAGCCCGGCCAGCCGGTCGGCCAGTGACCGCTCACCGGCGGCCGGACCGGCCGCACCGGCCGCCGTCCGCCGGGTCGGGGCGGGGACCAGGCCCCGCAGCAGCGGCGGCACGCCCTCCGCTCGTGCCCGGACCGCGGCCAGGTCGAGCCGGACCGGCAGGGCCAGCGCCGGTCCCGCCGGGACAGTTGCATCGAACAGCGCCAATGCATCCCCGGTGGACAGCGCGACCACCCCGGATCGGCCCATCCGGCGCAGGTCCACCTCGCCGAGGTGGCCGGTCATCCCGCTACCCGGCTCGGCCCACAAGCCCCAGGCCAGTGAGATGCCGGCGAGCCCGTGCGCTCGCCGGTGCTGGGCCAGGGCGTCCAGGTAGGCGTTCGCAGCGGTGTAGCTGGCCTGGCCGGCACCGCCGAGAGTGGCCGCCACCGACGAGAACAGTACGAACCAGCGCAGCGACCGATCCAGGGTGAGCTCGTGCAGGTGACGGGCGGACTCCGCCTTGGGGGCCAGCACCGCCGCCGCCCGCTCGGGCGTCAACGTGGCCACCAGCCCGTCGTCGAGCACACCCGCCGCGTGGATCACCCCGACCAGCGGGTGCGCGGCGGGCACCCCGTCGAGCAGGGCTGCCACCGCCGCCCGGTCGGCCAGGTCGCAGGCCACCACAGTGACCTGGGCACCGGCCGCCGCCAGGCGGGCGACCAACTCCTCCGCTCCCGGGGCCGCCGGGCCCCGCCGGCTGGCCAGCAACAGTCGCCGTACGCCGTGCCGGGTGACCAGGTGCTCGGCGACCAGCCGGCCCAGCCCTCCGGTGCCGCCGGTGACCAGCACCGTGCCCTCCGGGTCCGGATCGACCGGCAGTTCGCCGTCGGGTACCGGCAGCGGTGCGAGCCGGGGCGCGAACAGCTCAGCCCGGCGCACCACCAGCTGTGGCTCGGCGTCAACGGCCAGCGCGGCCTGCAGCCCGGTCGGGTCCGCCCCGTCCAGGTCGACCAGGGCCAACCGGCCCGGGTTCTCCTCCTGCGCGGCCCGGACCAGACCCCAGACGGTGGCGTCCACCGGTCGGGGCACGTCCTCGCCCTCGGCCGTCGCGACCGCCCGAGTGGTTACCACCGCCAACCGGCTGCTGGCGAACCGCTCGTCGGCGAGCCACCCCTGCACGAGGGCGAGCGCCCCGGTCGCCGCCGCCACGGTCGAGTCCGACGTGGTACGCCAGGCGACGGCGACGGTCCGTGGCGCGGCACCGGTCCGCTCGATGTCCGCCGCGAGCGCCGCAAAATCCGGGTGACGGGGCACCCCGAGGCCGAGGTCGTCGTCGCCGAGGACCACCGTCGCGTCGTTCGTGGCGGTCTCCGGGGCCGGCACCGGGGTCCAGGCCACCTGGTACAACGACGAGCGATGGCCGGTCCGCGCCCTGGCAAGCTGGTCGGCGGCCAGCGGCCGGACCACCAGCGAGGCCACCGAGGCGACCGGTACGCCAGCGGTATCGGCCAGCTCGAAGGAGGCCTCCTCCGGCCCGATCCGGCGCAACCGCACCCGTAGCGCCGCCGCCCCGGTGGCATGCAGGGCAACACCTCGCCAGGCGAACGGCAGCCGGAGCAGGTCGTCGTCGCTCGGGTCCCTCCCTGTCAGGTCGAGGGTGTGTAGCACCGCGTCGAACAGCGCCGGGTGCAGACTGAACCGCTCGGCCGAGGACCAGACGTCCTCCGGGAGCGCCACCTCGGCGTACACCTCGTCATCCCGACGCCAGGCGGCCCGCAGCCCTTGGAACAGCGGGCCGTAGTGGTAGCCGGAGTCGGCAAGCCGGTCGTAGTGCCCGTCGAGATCGACGGGGACGGCGCCGGCCGGTGGCCAGGCGCCCTCTGCCGGCACGGCGGGGAGGGTGGCGGCCACCGGGGCGAGCACACCGCTGGCGTGCCGGGTCCATCCCGGGACGCGGTCGTCCGGCTGGGAGTGCACGGTGACCGGGCAGCGCCCCGCCTCGTCGGGCACCCCGACCACCACCTGGAGGTCCACACCGCCCTGCGCGGGAACGATCAGCGGGGCCTCCAGCGTCAGCTCCTCCACCAGGCCGCAGCCGACCTGGTCGCCGGCGCGGACGGCCAGTTCGATGAACGCCGTGCCGGGCAGCAGCACCGTCCCGGCGAGGGCGTGTTCGGCCAGCCACGGGTGAGTCCGCAACGACAGCCGACCGGTCAGCACCGTGCCGTCGGCACCGGCCAGCCCGATTACCGCGCCGAGCAACGGGTGGGCGGCGGCGCGCTGGCCGAGGCCGGGCACATCGCCCCCGCTGCCCGCCGGAGCGTCGAGCCAGAGCCGGCGACGCTGGAACGGGTACGTCGGCAGGTCGGTGACCCGGGCTCCGGTGGGCGCGAACCAGGCTCGCCAGTCGACCGGGACGCCCCGGGTGTGCAGCGTGGCGACGGCCGTCAACAGGGTCGTCGCCTCCGGCCGGCCACTGCGCAACACCGGCACCAGGGCGGCGTCCGCCATGTCGGTGACGCAGTCCCGACCCATCGTGGTGAGCACGGCGTCCGGCCCAACCTCCAGGAATGTGGTGACCCCGGTGGCCTGCAGGGTGGCGATGCCGTCGCTGAACCGCACCGCCTCCCGCACGTGCCGCACCCAATATTCGGGGGTGCAGATCTCGTCGGGGTCGGCGAGCCGACCGGTCCGATTGGACACCACCGGCACCCTCGGCGGGGCAAAGGCCAGGCCGGCCACGATCTGGTGGAACTCGGCCAGCATCGGCTCCATGTGCGGCGAGTGGAACGCGTGGCTGACCCGCAGCCGTTTGGTCCGGCGGCCCCGCGCCCGCCAGCCGTCGGCGGCCGCGCCGACGGCGTCATCATCGCCGGAGATCACCACCGAGAGCGGGCCGTTGACCGCCGCGATGCCCAACTCCGCTTCCCGACCGGCCAGTTCCCGGCGTACCTCTGCCTCGGACGCCTCGACCGCCACCATCGCGCCGTCCTCGCGCATACCCTGCATGAGCCGACCCCGGGCGGTGACCAGGGTGGCAGCGTCGGGCAACGACAGCACCCCGGCGACGTGGGCGGCGGTGATCTCACCGATGGAATGCCCGGCGACCAGCTCGGGTCGGATGCCCCAGGAGTCGAGCAGGCGGAACAGCGCCACCTCGATGGCGAAGAGCGCGCTCTGGCTGTAAGCGGTCTGGTCGAGCAGCGCGGCGTCGGCGACGTCCGGTTCGGTGTAGAGCACCTCCCGCAGCGGCCGTTCGAGCTGTGCGTCCAGGTGTCCGCAGACCTCAGCGAACGCCTCCGCGAAGGCCGGGTACGCCGCGGCCAACTCGCGGCCCATGCCGAGACGCTGGGCGCCCTGCCCGGTGAAGAGCATGGCCAGCTTGCCGGCGGACGGGGAGCCCTGCACCAGTTCGGCGGCGTCGGCTCCCTCGGCGACGGCGCGCAGGGCGCGGATCGCGTCGTCCCCGGCCGCGGCGACCACGACGGCCCGGCGTTCCCAGGCCGTGCGGGTGGTGGCCAGCGAGTAGGCCACGTCGAGCGCACCCGCGGTGCCGGCGACCAGGTCGGCCTGGGCACGCAACGCCTCCGCCGAGCGGGCGGACAGCAGCCAGGGCAGCACGGGCGGCGCGACGGCGGGGGTGGCGTCGGTCGAAGGTGCTTCGACGGCGGGCGCGTCGGTCAGCGGCTCGTCGGCCGGGGCGACGCCGGTCGAAGGTGCTTCGACGGTGGTGGCATCGTTCGGGGGTGCGTCGGCCGGGGTTGCGTCGGCCGGGGTTGCGTCGGCCGGGGGTGCCTGTTCGAGGATGACGTGGGCGTTGGTGCCGCTGATGCCAAACGATGAGACACCAGCGCGGCGAGGCCGGTCCAGCACCGGCCACTGCTGCGCCTCGGTCAGCAGCCGCACCTCCCCGGCCGACCAATCGACCTGCGGAGACGGCTCATCAACATGCAGCG
>NZ_JABZED010000079.1:0-1127 GCF_013416675.1 Salinispora sp. H7-4
GCCGAGCGGCGACAAGAGCCGGTACCGACCAGCGACGAGTTCCGAGGGTGCGTTCGACATCGTGAAACGGTACCCGGCGGCGACGGCGGCAACTCGGGCGGCACGCCACCGCGCAACGAAGATCCAAACTCCACGCGTACGCTGACGCCATGTCTGCCGAGGAGCCACTGTTCCGCGTCGTTCACGGCACGCCGACCGCTGAGGAGTTGGCCGCCCTGGTAGGCGCGATCGTCGTTCACCCCAGGCCGGCGACAGCCCCCGCCCCACCTACGGCTTCCGCCTGGGCACGCGGCGCCCGCCCCGCCAATTCCGGCCTCGCCGCCGGCCCGGACGCCTGGCGCGCCTCCGGCCTGCCCCGCTGACGACGACTTCCGCCCCGCACCGAGTTCTCCGGTCTACACCGAGGATCCCGGTACCGGCGAGCCCGAGCCCGGGTCACCACCCGAGCTAGCCGCCCTCAGCAGTCGAAGACGCCCGAGCCGCGGTGGGCGGGGCGCCGGGTAGGACCGCATCCGGATCTACTCCGTCGTTGTCCGGGGTGCGTCGGGGATAGGCCATCACGGCACCGAGCAGAAGCAGACCCGCCACGGCACCGATCAACGGTCGGGTGGCGAGTAGCCACCCGGAAAACAGCACGGCACCGAGCAGAAGCAGACCCGCCACGGTACTGAACAACCACCTGCGGCGGGTGGAGTAACGCTTCGCACCGGCACCGGGCGCGACTGGCGGGGGCACGGGCGATGCCGGGACACCCGACTCGCCGGCCTTCGCCGCCGGCCCGGCGTCCGCTCGGGCCGCCGGAGGGCCGACCGGCGCGGCCGGACGGCTGTTGGCTGGGCGGGCGTCGGCCGGACGGACGTCGGCCGGACGGACGTCGGCCGGGCGGCTGTTGCCTGGGCGGGCACCGGCTGGACGAGTGTTGGTCGGCATCGCCGTGGAGGCGGCGTCGGCTCGGCGCAGCAACTCCTCGGCCGCCTCGGCGGTGATCCGCTGGGTCGGATCCTTTTGCAGCAGGCCGTCGAGTACGGGGCGCAGCGGGCCGGCGTTCTTCGGCGGCGGCGGCGGCTCGGTGGCCAGCGCCGCGAGAGTGGCGATCGCCGACGGACGGGCGTACGGCGACTTGCCCT
>NZ_JABZED010000080.1:0-299 GCF_013416675.1 Salinispora sp. H7-4
CGACAAGAACTCATCCGCGCCTACGGCCTGCGATAACCAACTGACGGGGTCCCCGGACCGAGCACGCTCCGGGGACCCTTGCCAGGCCCAACCCAACGCAGACGAACCCGCCGCACGAAGAGCCCTCTTCTTCCGCCGGGCCGATCGTGATGCCCGGCGGTGGAGTCGCTGTCACGCGGTGGCGGAGTGGCGTCGTGGCGGCTACCCGCCGGCCGCTAGCTGTTCATTCGACGGACGATCGACGGTAAAACCGTGCCATGTCTTCCCATCCAGGACCCTTCACCACCAGCGGGTCACAT
>NZ_JABZED010000081.1:0-854 GCF_013416675.1 Salinispora sp. H7-4
TGATTGTGGTGTCGACCGGCAGGTCCACCGCTATGGGGGTGCTGCTGTTGGTGGTGGTCCCGTCGCCCAGCTGGCCCGAGGCGTTGAAGCCCCAGGCCAGCATGGTGCCGGTGGAGGTCAGCGCCAGGCTATGGCCGGCGCCGGCGGCGACGGCGGTGATTGTGGTGTCGACCGGCAGGTCCACCGCAACTGGGGTGCTGCTGGTGGTGGTGCTCCCGTCGCCCAGCTGGCCGGAACCGTTGCCGCCCCAGGCCAGCATGGTGCCGGCAGAGGTCACCGCCAGACTGTGGCCGGCGCCGGCGGCGACGGCGGTGATTGTGGTGTTGGCCGGCAGGTCCACCGCAACTGGGGTGTTGCTGTTGGTGGTGGTCCCATCGCCCAATTGGCCGGTGAAATTAGAGCCCCAGGCCAGCATGGTGCCGGTGGAGGTCACCGCCAGACTGTGGCCGCTACTGCTGGCGGCGATGGCGGTGATTGTGGTGTTGGCCGGCAGGTTCACCGCTATGGGGGTGTTGCTGTTGCTGTTGGTCCCATCGCCCAGCTGGCCGGTGAGATTGGCGCCCCAGGCCAGCATGGTGCCGGTGGAGGTCACCGCCAGACTGTGGGCGTTGCCGGCGGCGATGGCGGTGATTGTGGTGTTGGCCGGCAGGTTCACCGCCACGGGGGTGTTGCTGCTGGTGGTGGTCCCGTCGCCCAGCTGGCCGGTGAGGTTGAGGCCCCAGGCCAGTACGGTGCCGGTGGAGGTCACTGCCAGACTGTGGCGGCTGCCGGCGGCGACGGCGGTGATCGTGGTGTCGGCTGGCAGGTCCACCGCTATGGGGGTGCTGCTGGTGGTGGTGGTCCCGTCGCCCAGC